>JBAZTH010000002.1:0-300000 GCA_041661965.1 Candidatus Margulisiibacteriota bacterium
GCCCAGAAAAAGATCGTCAGAGCACTGCCGATAATGATCATGAAAAGGACCAGTGGGTAACGGACCGCCGCTTCGATCGCCATCCATTTGCTGATCAGGAGACCGAACGGCAAGGCAAGCATCGAGATCATCCCGATGATCGCGATAGTCGTCGTCACCGGCATCTTGAACATGATCCCGCTCATATCCTCGATATCGCGGCTGCCGATCGTCTGCTCGATCGTACCGACGCAAAGGAAGAGCAAGGCTTTGGAGATCGCGTGGTAGCACAGGATCATGATCGCGGCGGCAAAAGCGAGCGGCGTATTGATCCCGGCGCAGGCGACGATCAAGCCGAGGTTGGCGATCGTCGAATAGGCCAGGACTTTTTTCCCGTTGCTCTGGCCGATCGCCAAAGCGGACGCCCCCATAAAGGTCAAGGCGCCGATGATCGCGATAATGTTCGCCAGCGGCGTGCCGATCATCGCCGGCGCGATCCTCAATATAATGTACGAACCGGCCTTGACCATGGTGCTGGAATGAAGAAGGGCGGAAACCGGGGTCGGCGCGACCATCGCCCCCAGCAGCCAGCTCTGGAACGGCAGTTGGGCTGATTTAGTAAAAGAAGCCAGACAGATCAGGGCCAGCGGGATCAACAATCCAGCGCTCATAATGCCGGAAAGACTTTCTCCCCCACCCTGGTACAAAGCGAGGACCGGAGCTAAGGCTAGCGCGGTCCCGCCGAAGATATTAATGTTGATCGCCCGGGTCGCGCTCTGTTTAGCTTCTTCAGTCCCATCGGTCCCGATGAGCATGAAAGAGCAAAGGGTGGTCGCTTCCCAGAAGATCGCCAGCCAGCGGAAATCGTTGGCCAGGACCAGGCCGTTCATAAAGCCCAGAAAAGCGATCAGAAAAAAGAAGAACTGCCCGAGCGGCGCGGCACTCTTCGGGGAATGTTCGGCATGCTTGGCCATGTAACCGATAGCGTAGATCAGGATCAGCGAACCAATGACCGAAATGATCAAAACCAGGATGATTGACAATGGGTCGATCACAAAGGTCGCGGCCTGCTCTTCGCCATGGCGGGGATAGAATTTTTCGACCAGGGCCAGGACCAACTGAACCCCGGCCAAACCAGCAACCAGCCAGTTGCGCCGATTAACCCCTATATATATGAAAAGGGAAATTAAGGCGAGTTCGATCAGGAAAGCCGGACCGGCGTAAGAAGCCGACAAAGAGAAGTTAAACGAACCCTGGAAAGGGAGAAGCAAGCCGAAAACAGCGGTCACCACCGCCGCGGCAATAATCAAGAAGTTGCGCAAGAGCGGGCCCTTGGCAAAATAGGCGGCCAGACCAAAAGCGATCGGCCCCAAAATTAGGAACGATAAAATCAGACCTTGCACTAACAATTACCTTTCTTAATTAAAAATTATGACTGCCTAATTATTAAGCAGCCATTCCCCATCGCAGGCACACAAGGGGCAATTGTAATGCCAAGACGGCCAATTGTCAACGCCGGGAAAGGCCGTCTTGTGTTTTGTCCGCTAATTTGTTAAAATAAATTGGCTTTTCTTGGGGCTTAATTTTAATTTTCGAAAGGAGAAAAAAATGTCTGAATCAAATGTTGTGCTTCCGGCCCTGCGAATGGTTGAAATGAATCTGCTCTGGTTCGTCTTCGGTTCCGCTATCATCGCTATCTTGTACGGGATCTATCTCGCTTGGAAGGTGCTCGACGCCCCGGCCGGCTCCAAAGAAATGGTGGAGGTCGCCAAAGCGATTCAGGACGGCTCCAGCGCCTATCTTTCCCGCCAATTCAAGGTCATGGGGATTTTTATCGCCTTGATCGGCATCGCCCTGTACTTCATTTACCTGCCGGTTTACGCCGGTAATCCAACCCTCCCGCTGGGGATCGCGATCGCCTTCTTGCTCGGTTCGATCGCCTCGGCCGGCGCCGGTTATGTCGGCATGAGCTTGGCGGTCCGGGCCAATGTTCGCGTAGCCAACGCCGCGTTGACCAGCTTTAAAAAAGCACTGGAAGTCGCCTTCCAGGCCGGGACGGTTTCCGGCATGTTCACCGTCGGCTTCGGCCTGCTCGGCGCAACGGCAATTTTCTTGATCTTCCGCGAGAACGCGATGAAAGTTCTCGTCGGCTTCGGTTTCGGTGGATGTTTGGTCGCCCTATTCATGAGAATCGGCGGCGGCATCTACACCAAAGCGGCTGACGTCGGCGCCGACCTCGTCGGTAAAGTCGAACAGAACATCCCGGAAGATGACGCCCGCAACGCGGCGGTCATTGCCGATAACGTCGGCGACAACGTCGGCGACTGCGCCGGTATGGCGGCGGACGTGTTCGAAAGCTATGAAGTCACCCTCGTCGCGGCGATCATCCTTGGCGCCGCCACTCTGGCCGACAAGCAATTCCAGCTTTACTACGGCGCCGCGGCCTCGCTAATGGCCCTCAAGCTGATCGTTTATCCGCTCCTCGTCCGCGCGATCGGAGTTTTCGCTTCGATCATCGGGACCTGGGCGGTCCGCGGTGAAGATACTGAAGAGATCGGCGACCCGATGAAACCGATCAACTTCGGCTTCTATGTCGCGGCCATCTCCTCGATCATCGGCTTTGTGACCGTCAATTACTTCTATCTAAAAGACCCTAAGACCGGCCTCCCCGACTGGCGCTTCTCGCTGGCCACCCTGGTCGGTATCATCCTGGCGATCACCATCGAAGCGATGACCAACTACTTCACGCATACGGAACACCGGCCGGTCAAAGAGACCGCGCATTCGGCCAAGACCGGTTCCGCGACCACGATCCTGACCGGTTTCGGCCTCGGGCTTGAATCGTCCTTCTGGGCGATCATCGCCATCGCCGCCACGATCTTCGCCTCCATGGCGATCTTCGGCGGCAACGTCGCTCTTTCCGCTTACGGCGTCGCGCTGGCCGGCCTGGGGCTACTCACCACCACCGGCTTCATTCTGGCGATGGACACCTACGGCCCGATCGCCGATAACGCCAACGGTATTTTTGAAATGTCCGGCACCTATCGCGGACAGGGGAGCCGCGCCGAAAAGATCGTTTCCAAGCTTGACGCGGTCGGCAACACGACCAAAGCGCTGACCAAGGGTTTTGCCATCGCGACCGCGGTTATCGCCGCGATCGCCCTTTTCCGCTCCTTCGTGGAAGAAGGCGGCTTGATCGCGACCGGCATTCAGATCAATTCACCCGATGTTTTCATCGGCCTGCTGATCGGCGGTTCGATCCCGGTCCTCTTCTCTTCATTCCTGATCAGAGCGGTCAGTAAAGCGGCGATCACCGTCGTGGAAGAAGTTCGCCGGCAGTTCCGCGAGATCCCCGGCATTATGCAAAGAAAGAACAAACCGGAATACGATAAATGCGTTGACATCGTCACCATCGCCGCGCAGAGAGAACTGATCGGCCCGGCAATCCTAGCGGTTGTCTCCCCGATCATCGTCGCGTTTGCTTTCGGCACCGCAGCTTTGGGGGGCTTCCTGGTCGGAGCGATCATAGTCGGACAGATCATGGCCGTGCTCCTCTCCAACTCCGGCGCGATCTGGGACAATGCTAAAAAAGTGATCGAAATGGGCTTGCATGGCGGCAAAGGAAGCGAAGCTCACAAAGCCTCGGTCATCGGCGATACCGTCGGCGATCCGTTCAAAGATACTGCCGGTCCGGCGCTCAATCCGCTGATCAAGGTCATGAACCTGGTCGCGATCCTGATCCTGCCGCTCACCGTGCAGAACCTGGGCTTCGAGATCAAGACGATCATCGTTACCGTCGGCCTGCTGCTGATCCTGTTCGCGATGTGGATGAACAAAAGCGGCAGTACGCTCAAAGAAGAATAATCCTGGGCCCAATTAAAAGGTTATTAGGGGCGCGGGAGTAGCTCAGTTGGTAGAGCGCCACCCTTCCAAGGTGGATGTCGCGAGTTCGAATCTCGTCTCCCGCTAACCTTGGGGGCCCGTAGCTCAGTTGGATAGAGCAACGGATTTCTAATCCGTAGGTCGGAGGTTCGATCCCTCTCGGGCCCGTTTCCTATCCACAAGGGCGAGTGGTGGAACTGGCAGACACGCATGGCTTAGGACCATGTGCCGTAAGGCTTGGAGGTTCAAATCCTCTCTCGCCCATTTGAATTATCGAGGCAGACACCCGGTTCTGCGCCGAAGGCGCATCCGCCTTTGGCGGAAACTCCTGTCCTCGGCATATCCGTCTAGGTTTTAAGCGCCATTAGCTCAATTGGTAGAGCAGCTGACTCTTAATCAGTTGGTTGAAGGTTCAAGTCCTTCATGGCGCATTTTCCCTTTACAGCGAACCATCGCTGATGTTGGGCGGCTTGGAGGCGACGAATGTTGCCGACAAGCCGCCCTATTATTATGATCGGCCGAAAAATCCCCTTCCGCCGCAGGGTCGCGCAGCGGGCCGGAGGCGGCATCGACGCTATCGGAATACAATAGTTTGACTTCTATCGTCTCTTTCGAATAAATGACCTTTTCGATGTGCCTTTTTATGACCAGGCGTTTCTCAGTTTTTCCCTTCAGTTTTGCCGCGTCAATGACGGCTTTTAGTATCTCCTGGACTCTTTCGGTCTTTATCGGTGAGTAACCCCCACCTGGTTCGCACCCACTCAAGCCACCATTGCTATCGTTATTGAGCACGTAGGTCAAACTATCAAGGTATTGTCTGTTATTCCTGATCCTATCAAGGTTATCGATGATAAACTTGTCCAGCCGGTCGGCGCTCACCTGTCGGATGTCGCAGAATGACCGATCTCGCTTATCGATAACTGAACAGCGGTAGTAGAAATATCTGGTCCGCTTGTTATTGGCATATTTGACCTTGTTGGTGAACACCGCGCACATAGCCGAGCCGCACTCTTTACAGCGGATCAAGCCGGGAAATAGCGAAAAGTTAAAGGTTGTCATCTTCTTGGGCCGAATATGGTCTTTCCTGATGTTCTGGACCTCATCGAAAATCATTTTGGAGATGATCGGCGTGTGAAGGCCCTGATATATTGTCCCCTTATGCTCGACCATCCCGGCATGGACAACGCCTTTCAGGATCGAATCTAAGCCGGTTTTAGAATGAGGCAGGCCGGAGCGGGTAAACTGTTTATTAGCTTTAAGCTTGTCGTAAATCCGCTGTGTTGAATGGGTCTCCAAAAAGTCCTCAAAGATAGTTTTGACTATTTCGGCCTCTTTGGGAACGATGACCAGCTTGTTGCCATCCCTCTCGTAGCCAAATGGTGCTCTGCCAGGCCCCCACAACCCCTTTCTGGCCTTCTCGAGTATCTTGTCCCTGATCCGCTCGCTGATAAGCTCCCGCTCGAATTGGGCGAAGGTCAGCATTATATTCCGTAGCAGTCGACCGGATGGCGTTGAGGTATCAAAGCGCTCGGTTATCGAAAGGAAGCTAACGTTGTGCCTCTCAAATATTTCTATAAGCTGATAGAAGTCTTTGGGCGATCTGGTCAGCCGATCGATCTTGTACGAGATAACTATATCGAGCTTGCCTTGCTGTATATCGTGGAGCATTTCCTTCAACGCCGGGCGGTCCGTATTTGCGCCCGTGTAGCCCTGGTCCGAATAGACCTTGTAAATATCCATCTTTTCCTGACTGCTAACAAACGACCTGATCTTTGACTCCTGGGTCGCACAGGAATTAAACTCAACATCGGCTTGGCTATCGGTAGAGACCCTGGTATAGATTGCTGCTTTCATGGTCAATTTCCTCCTTTATTTGAGATCAAATACTTAAGCTCTTTTATCAAAACTTGCTGGGCGTTCATGCTATTAAGTTTTTGGATGTAAGCCAAGAACTTATTGCACTCGACCTTTTGGGCCATACTACAGATAACCCCGGCTTGCCTCTTGTCGCAATAACAGCAAGGGTGAATTGGATAAAACGGCATACTAAAACACCTCCCTGCCTGCCGGTATGGCAGGCTTGTTTAAAACGAAGCAATGACTGGCGAGATCAGCGGGCAATGAGGCCCCACCGCCGCAGAGAAACACATAAACCGGAATGCCGCGCCTGACTGCCTGACGCACCGTGAACAGCGTGCCCCGGGACGAACCATGCAGGAAAGCAACCAGGCACGAGCAGGCAGAGATAAGCCGCTGATTGCGCCCCAGAAGCGCGGAGACCGCCTGCTGCCGCGCCGCGCCGGGAGAAGCCGAACCCCAAACCACCTGACCACCAGCGGCCAGAAAACGCCCAACCGAGGGACGGACCGAGACCGGAAACCCGCCAGCCGAAGACCAAGCCGAGAAGACCACCCCCGAAGCAGATGCCCCCTGCTCAACCAGGGCGGAAAGGGCGAACTGATCAGCCCCAACTGCGCCACCGGAGGCCACCAGGAAGCCACGAGCCCGGAACGCGGAGACCAAAGAGGCAACGAACGGGGAAAAAGAAGCGGGAAGCGAGCGGGAACCAACGAAACCAGCAATGCGAGACATATGAGCCACCTCCTGAAACAAGATGAAATGGACCTAGCATTTTTTTCTTCCTGTCACCCGGAGCACATATGCGAGTTAGATGCCGAGCATATGTGCGGAGGGCGCGGAGGAGGCAAAATATTACTCGATACCTCGAATATGATATTTTGCCGACGTAGCAGAGGGGCGCGAGCTACCTTAGAAGGCTTAGCGGCTCAAATGATGTATATCAGCGAACGACCCCTTGACAGGAAAGAAGAAAAAAATGCTATCATGAGAAAGCTGGAGAAAGAAAAAAAGGCATAAAAAGGCACAGCGAAAAGTGGCATTTAATTCGAAAGAGGCATAGAAGGCAATATTGTATTCCGATAGCGTCGATGCCGCCTCCGGCCCGCTGCGCGACCCTGCGGCGGAAGGGGATTTTTCGGCCGATCATAATAATAGGGCGGCTTGTCGGCAACATTCGTCGCCTCCAAGCCGCCCAACATCAGCGATGGTTCGCTGTAAAGGGAAAATGCCTCGACCCTCTGGCTCTCAAACCATTCAGTGCCGCGCTAGCCAGCTGATTATACCCAGCCCATTCATGGATGCCTTTGTCTTCTTCCCTCCCATAGCGGGCGCGTACATTCAGCCCCATTCAGATAGATGCGCGCCCGCTATCGCCAGAATATACTATAAAAACAATAAAATAGTTGTATAATAACTGTTAATTGTTATGCTTAGGAGGTCAACCATGAAATACGACAGATTGCCCATCTCACAAATAGAACTGGACAAAACAAACCCACGAATCGCACACTGGCTCAAGATGTACACCGATGTATCGCAAGAACAATTATATTTAGCCCTGGGCGTTGCAGAGCCCGGGAGTGCAGAGGCTGGCCCAAGTTTTTTCAGCTTAAAAGAAGCTATTAAAACAAATAATGGCGTTATTCATCCTATATTAGTGAATAAAAAAAGTAATGGGAAATATATGGTGATTGAAGGCAATACAAGATTAGCAATTTACATGGATTTTCAAAAAAATAAAGTGGATGGCGACTGGACAACAATACCTTGCATTATTCATGAAAATTTAAGTGAGGCCCAAGTTGATGCAATAAGGCTACAAGCGCATTTAGTTGGTGTTCGTCAATGGCAACCATACGCAAAAGCAAGATACCTTAAACATTTAAGGGATAGCGAGCATCTTACTTGGAATCAAGTTGTTGACTATTGTGGGGGAAAATCAAAGGAAAACCAAGAGTTGATCGCGGCATACGAAGACATGGAGCAATATTACAGAAAAGTACTTGAAGACGATAGTTCATTTGACGAAACAAGATTTAGCGCTTTCGTTGAGCTACAGAAGCCAAGAATAAAGGAAGCAATTATTAATTCTGGAAACAACCTTAATGATTTTTCTATATGGGTCCGTGACAGGAAAATATCGAGGTTGGAAAACGTCAGGAGGCTCCCCGCAATATTGTCAGATAAACGAGCAAAAGAACTATTTATGACTAGAGGGGACAAAGCGGCCCTAGCGCTTATCGATTCGGCAATAATTCAAACCGACCAAAGCAGCCTGTCCTTGATACAGGTTGCCAAACTGCTTTCTGAGAAACTTAGGAAAATTAACTTCGAGGAAATCACAAGGTACAAAGAAGACGCATCCTCCCCTGAATTGGAAGCATTGCTAGAAACGAAAGATGAGCTGATCTCCTTTTCCAATTTAATCAAGGGGAGTGAGCAATAATTTGCCCGAATCGACTACGCATAAAACGCTGGTTGGCGCAATCGTAAAATGGGTACACAAATACTACAATGAAGAAATGATCTTATACGTCGATTCCGAAAACGCAATGTTCACCGACGAGCTCCCTCCCTCAATAAACACTTGCAAGCCGGATGTATTTGCTCAAGGAAGAAAAAGTAAAAATATTGTTATTGGCGAAGCGAAAACAACCCAAATAGACCTGGAGTCCGATCATTCAGAAATTCAATTTACCGCCTATTTAGAATACTGCAAAAAGAACAGCGATTGCAAATTGGTAGTTGCAACCCCGCTTAATATAATTAATTGCGCAAAATCAATAATCGATGTGTTGAAGAAAAAGCTGCATTGTGAACAAGTCCACACAGAAATGATTAACCCATTATATTATTAATTTATGCAAATAATAAACCTTGACAAGGAGCCCAATATTAATCCAAAGTTCAAGGCTTTCCCATACCAAGATCAGGCCGTTAAGACCGTTTGCGACCTAGAATATGCTGCAATATTTCACGAACAAGGCCTTGGAAAATCAAAAATTGCAATTGATGTAATGCTCTATTGGCTAGAACATAAATACGTAGACACTGTATTATTTGTAGTCAAAAAGGGATTAATAAGCAATTGGCAAAAAGAGTTTTCTGCGCACAGCCATATTCGACCAAGATTAATCACTCAAAACAAAAGATCAAATTATTTCGCTTTTAATAGCCCTTCTCGCCTTATGATTACTCACTACGAAGCGATAAAAACAGAAAAAGAAAGATTTAAGTTGTTTCTCAAAACAAGGACCGTGGCCGTTATCCTGGACGAGTCAACAAAGATAAAAAATCACAAATCTGGAGTATCGAAAGCGCTATTCGAACTAGCCCCATTATTTCATAAAAGAATAATAATGACAGGACTGCCTGTGGCAAATCGACCATATGATATTTGGTCGCAAATATATTTTCTAGATCGTGGGATGAGTTTGGGAGATGCCTTTGATGAATTTAAGGCAAATACTGACCTTGATAAGGGGTTAAAAGACTCTAAGAAGAGACAAGGGGCGTTCGAAGACTACTTATCCGATATTTTTAATAAAATATCAGGGTTTACCGTAAGAGAAACGAAAAGCAGTGGCGTCATTAAATTACCAGATAAAATATTTGAAAACATTATTACTTCTTGGGAGCCAAAACAATATGATTTGTATAGGGATATACGCGACAGCATGAAGGCTATTGTGGTGAAGGAAGGCATCCCCCAAGAAGAAGACGCCGAGATGATCTTGAAAAGGTTATTACGATTGATTCAAATCGCATCCAACCCAAAACTAGTAGACGAAAAATACTCAGAAGAGCCTGGTAAATGCCCATATTTATACGAGCTTGTTTTAAATATATGTCGGAAAAATGAAAAATGCATTGTATGGACAACTTTTACTGAAAATGCTGACCAGTTATTTGTTTATCTCAAGGAATTTAACCCAAGAAAAGTGCACGGGAAAATGCCTATTGTCGATCGAAATTGCTCTATTGATGAATTTATTAAAGAGAAAGACGTGAAGGTGTTGATAGCCACCCCCGGAGCGGCTAAGGAGGGCTTAACATTAACGGTCGCGAATCATGCGATCTTTTATGATAGGTCCTTCAGCTTAGATGATTATTCTCAGGCCCAAGATAGAATCCATAGAATATCGCAAACAAAAAAGTGCTACGTGTACAATCTGATCATGGAAGACTCTGTGGATTTATGGATAGATGCATTATTGCGGGCAAAAGAACTATCGGCAAAACTAACCCATGGAGATATATCGAAAGAATATTTTAGCAGCCAAATATCATATTCATTTATTGATATCTTCAAGGAAGCTCTGAACATTAAATAACAGGGGGGCTGGTCATGAAAAAAGATGTTTTTACAAAAGACTATATAACAATCAGTGGAAAAGAGATAGAAGTTGAATCTGGGTTCATCAATCATGAAAAGCTTAAATATTACGCGGATAATCCTAGGATATATTCGATTATATATGCGGGAGAAAAATCGCTTAGCCAAAACGAAATAGAAGAAAGGCTATCCGACAAAGAACATGTTCGTTTATTGATTCAATCGATAAAGGCAAATGGAGGGTTGACCGACCCCATTATTGTCAGAGGTGGGGACTTTGTTGTGTTAGAAGGAAATAGCCGATTAGCTGCTTATAGAACTTTATCAAAAAAGGACCCTATCCAGTGGGGAAAGATAAAATGCAAGATTCTCCCTCATGATATAAGTAACGATCTGGTGTTCACCCTTTTAGGCGAATATCATATAATTGGGAGAAAGGATTGGCAGCCATATGAACAGGCTGGCTATCTATATAGAAGGCATAAGCTTCAAAAGGTCTCCTTAGAGAAGATACAGCACGAATTAGGCTTAAAGAAAAGCGAAATGGAACATCTCGTTGAAGTATATGAGTTTATGTTTACCCACAACGACACAGACATAAATCATTGGAGTTATTATGAGGAATATCTTAAATCAAGAGACATTAGCAGGGCAAGAGAAACACATAGTGATTTCGATCATTCAATTGTTTGTAAGATCAAAGTCGGCGAAATCACTAAAGCCATAGATATCAGAGATAAATTAGTCCCCATTTCAAAATCAACCCCCAAAATAATAAAAGGATTCATTTCTGGCAAAATCAAATTTGAGGATGCTTACGAGAGAGCATATGCCGGGGGTGCTGGGAATGCGGTGTTTGAAAAATTGCATAGATTCCGAGAGTGGCTAGCTAATTCAAGTATCGAAGAGGATATTATTGATAATGGGGATCAGCTAGTTAAAAAGTGCATATTTGAGCTCGGAAAGATTAGTAAGCGCTCGGACGATATTCTGAATAAAATTAATAAGACATGACAAAGAAAAAAATATTGTTAGTTGAGCCAAATTTCCCAATACCCGCCAAGAGTAAAAATCATAGGGACTTTTTACCAATCGGGCTACTTAAGCTCGCGAGCTATCATAGGGATAAGGGAGATGTCATTAAGTTAGTTAGGGGTAATCAATATTTTGATGATTTTTATCCGAATCAGATAAAAATTACATCTTTATTTACGTATTGGTCAAAATATGTATGGGAAAGCGTCAAATATTATAAAGAGACCTATCCAAAGGCAAAAGTTATTGTTGGCGGCATCTATGCGTCCTTAATGCCGGAACACTGCAAGCAATCGGGATGCGATGAAGTATTTATTGGGGTAAATGAAAAGGTTGAGAAATTTCGCCCAGCTTATGAACTAGTTAACGTCGATTATCAAATTATTCATACTTCACGGGGCTGTCTGAGACGATGTGCGTTTTGTGGAACTTGGAGGATAGAGCCCCGCTTCACTCATAAAAAGAGTATTAAAGACGAGATATGTAGTAATCGAATTATATTCTATGATAACAATTTATTGGGAAACCCCTTTATTAAAGATATTTTAAAAGAACTAATGAATGCGAAGCATAATGGAAGAGTGGTGTATTCTGAGAGCCAGTGCGGAATTGATGGGAGATTGCTTACCCCAGAAATAGCAAAGATGCTTAAACAGGCCAGGTTTATTAACCCTAGAATTGCATGGGACCATGGTTATAATCAATGGAAGCTAATTAAGAAGCAGATCAAAATGCTTGTTGCTGCTGGATATCCGGCAAAAGATATCTATGTGTTTATGCTTTACAATCACGAGCATGATTATCGTGAGATGCTAACAAAGATAAGACGATGTAAGAGTTGGGGAGTGCAAATATCTGATTGTAGATATCGCCCATTAGACCAAATCTCTGAAAGTTATTACCCCCGGAGGGAACAGACCAGCGAAGAATATTATATACATCCTAAATGGACAGACAAACAAATAAAAATGTTTCGAAGAAGCGTTAGAAGGCAGAATATTGAAGTACGACATGGTTTCTCCCATTACAGCGAAGAACTTGAACGCTTGGGAAAGAATAGTTCAAAAATCACAGCTTAAAAGCGCCCCTTGTATGGGCATATATCAAGAAGCGGTTTTTTCGACGTATGGGGGAGAAAAAACCGCTTCTTTGACAAGCTCACATCCTGTGTAGGTCTTTTTTCTTGCATCCATGAATGGTGTTGGGTATAATCAGAGTGATTGCCCGGCACTGAATGGTTTGAGAGCCAGAGGGTCGAGGCAATTCTCTCTCTTCTATTGCCGATGGCCTTTAGCCTTCGCCCCACCCCTCTCCCTCCCCAGCGGGCACGAACATTCAAGCCCCATTCAGATAGATGCGCGCCCGCTGCTCATAAACACAATTATTTTGCCCTCAATTAAAGAAAAACGCCAAATATTTAAGGCAAATATCTTACTTATTCCCAAAAATGGCGTATAATTAAATAGCTGACATAAATTATTATGACAATCTCTAATCTACAATTTCATAGTAAGACATTGAGACACTCCTCTAACCCCAACGATTACGCCCTATACCGAGCAGCACTTGAATGGGACTTAATGGAGCCCATTGTAATCGAAAATCGTGAAGATATAAGGTCAGAAACTAAATGGCATGACCGGCTCGAACCCTATCACCATCAAGTCACCAATTTAATGACATTTTGTCGCCGACTCCCAGTAACATTGCTTGCTGACGATGTTGGGTTAGGAAAAACCATAAGTGCCGGCCTGGTAATGAGCGAATTAATATCTCGCGGGAGAATATCTAAAATACTAATCGTTTGCCCAAAGCTACTAATGCCTCAATGGCGAGAAGAACTCGACCTAAAATTCGGAATCCCTTCAATTGAAGCTGTCGGAAGCAAACTTGTTAAAGCTAAACCCCCAGACGACGCTGGGGCAGTTATAACAACTTACCATTCAGCGCGTTTACATTTTGACGCACTTGCCAAAGTTGGATATGAAATGCTTATCCTTGATGAAGCACATAAACTTCGTAATCTATATGGAGTAGATCCTACTCCTCAAGTCGCGTTGCGTTTTCGAAAAGCATTAGCAGATAGACTGTTTAAATATGTTCTTATGCTTACTGCCACCCCTATTCACAATAGGCTTTGGGACCTTTATTCATTAATTGATTTATTAACCGTCGCTCGTGGGCACGAGAATCCGTTTGGAAGCGAAGGCATTTTTGCCAGGAAATATATTGCTGATGGTCGCACTCAAGCAAGACAGTTAAAGGTTGAAAGGAAAGACGAATTCCGCTCTATTGTTTATAGTTACATGTCTAGAGTAAGGCGCGCAGATGCAAAGCTATATTTTCCGGAAAGGGTCGTTGAGCTTCATAAAGTTGATCCGACCAAAGAAGAACTTGAATTAATAGATATTATTGCTAAACCAATACAAAAGCTTAACCGACTTGCTCAAATCTCTATTCTTCAGGCATTAATAAGCAGTCCCCATGCTTTAGCGGCCCAATTAAATACAATGGCTCGTAAGGGGACAGTATCAGAGTTACTAGCCAAAGCCGTACAAGCAGTTGTTGATCGGATGCCGATAACTGCTAAATTAAACGGCCTAAATGTCTTAGTTGAAAAACTTAGAAAAGAACAGCCCGAGCATTGGCGAATGATTGTATTTACTTGTCGCAGAGAGACACAAATAACAATCCAAGATTTCCTTGAATCTCGGGGAATATCATGCGGTCTAATAAACGGGGAATCAGGCCCACGAAATCAAACTACCATTGCTAAATTAAAAACGATTCCTCCAGAAATACATGTAATTATTTCCACCGAAGCCGGCTCTGAAGGCGTTAATTTACAAGCAGCTAATGTGTTAATCAATTATGATTTACCCTGGAATCCGATGATCGTTGAGCAACGAATAGGACGAATTCAGAGGCTAGCCTCGAAGCATGCAAGCGTATGCATTTTTAATATTATATTACAAGGCACTTTTGAGGAATATATTGTTGGAAGACTCATGGAAAAGCTGCAGCTGGCCGCACATGCCATTGGAGATGTAGAAGCCTTATTAGAAGCCTCCAATTTAGATGATAATGAAGAGGATGTCTCTACCAGTTTTGAGGAAAAAATCCGGCGCCTTGTTATAGCCTCTTTGGCCGGAAAAGACGTTGAGCTTGAAGCACGTTCAGCTGCTAATAGTATTGCTGAAGCGAAAAAAGAATTAGAGCGAGAAGAAAACAATATAAATTCATTGTTAGGCGGAATGGACGACGAATTTTCTGGGCCTAGATGCCCGAGGTTGCCTCGTCAAACGCAATCAATGGATGCCCGCAATTTTGTATTGTCCGCCTTGGCTTCTCAAGGGATGCGATTGTCTCCTATTTCAAATGGATTATATTCGGCCGAATCTGGGAGAGAAAAAGAAGTAATTCGTTTTGATCACAACGAAGTAATAGGAGTAAGAAGTACTTTATATGCGCCGGGATCATCCTCCTTTGAACGTTTAGTAAGCGGAATCACGTATGATGGGTGGCATCGAGTCGAAGATATTGACACTAATCCGTTGAAAATAGCGGAAGAACTATGCGTTAACTGGGCGAATAGTTTTGGTAGCACATATAAAACAGTAACTACCAAGGAAATAGTTCGTTGTTTTAACGGCACCGCACTAATGAGGGTTAGGGCAACTGTGGCTCATGATGGATATGAACGGCTCGTTGAAGTTGATTGTACCCCAAGTGAGCATTTTAGTGGCGCGTCTAAAAAATGGCTAGACCCAATAAATGAGATAATTGAAAATCCTACTTCTGTTGGTTTAATTACGGACAAATTAAATGAAAAGGCGATCTCTGATCCTAGCATCTCGGAATTTTGCCGATTCTACACCGAAAGAAGGACACAAGAAATGAATGCGGCAGGAGATGATGCTCGCAAAAGGAAGAAACTTGAGGATGATTTTACACCAAGACTGGAGTTATCGTTGGTGGGGCTTAATGGAAAGATGCATCGTAGATTAGTAATAGATGTGACTTATCAATTAGACCCGGGATTTGAGTATACAAGCATGCTGGCACTAACTCCGTCAACAGCCGAGATTAATAAGGGCCCCGATATGGACAAGTGTATGAAGACGGGCCGAGTTGTCCCCCGCGACTGCCTGGACAAGTGCGTTATTAGCAATACTCGGGTGATGAAACACTTACTTACTCCATCAGAACTGAGTGGCAGATTGGCCCTTCCTGAACATATTGTTATTTGTTCTTTAAGTAATAAACGAGTCTTAATCGATGAAGTTGAGAAATCAGCAATCACCGATCAATATGTTACTAAATCCTTGCTTAAAACGTCATCCATGAGCGGCAAAAGAGCGGAACCACAATTCTTCTCTAGATGTGAGTTTAGCAACTCTGAAGTTCTTGAGAATGAGATAGCAATTAGCCAAATATCTGGCAAACGCTATCGCATTGATGAGCAATTACACTCCGCAGTCTCAGGCAAAACCGGACATCGCGAAGAATTCATTTATTGTTCGGAAACGGGTAAGCCCCTATTATCAGATGAAGCGGAAAGATGTGAAGTGACAGGAAAGACCGTTATGCCTGGGTTGCTTGAGAGATGCGAAATAACAGGGAAGAAAGTATTAGCTTCGGAACTTGATAAAAGTGCAGTTACGGGCAAAAAGGCGCTAAAAAAATACTTTGTTCTAAGTAGCCTATCAGAAGCACATCTTCTTGAACAGGAAGCTATAAAATCTGTTGCGGGCAAATTTTGCTCCCCGTTAGAAGCTAAATCATGCTTCTGGAGTGGCCGTCAATGTCACCCCGATGATTTGCGTGTGTGTGAATTAACTGGCATACCAATATATTTTGAATTTGCATCAAATGGGGGGGCTGTTCAGCTCGAACCCTTAGTGAATCTTCTCAATGGGGTTAATAAAAAGGCAGATAAAGCTGATCTCTGGCAAACTATTGCAATAGAAGCCTCTAAGTTAGTTGGCGGGGGAAACTGTAAGGTCGAGGCGGCAGAGTTATCCCCAGATAAGCATTGTTTAGCCATTTCATTAGAAATCCGGACATGGCTAGGTTTTAAATTGAGACAAGCAGGATTATTATATTCTCTGGCAGACAACTCTGTGTCAGGCCGAGTAGTAATTGGCAAACGTGATAATAAAGGCTGGAGGTTTATAAGTTAAACATGAATGAGAATTATATTACGAAGACTAGATATCGAGAAGGGTTATTATGTCCAATATTACTGTGGCATAAGATTCACGAGCCAACAAAAGTTCCACAACCTGACCCTTTCGCAAGAATTAAAATTGAAGGCGGGATTCAAGTCGGTATATTGGCAAGAAAATTATTTCCTGATGGCCTTCTTATCGAAAAAGAGACGTCGGCAATACTAACCCATGAAAAATCGCTAAAAGCACTACAATTGCGAAAGCCATTATTTGAGGCAGGGTTTATCTATAATCATGCATATGCATTAGCAGACATATTAATCCCAGCAGAAGACAACTCATGGGATTTACTCGAAGTAAAAGCAGAAAATTCGATTGATGAGAAAGATTATTGCTGTTTGAGTGAGAGCTTTAACCTTGATTGTGCTGACGTTGCATTTCAGAAATATACATATACTAAAGCCGGCATAAATATTAGAAATTCTAATATCCTACATCTTAATAAGAAATACATTTATGATGGCAAAAAACTATTATTAGAAAAGCTCTTTATTACCCCTGAAAAAGTGAATGACCCTAAAATCAAATTGATTGTACATGATGAGATTGATCGCCACCTCCCCCTTGTCGAAGCCAATATAAATAAACTTGAGGAAATATTACAAAACAATGCTCGCCCTAAAACCATATTTAACAGAAATTGCAAGAAATGCGTATTGTACGACGAATGCTCCAATATCTTACCACCCGATCATGTTCTAATGCTAAGAAGGGATATGAAAGGCATTCGCTTCCAAATGCTGGAAAAGGGAATCACAAAATTATCAGACATCCCAATAACTTCCGAGATAAAAGACCAAAAGATTGAACAAATTAATGCACATAAGACTGGAACAACATTAATTAAAACCAAGAATATTAGGGAATTTATAGACAAAATTGAATACCCCGCATATTTTCTAGATTTTGAAACAATTGACCCTGCCATCCCTATCTTTGAGAAAACACATTCATATCAAAAGATCCCATTCCAATATTCATTGCATATAATAAAGAAGCACGGGGAAAAAGCAGAACATCATAGCTATTTAGCCAAAGGGGATGTTGATCCCAGGCCCGAATTATTGTCCCAGCTTAAAGCACTATTGGGCGATAGGGGCTCAATAATAACCTATAACGCTAAATTTGAAAGAGGTAGATTAAAAGAGGCGTCTGAAGACTTTCCAGAATATAGTGATTGGTTTAATAATAATATTAATGGGCGCATAATTGATTTAGAAGAACCTTTCGATAAGTTCTTTTACTATGATCCCAAACAAAAAGGCAGTACATCTATTAAAGCTATTTTACCCGTATTAACTGATTGCAGCTATGAGGGGTTGGAAATATGCGAAGGGGGTACTGCCGCCGCTGAATATATTAGGGTTACTTTTAATAGTGTCGATGAAAAAGACAAAGAAAATGTTCGGAATCATCTGGAAATATATTGCAAGCAAGACACACAAGCTATGATAGATATACTGGAAAGATTAGAACAAATAGCCGCTGACAATACAAAATAAACATCCAATATATAAGTAACTATATGCTGTCGTAATCTTTTCGGAGGAATTCAAATATAACATTAGTCGGCAAATTAATAAGCAGTTTTTTCGACGCATGGGGGAGAAAAAAATGATTATTTGACAAATTATTGCCTATTCAGGTCTTTTTTTCATCCATGGTGTTGGGTATAATCATTGAGATAGCCCCCGGCGCTGAATGGTCTGATGATCATCGGGTCGAGGCATTTTTCTCTTCTATCGCCTTCTGCCTTCGCCTTTAGCTTTTGGGAGTAGAAAAGGCTAAGACTTAGAGGCAAAAGGCTATCAGGCTTGAAGGCTTATTCCCCCCCTATCATCTCAGCAGCTTCAGATATTCAGCAGCGGCAGTATTTTATTGAGTACTCACAAGATACAAAGAGATCAAAAAACTTAGGGTCGTTAGAATAAATAAAGCCAGCATTCCATATTGAATTAACGGATTTAGCGAGCCCTGCGGATATATTATTTGAAATATGCAGCGAGTCAGCCATAAGATGCTGGTGGCGGAAAGCATAACAATTATTGAGAAACGATTGGCCTGATTGCCATTGATAAAGATTATATTTACGACGCCGAACAAGACTAAACATAAAGAAAAAAAGACATTTATCGCCCGAACGGCGACAATTAGTTCGGTCGCGCGAGGATCAAAGTATGAATACCAATTCCACAGCCTCGGCACAAAAAAATGCCACAGCCCTAAACAGATCGTTATAAGGCTGCCGGCTGTTGTTAAGATCCTACTAAGATACATTTATTTCTTGAGCGGCACTATTCCGGCCAGTTCGCCGATAACATTGACCAACTCCCCATTTGCCGGGACGACAATCTTAGCGTTAGTCGCCAATGATTTTTCAACCGCTTCAAGCTTTCGTAAAACCTGGGCATTGCCAACAAAGTACTTGTTGGCCGCGTCGTTGACCAACTGGATCGCCTGCGCGTCCCCTTCGGCCTCTAAGATCTTCGCTTGACGCATCCCTTCAGCCTTTTTGATCTCCGCGCGGCGCTGGCCGTCAGCCATCGTCTCGGTCGCGGTCGCAAAATCGATCGCGGCAATTTTTTCGTTCTCCGCTTTAACAACTTTATTCATCGTCTCCTGAACATCTTTAGGCGGATCGATCTCTTTCAGCTCGGTCCTGACAATTTCCAGGCCCCACGTCTGGGTCTCTTTTTTTAAGGTCTTTTGCAATTCCTCATTGATCCGGCCGCGTTCACTGTTGGCGGCCTTCAAACTAAGGGTCCCGATTATATTACGGAGCGTCGTTCGGGCCAAATTAACGATCTGGTAGCTATAATTATTGACGCTATATTGGGAGGACTTGACGCTGGCTTCATCTTCTTTTACTTTAAAATAAACCTGCGCGTCGACTCTGGCATTGAGGTTATCATTGGTAATTATTTCCTGGGGTTCGGCATTGATCATAACTTCGGTAATATTGATCTGATACATTTGGTCAATGACCGGAATAACCCAATGAAAACCGGGATTAGCAAATTTCCGATACTTGCCAAACCGCTCGATCAGCCCACGATGGGTTGGACGAACAATTTTAACTCCGGAAAAAAACAACATTACCAGGAACAGACCAATCGACAAAACATATATTAATGACATCTGGCTCCTCCATTAAGAAAGAATAGGCTTCTCTCTGATAATAATGTATTTAAGAAAAACAAACAAGTTCTCCTGGTAACAATTCATGGCATTAAGCGGCTCTATATGATAATATTAAATTTGCTGATCGATGGTGGCGTGAATTTTAAGGAGATGCAACAATGGCTAACAAAGAACAAGGCGGAAATAAGAACGTTAAGAAAGTCGCGAAGTTGTCCCTCAAAGAAAAACGGGCTTTAAAGAAAGAAAAGCGCGCCCTTAAGGGTTAAGCCCCTTTTTTGACCGGGATGATCGGGCAGTATTGCTTAAGGAAAGCGACCGTATATTTGTAGATCAGGTCGGCTCCTTTTTTGTCCAGCGGCAGATGCCCTTCCCCTTTTAAGACTTTCATCGCTTTATGATCGTTTTTGATATCAGCGTAGATCTCCTCAACATTGGCTTCGCTGATCCAGGGATCGTTTTCACCGTAAAGGAGCAAGCACGGCTGTTCGATCCCGGCAATGTCCCCTAAAACTTTCTCCCGGCTATTCACCCCAATGATATCGTCGAGAAAGACCTTGGTTAGGACCGCCCAACTCCCGTTTCTCTTGATCACGAAAAGCTTGCCGGTCAACCGCCAGAAGAAAAAGACCACTTTTTTGATCTGCCGCTTGGAACGTTTGGCAAAGATCCGCAGGTGTTGGCCCAAACGGGCGAATTTTTGCGTCAATTCGTTGAAATGGTTGAAGCCAAGCTCGACCACATCATAGACCGGACAGATGCCGATGACCGCTTTGATCCGGGGATCGTGGTTCCGGGCGGCGTAAAGGAAAGAAGAAAAACTTCCGAAGCTGTGCCCGGCAATAAAAAGCTGTTCCTGATCGACCCCGGAAAACTGATGGACAAAATCGACCACCAAACTGATGTCGGCGACCAGCTCGGAGATCGTATACTCGCTGAAATCATGCCGCGCGACGTCGCCGACCGAATAATCGACCGTCCAGGCCAGGAAACCATCCGCGGCAAAACGACGGGCAATGTTGATCAGGTCGTATGAATTACCGGCACAACCGGGAAAGATGATGATCGTCGGCGCTTTAGGGGCCGGTTCTTTCGGTTGGTGAAGATCGAGCTGAATGACCCGTCCCTTTTTCTTTTCGATCGTAAAACGGCGGATGTTTGAAGGACGCGGCAGGACAAAATGCTGGCTGGAGAGCCAAAGCGGCGCGAAATCGAGCGAAACTGTTTCTTCGTTTATTACCGGTAAGTCGGCCATCTTAAGCATCTCCCTTCCTATATATTTATCGATATTTAAGCCAAATATCTTGCATTCCCACCCCTCGCTTAATCTGCTAAGATACTCTTATGGAAAGCCTGTGGCATAACCTGACCCCGGAACTGATCTTTCAAATGGTTGAGAAAACCATTGGAGAAGAATTAACCAATATTTGCATCAAACGGAACAGTTATATCAACCGGGTTTATGAGTTGGAAAAAGCCGATGGCTCCAGGCTAATCGTTAAATTCTATCGTCCAGGCCGTTGGGATCGGGAAACGATCCTGGCGGAACATAATTTTTTGGCTAAATTACAGGAAAACGATCTATCAGTAATCACGCCGATCGCGATCAACAACCAAACCCTCTTCACCCATGAACAATTCAATTTTACCCTCTTCCCGAAAAAGTGGGGGCGCGCGATGGACGAATTCGATCAAGATGGGTGGCAAACGATCGGCCGACTGATCGCCAAGATCCATCAAACCGGAGAAAAATTAACATCGGCCAAACGCCTGACCTGGCGGCCCAGCGTTGTCACCAGCCAGCATCTCCAGACAATAATTGAAACCGGGTTTATCCTTCCCGATTTCGCTCCTTCACTCAAAGGAGCGGTCGAACAATTGATCGCCAAAAGCGAGCCATTATTTGACCGGGAAGAGACCTTGCTCTTGCATGGCGATTGTCACAAAGGAAATTTTATTTCCCGGCCGGGCGAAGGGATCTACATCATCGACTTTGACGATTGCTGTTTGGGACCGGCGACCCAGGACCTCTGGCTCCTTCTCCCTGACAAGCCCGAGAAGGCCCCTAACGAAGCGGCCTGGCTGATTAAGGGGTACAAGACCTTCCGGAACTTTAATGAGTCGAGCTGGCATCTGGCCCCGGCCTTAAGAGGAATGAGGATCGTCCACTACGCCGCCTGGCTGGCGGTCCAATCAAAAGAGAATGACTTCAGCCGTAACTTCCCCGAAACCGGCACCCCCCGCTATTGGAATAGCCTGGTTAGGGAATTGCAAAGTATCGTCGCGGACGAGCTTTAGAGGAAACGTTCGAACCGCTCTTTTTTCGCCTTGCAGACCGGGCAAACTTCCGGGGGCTGTTCGCGGGCGCAGAGATAACCGCAGACTTTACAGCGCCAGACCGGGAAGGCCAGCTTTTCCGGCAGGATCGCCGACTTCCCTTTTAGTTCTTCTCTAAGATCAGCTGTCGGCCGGCGTTCCGGAATCGAGGTTAACTTCTTTTTCCCCGCCAAAACTTCTTCGGACACATACAAAGCACAATAACAGGCACCGTAATCGATCAGATCGGGATCGCGGTAATCACAGGGGCAGATGATATCGAGATCAGCCTCTTTCTTCCCGCTCGCCAACCGGCAGGGACAGGCCTGGTAACCATAGCGCGCTTCGTTGACCAATAACCCTTTCACTAAATCTTTGGCAAACTCTTGATCAGGATTGAGGTGATAGCCTCCGGCCTCCGCCTCGGCCTTTAATTTATCAAAAAGCTGGTCAGTTGCTGAACTCATGATTTATTTTCCCCTCATCATAACCGACAATGCACTTTTTATTGTTAATGACCATGGTCGGAAAAGAACAGGGTGGGTTCCATTTTTTGATCTCCGCCTGCGCTTCTTCGGTTTCGTTGACGTCCAGCATATCGACGTCGGTATAATCATAAGCGACACCGAGATCGTTAAGCAGTTTCTTAGTTTTCTTGCACCAAACGCAGGTACTTAAGGTATACAGTTTGATCGAACCTTTATCTTTGCCGTCAACGTGGGTCATGGTAACCATAAAATAATCCTCCTTGGTTTCCGCCCCTTACAATCCACTCTTACCGCCTTCAATTATATCACGCCAAAGAGTCCCAACTTTTATGGCTTAAATAATAAAGGGAGCAGTTCTTTATCAAAATCGGCGGCGGTAACGAAAAGCTCACTGGCTCCGGAAACGTTCTTGGCCCGAAGATAAGCGGGATAGACATGGCGCTTAACCCGGCGAAAATCGGCGTATTCGATCGTTTTAACGACTCCGGAAATCGATATTTGTTTTTCTTTGACGACCATCTTTAAAGCTTGATCGACCCAAAGCTGGAGTTTGAAATAGGGAGCTTGTTTGGGCGCTTTCAGCATCAAGACCCGGCATTTATAAACAGCCGAAGCCTCCCTTGTCCCCTTGGGAAAATTTATGACTACCGTTTCCCGGGTGACGGTTTCGACCGCATAATCCGCGAAGTTCCGGTCAATCATCAGGTCGGCATAACTGAAGGCCGAGCCCAAAAACGAACTGCCCAGGATATGACCGGTCAGTTTGACCGGCCGGCCGGCATCGACCGAAAACAACCACAAGCTCTCCCCGATCCGTAAATATTTTGTCCCTTGCTCGGCCAAGCTCTCCAGGGTGATCAGGGCCCGGTCGGCGCCGTTATTATAAATGACCAGATCGACTGTTCGCTTCTCGCCGCCGCTTTGATAGCGCAGTCTGGCGGTCAGTTGGGAGAGCCCCTTTTCCGCCGGAGCCAGCGCGGCGGCCAGCGTCGCGATTTGCAGCAGGATCAAACCGATAATAATTTTTCTCATCGCAGCCCTCTCCAGGCCGGGACCAGCATCCCCAGGCAGGAAAAACCAAGACTGCCGCCTAAGCCCAGGAACAGGTCCGACCATTTTATCCCCGGCTCGATCTCCAAAGGGACAAAATCAAGGCCGGCCCAACCGAGCGGAACCGTCCAACCAACCTGATTAACGATCAGCGCCAACGCCCCGCCGATCAGGCCGGCCAATAAGCCGATAAGCGCCGCTTCGTAAAAGAACAAGCGCGCGAGCTCCCCCTTTTTTACCCCCAGTCTTTTCAGCGTCTTGATCTCGCGGTCCCGTTCGGCGACACTGGAAGAAAAGAAATGATAAAGCAGAGTGCAACCCAGAAAGAGGAGGAGTCCGCTGAAAGCCAGGCCAATCAACCGCCCCTTCTCCAGCCAGATCATCGCGGCGTCCTTTTCCCGGGGGATGACGGTAAACCGCCCGGGCGCGACCCGTTCCAGTTCATCTCCCAGGTACTCCGCCGCTTCACCGGCAAAAGCGGGATCGCGCAGATAAATGACAACTTCCGAAACTTTGTCGTTAAGGGCGAAAACTTTTTGCGCCGCCGCCAACGGAAAAAAGAAGGTCCCGTCATCGATCGAAGCGGCGCCGGAACTAAAGATCCCAACGACCTCCAGATCAAACAGGGTCACCGCTCCCAGAGCATTTTGCGCGACGATCGTCAGCTTATCGCCCAGACCGACCTCCAGTTTTTGCGCCAACCCTTTGCCGATGACCAGCTCTTTGGCGCTCACACCAACCTGACGGCCGGCCAGCGTCCGCCAAACCGGGCGTTCTCTCGTCGCGTCGATAGCGATCCCCTGCGCCGGCAAGCTCCGCCCCTGATTCTGCAGCAGCAGTTTGATCTTGATCCGTTCGGTTTGGAGCGTCACCTCCTGATATTGAGCGGCCAATCGCTCGATCTCCTGATACTTGGCAAAGCTTTTGGCCAGCGGGAACAAGCGATCGTTATACTGCCGATCGACGACCCGCAAATGCCCGCTCCGGTAATAAGCGATATTCCCCGCCGTGCCGTCCGCGACTTGCCTGACCAGCGACCAGGAAAGGACGGCCAAGGCGACCGCCACGGCAAAGCCAAGGACGGTCAACAACCCCCAGGCGGTATTTAAAATATTTTTTACAGCCAGCCGAAACATTTCACTATTCCTCCGATCAATAAACCGAGCAGGATCCCGGCCAGGATCGTTAAGCCGATCTCCCAGGCGATCAGCCGGACAAAATCCCGCCGCTTCAAGCCCAACTGCCGCCAATAAGCGAATTCTTCCGCCCGCAAGATCCTGGCGAGATGAATATAATTTACCGCCCCGACCAGCACGACCAAAAGCCAGATGACCGCCAGGGCGGTCAGAATGGCGCGGCGGCCGGCGGAGAGCCAATTGAATTGGCCGTTCATTTTCTGCCAGGGGATCGCTTGGACCGAGGGCAAACTAACGGACAAAGCCTCTCTGGGATTTTTCAAGCGGATCGAGATCTCGGTCACGCCGCGGTTAAGACCCAGGCCGGATTGGGCAACCGACAAGGGAACAAAGACCGCCGAAGCATCAAGCTCCCGATCGCCGGTCTTTAGCAACCCTTTGACCCAAAAGCTGAACTGATGAAAAACCCCGTTCCGTCCCTGCGCCAGAAAAGAAAGTTCGTCACCGATCGAAAGCCCAAGCGCCGCCGCCAACTCCCCTCCGAGCAGGACCGCTTCTTCGCTCCCGGCCAGATAGCGCCCAACCGCGACTTTCTCCCGCAGTTTAAAGACCAGATCGTCCCGTTCGGAATCGATCGCGTAGACCAGGATCGGCAGATCGCCGGAAGCGCTCGACAACATCGCCTGGAAACGGACCCGCGGCGCCGCTCCGATCAATCTTTTTTGGACCTCATGGACCACCGCTTCCGGCGACAAGATCAGATTCGACAGGGAAAAGCCGGCGGGATCGTAATCTTGAGGGTAGATCTTAACGTGGCCGAACCGAAAGTCGATCTCGCTTTGGATAAGACGCCGCTCCAGGTCGCGCAGGAAGAAATTGACCAGCAGCGCGGCGGCCACGACTACCGCGATCGAGAGGATCGGGAAGAGACGCGGACGCCGAACAAGATTCCTGAAAGCGAAACTAAGCATTCTGCTCCGCTTTGAGATCGTAAATCGGGACCTCTTCGTTCCTGGCCAGAGTCAACCCCGCGGGCCGGGGCTCTCCCTCGATCACCCCGCCGTAGATCTTAACCGTTCGGGTCAGGTAACGCGAAAACGCCGGGTCGTCGCTCGCGACTAAAAAGGTCGTTTTCTTTTTTTGATTGATCTCTGCCATTGTCCTGATCAGCTCCAGACCGGAAGCGAGAGCCAGCCGGGCGGTCGGTTCATCGGCCAGAATTATGGAGGGACTTTTGATCAAAGCGGCCGCCAAAGCGGTCTTCGCTCTTTCCAGCGGAGTGAGCGCGCCAATCCTTTTGCCCGCGACCTTCTCGAGATCAAGTTCGGCCAGGAGTTGTTTGACCCGCTCGCGCCGCTCGCCCCCCTTCCCTTGTTTCAGCAACTGCAGAGGCAATTCCACGTTCTCTTGAACCGTAAAGACCGGGATCATTTCGGTTTCGGCGGTCAGGAAACCAATTTCCCGGCGCCGGACCTCGGCCAAAAGTTCGGCGCGGAGCCGCGAAACATTTTGGCTCTCCAAATAAATTTTGCCTTCGTCAGGTTTTTCCAAACAACCGATCAATTTTAATAAAGTGGTTTTACCGGCGCCGGACGGCCCATAAAGCAGGACCATCTCACCGGCCTCGATCGCTAAATTAACGTTCTTGACGGCGGGAATCCCGGCATAACTCTTGGTCACATTATCCAATAATACCAGCATTATTTTCCTCCCTGGCAGGCCACTTAATGCTACTACTATTATCCATGTTGTCAACCATTTGCCGAGCCTGTAAAATCAAACCATGAAAAAATTAGCGGCCGTTTTATTGGTTGTCTTTTTCGGAACGCTCGGCCCAACCGGCGCCGCGCCGCTCTCCGCTGAAGGGATATCAGTTTACTTCTCCCCTAACGGCGGGACCAGGGATAAGATCATCTCCCGGATCAATCTCGCCCGGAAAAGCATCAAGATCGCGATCTACAGCCTGACCTCGGGGGAAATAACCTGGGCGCTGGAGAACGCGAAAAAGCGCGGGGTTGAGATCAAAGTCGTGGCCGACTATTCCCAATCCAAAGGCAAACACTCCGAGATCCCCTATTTGATCAACAAGGGATTTAAAGTTAAGGTCATCAAAGGGAAAGGCCGCGGGATCATGCACAACAAATTTGCCGTTTTCGACGATCAAGAGGTCGCGACCGGCTCCTATAACTGGACCGAGAACGCCGAACAAAATAATTACGAGAACGCGCTTTTCCTAAAAGGAACGCAGATCGTCTCGGCTTTCAGTCGGGAATTCGATCTGCTTTACGATCGGCCTTAATCTTTTCGCGAAGCGTGCTATAATGATCCAAGAATTTTTCAAGGAGGGCTCAAAATGAACAAAAATACTCTTTGGCTCGTCGCCATCGCCGTCGCATTAATCTGCTGGGTTTACGGCAATACTTTAACGAGCGCCAATCTAGCGCTCGTCTTCATGCTGATCGTGCCGGGCCTGGTCATCCTGTCGGCCATGTTATACTCTTCCACCCTTAAGTAAGCCGCGCAGCGTCCCGTTCTCCCAATCGCAGCGGAGCCGCGGGCGTTTACTGGTTAATTCCCGGCCAAGAATGTACCCGGTTAAGAGGGGCAACGCCACGCTCGGTTCAACCCAAGCCATGGCGACGTTCGCGTCCTTCTTGATCTTCCCCCAGGAACGCCCCTCTTTTAAAGTGGAACTGGAAAGTCCGCCGTCGGCGGTCACCGCGGTCGTGATCTGCAGGGCGTAATCATGTCCCCGCTCCAACCCGTAGATGTAACCCATGACGATCGAATCGTTAATGTAATTCTTCGGCACCCCGCCCGCGACGTAAAAAGCGGCGGTCGCCGAAGATTTCACGACGATCTGGACCAGTTCGTGGTTGTCCTGGATCGAATCGATGGCGATCCCCGGTCGGCCTTCTTTCAGACAGCGGACCCGGTGCTCGGTCAGGCCGATCCCGATCGAGGAATCATTGAGGGCCGGACAAAAAACCGGGACGCCGTGTTTGCGGCATTGATAGAGGATCGAATCTTCATCGTCAAGCGTGTCGGCCAGCGCTTCCAGATAGGCTCGACTGGAATAATTTCCCGGCTGGAGTTTGTCGGCGACCAGGCCGCAGTAATGATCGGTCCGCCAGACCGCTTCTTCATCAATATAGGTATCGTAGATCCGATCGATCCGCAGGTCGCGTAACTCGTTGTCTTCGGAATCGGGGCTCCCCTGAAAATGGCCGTGGCCGAGGGCAGCGTAGACATCCTGGTAAATGATCGCTCCGGTCGAGACCACCACATCGACCGCGCCGGCAACGATCAGGTCCCGGATCACCTGGCGTAAACCGGCGGCGATCAGGGGACCGGCCAGGCCGAGCAGGACCGTCGGGCGGCGTTTGTCGCTATAGATCCGTTTTAAGACCTTGGCGCACTCCCCGATATTCCGAGCCTGGATCGACATCTCCCCCATCGCTTCGACCAGCTCGGCAACCGTGGTGGTTTTGGTCAGCTTAAGCTGTTTAACCCTTTTGTTTAAGAGCTGTTTTTTTAAAGAGCGGCCGCCGGTCTTTAGATCGACGTGGTCGAAAGAACCATAGACCGCCCGCTGTATCCCTTTTTTCTTCATATTAGACCTCCAATATCACGATACTCCCGCCCTCTTTGCCTGTCAAGGCGGATGTGGTATCATTAAATAGACGAAAAGCGTGGTGGGCGTAGCTCAATTTGGTTAGAGCATCAGATTGTGGATCTGAGGGTTGCCGGTTCAATTCCGGTCGTCCACCCCATTCTTTTATTTTCTTTCAATTTAGTAATTACCGTTAACTTTAATTCCATTTTCCATAATTATCCCTAATGGTTTTGTCCTTAGCAATTATTTTTGGAATTAACCCGGCTTTCGCAAGCACTGCCCCTCTCTTTCCATAAGAGATACTAGTCATATTAATATGATCATTTAACACCTTCATGACACTAATAAAACTTGAAATTATTTCAGAACAATCCTTGTCGGTCATTTGTTCAATGTTTCTATTGTTTATACTTATCCTCTTTATCTTTGAATGAATATATTTATTTCTTAAACAATTCAATTTTTTAATTTTTTCAAGAGCATCTTTGGGAATAATGCTCGTGTCTTTAAGGTGACGAACCTTTGTATTAAAACTCATTCTATCAAGAATGCCGTTCTGAAATGGTAAAATCAAAGGGGACGGATAAAGGTACAACGTTGTTAATAGCGCATCAATTCGCTCTTCAATGGCATTATGTACAATTAAAACAAAAGCGGAAGATAATATTCTCTCTTTATTAATATTCATTGATATGGCGATTTTTTCAATCATGCCAACTATTCCTTCGGCAGTCATATAAGAGTTGTTTTTATTTGTCATTTTGTTTTGATTATACTTCATATTTGGCCTTGAAACACAAAAAAACTTCAATATAATGGTTTAATGGCCGGTTCAATCCTGCCTGCCGGCAGGCAGGTCCGGTCGTCCACCCCATTCTTTATTTCCGCCGCCTTATCACAACTGCCAGCCCGCCAAAGAACAAGGCCAACGTCCCCAAGCTGACTATCCCACCCAAAAACAAGCTCCCTGGTCGATAAAGGTAAACGATTTGGTGTTGGCCCGCAGGAACCAGACAACCCCGAAAAAGCCCCGCCTTAATGATCGGAACCTTTTGGCCGTCCACCAAACACTCCCAGCCGGGATAATAGCGGTCGGCCAAAACAACTTGACCGCCGCGGCGGCTTTCGACCGTTATTTCAACCCGGTCGCTTTCATACTTGACGATCTTAGCCTGTCCCCTGCCGTCAGCAAAGCGAGCTTTGGGGAGCGCCCCGGGATTCTCATAAAGATAAAGATGGGCGCCAAAAATATAACGATGATTTATGAGCTTCAAACCTTTTAAGTTTAACGCCTGGCTACTGGCCAGGTAGCGAACGCTCGCCTGACTTAACAGATCAAGACGCTGCTTAAGGTTTGCGCCTGAAAAATCACCCCAATAATCGATGAGCTCGTTCGGTTTAATCGATTCGTAGCCGCTGAAATTCTCGACCCGGTAAAGGAGATGCCAGTTCGGGGCAAAGTTCTCTTTGGCGTTCAGCAAAGCCTTAACATAGTCATCGCCGGCGATCGTTTTATTCTCCCGCTCCAGTTCCGGCGTGAAAAAGACCCGCCATTGCGCCCCCCCCTGCTTCACCAACCGGTAGCTTTGCGGCTCATCGGTGTACGCCCGCTGGGGGACCCCCAAGGCGGTCGAAACCCCGTTCACCATCAGATCGGCAATGACGATCGCCGTCACGGCGGCAATCAACCAGGAGCGGGAGATCGAGCGCCGGGCAAAAAGCCAAACGATCAGAAGTAAAACGCCGAAATAAATCGTTATTATAAACAGCGTTTGCACGTCGAACTCGATAATCTGGGCCAGAAGGTCAAAGAAATATTCCGGGATATTGCGGGGATAGCGGGACGCGAGCAAGTCAAAGATATTCTGTAGATTAAGATAAGCCAGCCCAGCGACGATCAACAAGCCGCCGACTAAGGCTTGCAGCCGCTGTTGAAAACGTTTTAGCCAAACCTCGTCTTGAAGCTGGACCGTGAACCGGGTAAAACCGAGCGCCGCCAAAACGACAAAAGCAAAGTTCGCCATAAATAAATATTTAACCGGATAACGGATCAGGGCGACCCCCGGGACCAGTTTATAAGCGAGGGGGAAAATAAAGCTGTATTGGCCAAACGCCATAAACAATGAAAAGATCGCCACCACCCAGAAAAATAAGGGCCTCTTCCCTTTCAGGGCGAACAACAGGAAAAAGAGCGGCAAGATCCCGAAATAAGGGGAGATGAGCCACGATTGGTTGACCGGCCCAAGCAAAGTATCGGCATAACCGCAAAACTGTCCCGGGTTGCCGAAGAAATACGGCAAGATCAGCGAGATCGTTTCCCTGGGCGGGAAAGAGGAAGAGCTGATCAGTTCATAGCCGGTCGCCACCCGGTCGGAAAACTTCGTCAGCTCCAGAAAAGGGAAAAGCTGGACCGCGCAAAGTCCGGCGGTCAAGAGCCCCGCCCCGGCCAGTAGGAGGATTGATCGCCATTTTCTCCCGCCAAAAACTAATCCGTAGATAAGAAACAGCCAATAAGAAAAGTAAATGATCGTCGGCTCTCCGCCAAGCAGCATCAAAGAAGAAACAAGAACGAAAGCTAGGTATTCACCCTCACCCCGCCTCGTTCCTCGGCGCCCCTCTCCCACAGGGAGAGGGGTCGGGGGTGAGGGCTTGATAACTCGATCCCACAGGAGCAACGCCAGCGGCAGCCAGATCGCCGCCGAAAGCGAGGTGTTCATGTTGGAGACCGAAAGTAAATAGCCGGAAAACATGTAAACCACGCCGCCAAAATAGGCGCCGCCGCGCGGCAATTGAAAGTGCCGCAGTAAAAGGTACATGAACCAACCGGCCAGAAAATAATGGCTGATAATGTAATAGTTAAAAGCGAGGCCAAACGGGAGCAGATAATAGATCAGGGTCATTGGATAGAAAAAACAGATCTGCAGGGTCGCCAGGAGCGGCCAGCCGCAATAGCTGTAGGGATTCCAAAGGGGCAAGTGTCCGGACATAACCTGCTCGACCATTAAATGGCGCAAGGGATAAAAGTAACGGGAAAGGTCCTTGAAAGCAAAGACCGTTTCGCCGGTCAGGAACCGGGCAAAAAATAATAGGGTCAGGAAAAGAAAAGAGAGGACGATGAGTCCGTCCCGTCGGTCACGGAAGAAGGACATAGCGGACCTTGTCGTTTTTCGAGCTCTTTTTGACATCGACTTTGATCCGGTAGACTTTCCAGATGTTTTCCGCCGTCACCACGTCGGCCGGAGCGCCGTCGGCCACGATCTCCCCCCGGCTCATCAGGATCAGGCGGGTGCAAAAGCGGGAGGCCAGATTTAAATCGTGAAAAGTCGCCAGAAGCGAGCAGTGCGACCTAAGCCGCCGCATTAATTTGCAGATCTTGACCTGGTAGCGGATATCCAGGTGGGAGGTCGGCTCATCGAGCAAGAGAAGCTTCGGCTCCTGGGCCAGCGCCCGGGCGATCATCACCCGCTGGAACTCGCCGCCGGAAAGCTCATCGATCATCCGGCCTTTAAGGTTTTCGATCCGCAATTGTTCGATCGCCCAATTGACCGCTTCATAATCTTCGGCCGATTCGAAGGCAAACCGCTCCAGGTACGGCAATCGCCCCATCATGACCATATCCTCAACGGTGAACCCCTCGACCGGCTCCATGATCTGCGGCACAAAGGCAACTTTCCGGGCCAGCTCCCGGCGGTCAAGGTGCTCGACCAACTGGCTGCCGATCGCCAAACTCCCGGCAAACGGCTTGAGGACCCCAGAGATCGTCCGGAGCATGGTCGTTTTACCGCAGCCGTTCGGCCCGACGATACCAACGAATTCCCCGTCTTTGACCTCGAAGGTCAATTCCCGGCTGACCGGTTTTTTCCGGTCGTAACCGCAAGTTAGTTTTTCAACCTGCAGAGCGGTCATCGCTCACCCCGGCGCCGGCGGCGCAACAAGTAAAGAAAGAAAGGAGAACCAACCAAAGCCATGACCACGCCGATCGGAACTTCCTGCGGCGCGATCACGGTCCGGGCAAGCGCGTCGGCCACAACCATGAGAAGCATCCCGGTCAGGATCGAGAGCGGGATCAAAAAACGGTGGTTCGAACCGACCAGCAGACGGATAAAATGCGGCACGATCAATCCGACAAAACCGATCAGGCCGGAGACGGAAACGGCCGCCGCCGTCATTAAAGAGGCGGCCGCGATCAGGATAAATTTTACCCGCTCAACGTCGACCCCCAGGGTCAGGGCCATCTCTTCTCCCAGGAGAAAAGCGTTCAGCTCTTTGGAAAAGAAGTAAGCGATCCCACCGCCGATCAAGGCGTACGGGATCACGGTATAAACCTGGGTCCAGCTGGCCGAAGAAAGGCTCCCCAGGAGCCAGAAGTAGATCGAGGCGAGATTCCCGGTCAATATAATGATAAGGGCGAGGATCGCGGCACAAAAAGACGACAAAGCGACGCCGGCCAAGACCAATGTTTCCGGCGCGGTCCGGCCGCTGACTTTGGACAATTGGTAGACCAGCACGACTGCCGCCAGAGAAAAAAGAAAGGCGAGCGCCGGGACCGAGCTCATACCGAACATAACGACGCCGACCCCGAAAGCAATGGCAATAGCGGCGCCGATCGCCCCACCGGCCGAAACGCCTAAAATGTAAGGATCGGCCAGCGGATTACGCAAAACTCCCTGGAGAACGACACCGGAAACGGAGAGAAGCATCCCGACCAAAGCGGCCAAAATAACGCGAGGGAAACGGATCTGCCAGAAAATCTCGCTGTTAAAAAGCTGGGCGGGATCGATCACGGCCGAGCCTAAATAAAAAGAGACCCCGATCGCCGCCGCCAGTAACAAAAATACGACGACAGTCGCGGCCGCCGCTTGGTCCTTGTTCAACACTCTTTTCATAATCTTATTGCCCTCACCCGCCTCACCGCCTAAAGGCGGATTCGGCACCCTCTCCCAAAGGGAGAAGGTAAAATACTAGCACACTACCACTTGGGGGGGTAGAGATAATCAGCGACTATTTTGGCCGCGGTGGCGATCCGGGGACCCGGCCGCGAAACCAAAGCGGCATCCATAAACAACAAGCGGTGTTTACGGACCGCCGACAGCCTCTGCCAACGACTGTCGCTCTCCACTTGCTCTTTCTTGACCAAACCTTCGGGAATAATGATCACCGCCGGATCGATTTGGACTAGCTTCTCAAAACTGAACTGGGGATATGCCGACTTGCTGTGAGCGGCGATATTCTCCGCCCCGGCCCAAACCAGGTAGTCATTGATAAAATTATTGCCGCCGACAACGATCAGCGGATCGTAACCGACGATCATGATAACTTTTTTCTTCGGCCGGCCAGAACTATTCTGTTTTATCGCCAAGATCTCCCGGCGCATTTTAGCAAGGAGCGCGGCCGCTTCCCGGGTCTGTCCGGTCACTTTGCCGATCTCGTCGATCCCGGCCAGGACCTCCGGCGCGGTCCGTAAATTCAGCGAAAAAACGGGCAGGCCGTAATCGACCAGCTTCTTGATCTCCCCTTTCTGGGCGTCTTCCTGCATGAAGACGATATCGGGCTTGAGCGAAGCAACCTTCTCCAGACTGATCGTGTAGCCGCCAATCTTTTCTTTGAGCTTGGCCGGGGCCGGATAATCGCAGTTATTGGTCACGCCGATCACTTTGGCCTCTAACTTGAGGGCAAAAATAATTTCCGTCAGAGCGGGGGTGCAAGAAACGATCCGATTGGGATATTGGAGAGAATTAACCGGCAGGCAAAGAACAAGGCAAAGAGTGAGGCAGAGGCCAAGGTTTTTCACTGAATCCCCATACCAGCCAGAGTTTCCCTGGAGGCTAAAACCCGCCGCCCTTTCCCTTCTCCCTCCGGCGCGCTGACGATCCCGGCCGCCTGGAGTTCGTCCATCAGCCTGGCGGCCCGGTTATAACCGATCCGGAACTTCCGCTGGATGTAAGAGGTCGAAGCGACCTGGGTCTCGACGATCAATTTAGCAACTTCGCCGAACATCGCGTCCCGACCGTTGCCCCCTCCCGCCTCTCCGTCTTTCTTCTCGCCTTCAAGCGGTGTTATTTCTGTGATCTCTTTGAGATAGTCGGGATCGGCCTGCTTCTTGATGAATTCTAAGACCCGTTCGGTTTCCTTATCGGTCAGGAAACAACCCTGCACGCGCGTCGGTTTCATCGCGCCGATCGGATTGTAGAGCATGTCGCCGCGGCCAAGGAGCTTTTCCGCCCCCGCCGAGTCGAGAATAACACGGGAATCGATCTGGGTCGCGACGGCAAAAGCGACGCGCGACGGAATGTTGGCTTTGATCAAACCGGTAATAACGTCGACCGAGGGACGCTGGGTCGCCACGACCAGGTGAATCCCGGTGGCGCGGGCCATCTGGGCGATCCGGCAGATCGAGGCTTCGACTTCGTTGGCGGCAACCATCATCAAGTCGGCTAACTCGTCAATAATCACCACAATAAGCGGCAGACGCTGGTCTTTATCAACCTTGTTGTTGTAGGCTTGCAGGTTTCTGGCCCCGAGATCGTGGAACAACTTGTAGCGCCGTTCCATCTCCCAAAGGACCCAGGTCTTTAAAGTGGCGGAAGCTTTGCGGACATCGGTCACGACCGGCGCCAGCAGGTGGGCGATACCGTCATAGATTGAGAGCTCTACCATTTTCGGGTCGATCATCAGCATTTTGACCTCATCAGGCCGGGCACGCAAAAGAATGCTCATGATCAGTGAATTGACGAAGACGCTCTTCCCCGAGCCGGTCGTTCCGGCGATCAGCAAGTGGGGCATCTTTCCCAGGTCGCCGTAGACCGGCGCGCCGGCGAGGTCTTTGCCGATAGTAATGTAAAGCTTGGAGGAGTTTTTCCGGAATTCCGGCTGCTTGGCGATCTCCTTCATCCGGACCGTCGTCGTCATGGCGTTCGGGACTTCGATCCCGACCACCGATTTTCCCGGGACCGGCGCTTCAATCCGAACGCCGGACGCGGCCAGGTTCAAAGCGATGTCGTCGGCCAGATTGGCGATCCGGCTAACCTTAACCCCCGGCTCTGGTTGCAATTCGTAGCGGGTAACAGACGGTCCCTGGAAGATCGAAACGACGTGCGCCCCAACCCCGAAACTGCGCAGAGCATCTTCCAGCAACCCTTTGCGCATTTCGGTCGTTTCGCGCATCTTATCGGCTTGTTTCTTTTCTTTGGCATTCTGCTCGTCCAAAAGATCGAGCGGCGGCAGTTGATAATTGGAGTATTCCTTCCGCCCCTCTTCGGTTTCTTCCTCATTTTTGGCGTCGGCTTCGTTATCGTACTTGGGCATCGGAAATTCGAGGACCGGCTTCCGTTTCGGCTCTTCCTCCGGCTCCGTCTCTGATTCCGGCAGCGGCAATTGGGTCACCACCGGAACCGGAGCATTTTCTTTGACCGGCGCTGGAGCCGCCTTTTTAACCGCCGTCGGCTTGGCTTTATCTGGAACGCTTTCAAAATGGAAAATACCAAGCACAAAAGAGATCAGGCTTTGAAAGGTCAGATTAAGCATCAAGAGAAGGGCGATAAAACCAAAAGTCGCGAGCAAAATATACGCTCCGGCCAGGCCGACCGTTTTTTCCAGCACGAAACGAACGAAGAAACCGGCCGCCCCCCCCGCCCCCTGAACGATCGGGTAGGTCGTCGCGGCAAAATAAGCCGGGTCGATAAATTGAGCGGTCGAGATAAAGACCAGGAACATAACCAAAAGGCCGGTCAGGCGGACCGCCAGCTCCTTGATCTCGTGACGCAGGAGCATGATCACCCCGTAAAGCGCCACAAAGAACGGCAAAACGTAAATCCCCACCCCCATGACCGAACGGAGCGCTTTCTTAATAACGTAAAGGCCGACCAGTCCGGTCGCGGAAGATTGGTTGGAGATAAAGATTATCAGGGCGAGGGCGATCAGCAGTATGCCGATAATATCCTGCTTGAATTTGGAAGAAATCTGGGTTTCTCCGGCTTTTTTTCGCGCCTCGCGGCGAAGCGGCGCGGCCGATTGACCATTATTATTGCTCTTTTTTGGCGGCATTCCAAGTTGAGTATAACATAGACGCTAGACAGGGTCAAAAAAACAGGGCTCCCCTTTCGGAGAGCCCTGTAATTAAACTTCGTTCAACCCGTACGGTTGGAAACTTAGTTTTTTATGGTCTGGAGCCGGAGAATTTCGGCATTCGAGAGCGGCCGTGAATTAACAACGGTCGCCGATTTAATCGTCGAACTCCCCGTCCCGCCGGAAACAATGAGTTTGATCAGCAGTTCGCTGTCCATGGTCCCGTCGCCATTGGTGTCAACCATGATGTGCAGCCACCAGGTCCCGGCTTCAAAGGTATATTCAAAGGTGAACTTATACCCGCCGCTGACCGCCGATGAAATCCCCAAAGCGGTCAAATTGTAGCTGGTATCAAAATCAATCCATTTTCCGCCAGTGTTAGAAAGCGCAACCGTCCGGCCTTCGCCCAAGCCATCGGCTAATCGCCGTACGTCCAGGTATGGATCGCGGCTGGATGAGTAATCCGGGCTAACCGCGTAAATGACCGCTTTGCCGGCCAAAGTGGCAACAACCGCTTCGCCGGAAGTCGTGCATTTGTTGTCGGACGAAGTATCGGCCGCGACATTTTGATGTCCGGTAATGTCGGTGATCACGACAAAAACCTTTTGAGCGCCCGCCCGCCAAGTGAAATTATTATAAGCGTACATAACGGCATCCAGCGGATTCTCCGGCGCATCGCCGCCGCCATCGGCGACAACAGTTTCCAACGTTCCTTTAAGAAGGGTCGCCGTCGTCAGGTCGAGGATCGGGCGAACATAGGTAGCATCGGAAAAACTTTCCGAAGAAATATAGCCGGCCGGGGTCGGGTGCAAGGCGCTGTCGCCGTAAGTCACCAGGCCGAACTTAGCGTCAACTCCGGCCGCTTCCAGGGAGGCGGAGAAGGCGACGATGCTGTCTTTCGCTCCATTGATCGAACCGCTCATGCTCCCCGTATTGTCCAGGATAAAAACCAAATCGATCGGCTTGGTCGTATCGGTCGGGATCCCGAAATCAACACTGCTCCAGTCGGTGGTCGAGGTCCCATCCTTACCGACATAGACTACGAACTTTCCTTTATCGAGGACCAGCACTTCGCCAGTCCCGTCTTTGAACAAGGTTCCGAGTGAAATTTCGGCGGTGCTTCCGGAATAGCTGGCCGCGCCGCTCATGGTCACCAGTGACGAACCAAGAGTCCCCGGATCTTTAGTGGAAGTAAACGAATCGGTCTTGCCGCAACCGACAACCGCAACCCCGATAAGGGCCACGCATAACAGAACATATAAACTTTTTTTGAACATATCTAATCCTCTCTTAAAATTATATTTGGGCCGTTTACTATTAGTCCGCTCTCACCTCCCGCGCTTTATAATTGGATGACGTAAGTCAGGTCGGCCCGGGCGCCAAGCGCCGTATTGTAACCGATCCCCAGTTTCATTGGACCAAGAGCGGTCCCGGCAATTATTCCGGCGCCGGTCTTGGCTCCTTCGATCGTCCCGGTCAATCCCGGAATATCTTTAACTTTCTTCGAATAGTTGGCATAGGTTACTTCCAGTCCGACGTACGCCTGACCAAGCGGATAAAACCCCATGATCCCGGCGTCGATCACGCCGTAGCCGCTGCCGATCGCGTAACCGCCTTCCGCTCCCAGGTAGATCGGTCCCATCGGTATCGCGTAAGAAGCGGCAATCAGCCCGGCCCCGCCGGCCAAACCGGCTTTGAGACCAAGTAGCCTCGGGTTCGCCGGGGAAACGGCCGGCGCCTGATTAACGGCTGTCGTCTGCAACATCTGGGTCGCGGGCGAGGCGGCCTTAGGCGTGATCGTTTTAGTCGTTGTCGTGGTCTTGGTCGTGGTTTTCGTCGTTTTTTTAACCACCGTGGCGGCAAAGGAAGGAGCGGCTAGAATTAGGGCCAAGGAACAGACTAAAGAAAGAACTTTTTTCACAAGACACCTCCATAAATAACTGCCTAATTATCCACTATAATAAAATAATGTCAAGCAATCGAAAAAAAAGGCCGCTCCCGTAAGAAGAACGACCTTTTAAAATTAAAACTTAATTTATCTGCCGGGCATCGCCTTACTTTTCGGCATCATTCCTTTGGCCCCATCCTTATCCAGGCAGGGAGCGGTCCCTTTCATCATCATGTCGCCCCCCTTCATCATGCCGCTACCCATCATGCCGTTGCCGCGGACTTTCGAACCATAGTAACCGCCGACAATCAGGATCAGCAGGGTTAGGACTACGATTACCACCGCGATCGCCTGGCCGACCAATTTTAACCAACCGCTTTCCTTGACCGCCAGCACCCAAGTAATAAAAGCGACCGCGAAAAGCGCCGCGGTCATAAGCAGGGACCAGGTAACCATAAATGAAGACATTCCCATAAAAACCCCCCTTACGAAAGACTGCCGGAATTTTAGGCTCTTTTGCAATCCAAGTCAAACCCTTTTCTTGACAGTCAGGTTGGGGAGCCGCTATACTGAACCCCGAGTCGATCGAGGAAGCAACAAGGGGGAATAAAAATGGACGTCAAGACCGCCATTAACGAACGGCGCGCCTACCGCTCCCTGATCCCGGTCAAAATCACTCCGGAATTAATTACCGAACTGGCGACCTGCGCCGGTCTTTCCGCTTCCTGCTTCAACAAACAACCCTGGCGCTTCGTTTTCGTCTATGAAGCGGAACAACTGGCGAAGCTAAAGACGGCGATGTCAACCGGGAATGAATGGACCTATGATGATTCGATGATCGTCGCCGTCTGCTGTAAAAAAGAAGACGACTGCGTGATGAAAGACGGGCGTGAATATTTTATGTTCGACACCGGAATGGCGACCGCCCTTCTGATTCTCCGCGCGACCGAGCTGGGCCTTGTCGCCCACCCGATCTCCGGTTACAACCAAAAAAATGCTAAGGAAATCTTAGTTGTCCCGGAAGAGATGACCCTCTTGACCCTGGTCAATATCGGCAAACATACAACGACAATCAGCCCGCGCCTCTCCGGCGACCAGATCGAGGCTGAAAAGGCCAGGCCGCCGCGGCTCCCGCTCGAACAATTCGCTTTCCATAATAAGTATGGCGCCGCTTCTGCCTAGGCTTTCAGAAAGCGTTTAACCTCCGCTTCGAAGACCGGCTCCGGCCGCATGCCGATCAGCCGATCAATTTCCTTGCCGTCCTTAAAAACAATGATGCAGGGAATGCCGGTCACGCCGAGTTCACCGGCTTTTTCGACATGATCGGTCGTATTGATCTTCAGGAACTTGGCCGCCGGATATTTAGCCGCGACTTTTTCGTAGGCCGGCGCCATGGCCCGGCAGGGACCGCACCAGGGAGCCCAAAAATCGACGAACGCCACCCCTTTTCCCTCTTCAACTTCGGTCACGAATTCCCGGTCTGAAATCTCTCTAACCATGATATATCCCTCCTATTTTATTTGTAAAACTTTTCTGATAAAAGGATCAACGACCCGGTAACAAACCTTAACGCCGCGGCGCTCCCCCTCAATAACGCCGGCCGCTTTTAAAACGTTCAAATGCTGGGAAACGGTCGATTGCGGCAGAGCAAGCCCGGCAACCATTTTATTGACGTTGCATTCGTTCTCGGCCAACCCTTTGACGATCGCCAGCCGGGCGGGATGCCCCACCGCTTTCAGTAATTCCGCTTGTTTTTCAATCTCCCTATTAATCATATTATTAGTATAATACAATATATATGTTCATTTGTCAAGCTCTTTCTGGTAGAATATCTACTATGGTAATGATCAGGCACGCCCGGGCGGCCGACCTCCCCCAAATTAAAAGCATCCTTAAATCTGTTGACGAGGATATCGCCGCCCAAAGCTGGGACAATTTCCGGGTCGCGGAAAAGTCCGGGATCGTCGTCGGGATCGTGAAGATCGACGAATATAAAGACTATTGCTTCCTAAGTTCGCTGGCCTTACAACCGTCGGAACAAAACCAGGGAATTGCCAGCTTCCTCATGGCCCAATCACTGGCGCAAACCAAGAAAGATGTTTACATCTATACGATCATCCCGGAATTTTTTCGGCGTTTTGGGTTCGCCCCAACGGCGCCGCCCCCTTTTCTTCCCAAAAAGGACAAAATGGAGTGCGCGCGCTGTCACCCCGCGCTTTGCGTCTGCATGGTAAAACGACATGCGGCCTGAATACCCTAACTTTAAAAACCTGGAACCGGCGGATCTCCCTCTTTTGACTGAACACCTCACCCGCTATCAGCCGACAATCTGCGAACTGGCGGTTAGTAATCTCTATCTTTGGCAGGACTTTGACCGCGGCGCCTACACGTTTATCAACGGCAATCTCTGTTTCCTGATCCATCTGATAAACGACTCCCCTTATTTTCTTGAACCGGTCGGCGACCAAAAAATAGAGGAAACCATCGCGGTCTGTCTGCGGCACACCGGCCGGCTTTCGCGGGTTTCCGAAAAAAGCCTGCTCACGCTCCCCTTAAAACTATTGCGCGCCCATTGCCTGCGGGGGCAAAGCGACTATGTTTATCTCACCAAAGAATTGGCCGAATTCAAAGGGCGGCGCTTTGACGGCAAGCGCAACCATATCAAGAAATTCAAGAAGCATTTCCCCGACTATCAATATCTGCCCGTCACCCCCGCTTTTAAAGAACAAGCGTTAGCCCTCTTTGAGGAGTGGTTCGAGGCGCGTAAAGCGACCCAGTTCTTTCAAAAGCTCGCTTATACCGCCCAAAAAACCGCCTTAACCAAAGCGTTCGATCTCTTCGAAACTTTGCGGCTGTCCGGCGGGGCAATAGTTGCCGAAGGAAAACTTAAAGCCTTTGTGATCGGCAGTCGGCTGAATAAAAACACCGTTACGGCCCATTTCCAATACAGCGACACCACCGCCCAAGGGGTGACCCAGACTTTGTGGCAAGAAGCCTGCTCCAAAACATTTGCCGATTATCCCCGCATCAACCTGGAACAGGACCTGGGGATCCCCGGCCTGCGCAAAGCAAAAATGTCGTATTACCCGGAAAAGATCGAACAGAAATACGAGATCAGGCCTGGAATCAAGCGGCTTTAAGCCGCAACAACCGGACGTAGTGGCGCCGCTCCTCTTCAATGATCTTATCCAAAACCGGCCGCTCCGCTTGCGGGACCAGGCTTTTCAGCTCCAGGTAATAGAGGATCGAATCGATCTCCGCTTTCAGGGCGATCGCGATCCCTTCCGCCGGGTCTTTGAGCTCCTTGGCCGAAAACATCGCGACCAGTCCCGGCGTAAAAATATGCTCGTCGGCAAAACCTTTCAGATACTCGTAATATTCTCCGGGAAAGCTTTCGGACAGCGGCGAATGGCCGAGCTTGGAAAGGAGGGCCAGAAAAATTCCTCGATGTTTAACTTCCTGTTCCGCTAAATATTTAAAGACCTCTTTAAACTTCGGATCGCCCGACTGCTCCGCCAGTTTCCGGTATAACGCTTCCCCGTTTTCTTCGATCCTGACCGCCCCTTGCAGGACTTCGTCGGCGTGGAAAAAAGTTGCCATCAATTTCACTTCCCTCCCGAATTAATAATTTTTTCTTTTTCTTTGGTCAAAATCTGGTAATGGTTTCTTTCTTGCACGATTATCCTTTCCACTCCCGCTCTTTCTTCCACCGGGATTAAACCTAAAAGTTTTTCGTAGAACTCCGCCGTCTCTTTCTCGGCCAGCAACGCGAAATCAAAAACTTCGATTTTCGAGCCGATTTTTTTACCGACCAAAGCCAAGACATTGTCCGGCAGAAACACATGTTCACCCGCAAAACCCTTTAAATAATCAAGCTTATCCCGGTCGAGGCTCATTTGAGATTGCGGCCCCTTTATCAATGTAGACAAAAGCCCCTCAAAGTAACTTCTGTGATAAGTCTCCTGGTCCGCTAACAATTTAAAAAGTTGCTTGATCTCCTCAACTTCGAACTGTTTGGTCAGATAGCGATAAACCATCTCCCCATTTTCTTCGATTTTAATGGCCATTTTAACGATATCCTCAACCGCGATATTATAATTCATAATTTAAACCATCCTTTTTAAAATTGTGTTTACCAGCTCGGCCCTATTAACTCCTCCTTTAACGGGAATTTCAAAGGTCGGCCTGGTCGTCTGATAGAGCTTGCCGAGGGCTATTTTCGCCTCGTCATCATAATTCCACTCCCGGATCTTCCGGAAAGCCTCGTCATAATTAGCGTGATTGTGGCCGACCAGCTCGTAGATCCGCTGATTATAATTATCGTATTGATTAAAAAAAGTAACACAAACCTGCAGGACATCGATCAGCGCGAAGCCGGGATGAAGCACGGCCTCTTTGATCAAGGCTTTGAGCTGATCGATCTTGGCGGAATAACCCCGGGCCAGGTAGGTCGCCCCGGCGGAAAGCAAAAGTTCGAGCGGATTGAACGGATGCTCGCCGGTCCCGCCCGGCGTTGACCGCCCCTTGAAACCATAAGGCGAAGTCGGGGTGTACTGGCCGGTCGTCAGCGCGTAGACCCGGTTGTCGTGGACCACGACGGTCAGATCGATATTCCGCTTGGCGGCAAAGAGGAGATGCTCCAACCCCTCACCGTAAGAATCGCCGTCGCCGACAAAGACGATCACCTTTAATTTGGAATTGGCCAGCTTGATCCCTTCTGCCCCGGCGATCGCCCGGCCGTGCAGGGCGTAAAAACTGTTGAGGTTCAAATAGTCGGCCAGCTTCCCATGCTGGCCGATCCCCGCCGCCAAGACGACCGTCTCCAGGGGAACGCCTCCGGCTTTAAGTTCGTCCAGTACCCCTTTCATCGCGTTTAAGATCGCGAAATTGCCGCACCCCGGACACCAATAATTAGGCGAATTAGTCAGATAGTTCATTTTATCGTCCTCGCCAATCGCTCTTCCAGTAATTCCACGGTCAGCGGTCGGCCGTCGTAATTTAAGACCAGCGCGTCGATCTTATAACCGGCCGCCTTCAGCAATTGCGCCAACTGGCCGGTCGCGTTATCTTCAACGACAATTATTTCTTCAACTCCCGACAAGGCCCGCCGGAGCAGCGTTAGGGGGAGCGGGTTCAGGACCAGCGGCTGAACGATCCGAACATCGAACTTCTCGGTCGCTTCAAGGCACAAATGTTTGTTCGAACCCCAGCAAACAACCGCCGTTTTGGCGCTTTTCTTACCGTAAACCGCGACCGCGTCAAGTGTTTCGATCTCTTTGAGCAAGGCCAGCTCTTTCCGCAAGCGTTTGTCCTGCATCGTTTTAGTTGTCGCGGCCTCTTCAGTCGTCGTCCCGTCTTCTTCGTGTTCGTAACTGTTGATCTTAACGACCGCTCCGGCCCGGCCCGGGAAAGCCAGCGGCGAGACGCCGCTCTCCGTTTTCGCGTAGCGGCGATAATCGCCCTGCCCGTCCCACAAAAGCGTTTTTTCTTCCGGGAAAGCTTTAACGGACGCGGGATCGAAACTATAAGCTCCTTCAGCCACGTTCTTGTCGGTCAAAATGATCGCCGGCAACTGGAACTGCCAGGCCAAGCGGAGCGCGACCCCGCTCCAGTAATAAGCTTCCTCCGCGTCCCCCGGCGCGACGATCAGCCGGGTAAATTCCCCCTGTCCCGCCGAGAGAGCAAAGTTCAGTTCGGTCTGGCAAGAATAGGTCGGCAAGCCCGTGCTTGGGCCCGGCCGCTGGCCCAAGACCACGACGATCGGCAATTCCGCCATCCCGGCAAAGCTCAAGCTTTCGGTCATCAGGCAAAACCCGCCGCCGGAAGTTCCAACCGCCGCTTTTTTTCCGGCGTAAGCAAAGCCAAGGGCCATCATGATCACGGCGATCTCGCTCTCCGGGTGGACGACCTGCAAACTAAACGTTTCCGCCTGTTGGGCAAGGAAATGAAGAATAGTCGACGATGGGGTCATCGGATAAGCAACATAAGCGTCCAACCCGGCCGCCATTAGGCCGAGGCCCAGCGCTTCGTTGCCGGTGACAAACGGCAAGAGATCGGGGTTTTGTTGGTCGACTTTCAAGTGGACCGTGGCGGCGTCATATCCCTGCCGGGCCAGGTTTAAATTGATCTCAATTTCTTTCTTCAGGTTGGCGCGGAGGACATTCTCCAGTTTTTCCCACGGCAGACCCAGGACCTTCGCCAGAGCGCCAAGCATGGCGGTGTTGCGGACGATCGCCGGGGCTCCCGCCGCTTTGACCAGCGAAGTTAAGGGCAGCCCCAAGCCGTCAGTTTTAACCACTTCGGAATCAAAGACCACCACCGTCTTGCTGTGGCGTTTCTCTTTATGTTTATCAATGCAGTCTTGGTTCAAGGCAAGCAAAATATCAACGGTCTGGCGATGGCTGCCGATCTTGTTTTTTGCTCCCCGAATGATGGAGAAGGTATGTCCGCCGCGGATCAGAGAGGGATAATCGCGATAGACGTAAAGCCGGAAACCAAGCTGGTTCAAAAGCTTGGCGATCAGGACCGCGGCCTGGTCGATCCCGTCTCCCGCCCGGCCCCCGATGAAAATAGAAAGTCCGTCCATATCGGAAGTATAAAGCGGTCATGGGATAAGGGTCAAGGGCTCTCTCGAAATTCCGCTAGGCTTTCTTATGTTTCCAGCGTCCGGTCAGGAACCACCCGAGGTTCAAAGCGGCCAACGCGATCTGGGCAATCAGCCCGGCATACCAGACCCCGTCGACGCCGATCCCCAGCTGTTCCGAAAGAATTATCGCCAACGGGATCTGAATGATCCAGAGCGACAAGAAAGTGTTGATCATCGTCACCATCGTATCCCCCGCCCCCGAGATCGAACGGTCAAGGATCAAGCCCAGCGCGATAAAGGGGCAACCGATCCCGGTTATCTGCATGATCACCGCCCCGATCCGGACCACTTCCGGATTAGGATCGAAAAAAGCGATCAACGGGCCGGCAAAAACAAAAAAGATCAAACCCATTACGGCCATAAACGACCCATAGATGGCCGAAGCGATCCAAGCGGTCCGGACCGCCCGTTCCGGTTTTTTCGCTCCCAGGTTATGGCCGACCATCGTCGCCGCCGCCATCCCCATGGCAAAACCCGGCATTAAAAGCAGCATGCTAAGCCTGATACTAACCCCATAAGCCGCGACCGCCATCGTCCCAAAACCGGCCACGACCCACATCAAGACAACTCCCATCAAGCCACGCAGGGTCATCTGGATCGAAGCGGGAAAGCCGATCATTAAGATTCGACTAATGACCGAACCGTCAATTTTATAATCATGGAGCTTCAATTGGATGTGCGACCGCCCCCGGATCATGACCTCAAAGGCGACCAAACAACCGATGCCGCGCGAAATGATCGTCGCCAGAGCCGCGCCCGGGACTCCCATTTCCGGAAAGAAACCAACTCCGAAGATCAGGAGCGGATCAAGGATCGTGTTCAGGAGGATCGAGAAAGCCAGGATCAGCATTGGGGTCATCGTGTCCCCCGCCCCCTGCAGGACCGCCATGATCAGGAACATAAAGAAGATCACAAAGGACCCGGCAAAGGTAATGTGCATGTAGCTTGTCCCGAGCGGCATCACTTCCGGCGTCGCCCCCAGGAGTTGCAATAGCGGCGCGGATATAACATAGCCAAGGACCGCTAATATAATTGAACCGACCAAAGCAATGATCAGCGATTGCTGGACGACTCGTTCGGCCCGGCCATGCTCCTTGGCGCCGATCGCCCGGGCGACCATGGCGGTCGTCCCGACGCCGATCCCCATCATCATAAACATCACGACCATGATGATCGAGCCGCTCATCGCCACTGCCGCCAAAGCGGTGGAACCGAGCCGGCCAACCCAGAACATATTGACCAGCTCAAACATTGTCTGTAAAAAGTTGCTGACGATCATCGGGGTCGCCAGGAAAAAGATGTTCTTGGCGATGCTCCCATCGGTTAAGTCGCGCCGTTCTTTAAATTTATGGTAAAGCCGTTTGATCATTTAATTAATTCCCGGAGGCCTGCGACAATATCGTCGCGGCCTCCAATTTAACCGCGCAATTAATTGCGCGGTTAAATAAAACTTGGAAGCCGTCCCGATCCGATCGGGACAAGTTTACGTTTCTCATTGACAACCTTTTTCATCAGTCCCGCAGGTTTCCGTCTTTATCATTTAATTGCCGTTCCTATTATAACTTCGTAACTCGCAGTAAACGGCCGTTTTTTTAAGCCGGTGATCTTCCCCGGTTTCTCGCTATTGATCGGACTGTTCGCCCCGATCGACCGCAAATGACCGACCAGCTCCTTAACTCCGGGAAAAGTCTGTCTGACGAGGTCGGTCTTCACCTCCACCTGGGAAAAAGACTTTAGGCTCTCTGCTAACTTCACCGGAGCCGGAAAATCATTAATGCGGAAGCCACAGGCTTTGAGTTCGGCCAAGGTCCCGGGCCCGAAAGTGGCAAAAACAAATCGCCCGCCGGGAAGGAGTAATTTTAGCACATTATTAAAAACTTTCTCCACTTTCATCCATTGCAGGGAAGCGTTTGCGACGATTAGGTCATATTGGCCATCATTATATTGCTCACCGTCGGCAACCAGATATTTGATGTTCGCCCGCTGGTTCCGCTCTCTGGCCTCGGCGATCATCCCCGGCGCGATATCAACCCCCACGACCCTGGCGAGAGGGAATTTTTCCGCCAGCCGTCTGGTCAGGTAGCCCGTCCCGCACCCCAGGTCCAGGATCCTGGTCGGACAAACCCCGGTTAAAGCGTAAAGCCGGTCCGCCATTTCCTTTTGTAAAATAGCCTCGGAATCGTAAGCCGCGGCCCCGCGGGAAAAATTCCGTTTGATCAGTTCTTTACCCATGGGCAAAATCCGCGATCAAACCGGCCAGTTCGGTTTTCGCTTCAAGCTGGGGAACATGCCCCACCCCTTTGAGCCAGGCCAAACGGCTCTCCGGAATATTCTTGGCGGTAAATTCCGCCGCCGCCGGCAAACAAATCTCATCTTGATCGCCGTGAACGACCAGGGTCGGCAGACGAAGTTCGCTGATCTCTTCGCGCAGATCGACCGCCGCCAAGGCTGCTAATTCGTGCGCAGCGGAATCGGGCGGCAGGTCAAGCGGCGCGACCGGTTTTTTCTCTTTAAAGACCAGTTCGTAAAACGCCCCCAAACCTTCCCGCTTGATCTTCTTCGTTAAGCGGGCTAGCAAAGCGGGCGATAGTCCCGCAGGATAATCTGCGGCGGCCAGGAATTTCGGGGTCGTGGAGATGAGGACCAGGCGGGCGACTTTGTCCGGTGCCAACAGCGCTGCCTTGACCGCCAGCATCCCCCCCATCGACCAACCGACCAGGCAACTCTGCGGCGGCAGCATTTCCGCCACCCGGCGGGCTTCGACCGCCAGATCTTCAAAACAAAGTTCCGGCGCCGACCCGGCCGGCAGCTCTTGCCAGATCCCCGGACCAACGGCAAAGCCGTGCAAGTAAACGATTTCCATCTCTCTATGTTATAATTTCCACAATGAATTATCAAGGAAGGGCCGCCGCGTTCTTGCTCGCTTGCCTCCTCCTTTTTACCCAACCGGCGGCGGCAGAAAAACCTTTTACTTACAATGTCCTCCCTTACGCTTTCTATGATTCCTCGCTCGGCACGATGGGCGGCCTGTTCGGCGCCAGCCGGAACCTCTTTCAGCGCGACGAACTGATCAACGTCTATTTCAACCTGGTCAACAGCGGAGCCAAGGAAGTCAATCTGGCCAGCGCCTGGCCGAGCAAAGAACTCCGCTACGACCATGAAAAGACCCCTTTCGCCGTCGACACCGAGCTTTCGGTCGGGACCGCCGTCGACGACCGTTTCTATGGCCTTGGAATGGGAACGTCCGACAAGCAATACTCAAATTACAATAATAATTACACTAACCTCCGGCTTTATCTGATCAAGCCGGTGACCAAACAACTCCGGATCGGTTTGATGCTTCACTCCTCTAACAACCAGCTTTTTATGATCAACAACCAGCTCAATCCGATCACGACCGAGATCGAAGACCAGCTGCGCAATTATCAGGTCGTGAGTTTTTTCCTGAAGGGGGAAGAGTTCGATAGCCCTCTCAATCCGGCGAACAGCTGGGGAATGATGAACTCGATCGACTTTGGCTCCGCCAACTTCGTCCGCTGGAAAACCGAGCTGACCCGGACGGTCTCCCTCCTGGCCGATCATGTTCTGGCGAGCCGCTTGGCCGTCGTTCAAATAAGCGGCGAGAAGATCCCCCTGTACGAATACGCGACCCTGGGCGGGCGAAACAACCTGCGGGGCTATCCCTGGTACCGCTTCCGCGGCAAGGGATCAACGCTGGCTAACCTGGAATATCGCTTTCCCCTGATCTGGGGATTGGGAGGAGTCCTCTTGCTCGATAGCGGACGCGTCTATAATGAAGCGGGGAATTTCGATCTGGGCTGGGCGACCAATTACGGGCTTGGCCTCCGGCTCTATCTGCCGACCATGACCTTGCGGGCCGACTACAGCGTTTCTAACGAAGGTGGCTTCGTCACCTTCTATTACAATCACGCCTTTTAGCTCTCCCTTATCCGGCAAGGATTTGGTATAATTTCAGAGTGAAACATCAAGCCTTAGCCGAAGCGGTCCTAAGCGATCATAAAATCAGCCAAGCGGAAGCGCTCGAACTGATCGCGACCCCGGACGAGCGGACATTTGAACTGCTCGCCGCCGCCAACCGGCTCCGCCACCACTTCAAGGGGAACAAGGTCCGGCTCTGCGCCATCGTCAACGCCAAGTCAGGGCGCTGCAGCGAGAACTGTTCCTTCTGCGCCCAATCGGGACATTACAAGACCGACGCCGAGGTCTACCCGCTCCTGCCGGCCGAGGAGATCACCGCGACCGCCCGGAAAGCCGAAAAAGAACAACAGGCGACTTGTTTCTCGATCGTCACTTCAGGCCGGGGGGTCAACACCGAGAAGGATCTCGCCGAGATCTCCGGCGCCCTTCAGCAGATCAGCGGCTCGACTAAAATGAACCGCTGCGCCTCTCTCGGCATCCTCGACCGCCCAACGATCAAAAAGCTAAAAGAAGCCGGTTTAAAAAAGCTCCATCATAACCTTGAAGCGGCGGAAAGTTTTTTCGCCAATGTCTGCACCACCCACACCTACGCCGAGCGGGTCGAAACGATCAAGAACGCGAAAGCGGAAGGAGTGGCGGTCTGCGCCGGCGGAATTTTCAATCTTGGGGAAAGCCTGGAACAGCGGATCGAACTCGCCCTCACCCTGCGGGAGTTAGCGGTCGATTCCGTCCCAATCAATATTCTTAACCCGGTTGCCGGAACGCCGGCCGCGGCTAAGCCCCAGCCGATCACCCCACTGGAGGTCTTGCGGCTGATCGCGACTTATCGTTTTATTCTCCCGGCCCAGGATATCGGCCTCTTTGGCGGACGGGAAAAAGCCCTCGGGCAATTGCAACCGCTGATGTTTATCGCCGGAGCAAATGTTACTTTGGTTGGTAATTATTTAACGACGTCAGGCCAATCGGCCGAACAAGACCTCGCCATGATCAAAGCGCTGGGATTAGAGGTCGAAGAGACCACGTGTTAGAGTTCATCAATCAGGAACTCGAGACGCAGAAACAAGCCGGTCTTTATCGTTCCCTCAATGCTGTGACCAAAAATAACGGCCGACTTATCGAAATCGACGGCAAACAACTGGTCAATTTCTGTTCCAATAATTATCTTGGCCTTGCTAATCACCCTAAGATTGTTGAACAAGCGGCCACCACGCTCAAAGAATTCGGCGTCGGCGCGACCGGCTCGGCCCTGATCTGCGGCTGGACCAAATATCATGAGGCGCTGGTCAAAAAGCTGGCCGCTTACAAAAAACGAGCAGCAGCCATCCTCTTCCCGACCGGTTACCAGGCCAATCTGGGGGCGATCACCGCCCTGGTCGGAGAAGAAGACACCGTCATTATCGACCGGCTGAACCATGCCAGCATTATTGACGCCTGCCATCTCTCTAAAGCCAAACTTCAAGTCTATAAACACCGCGACTTAGCCTCATTGGAAGCGGTCTTAAAACGGTCAGCTAAGTTCAAGAAACGGCTGATCGTCACCGACACTGTTTTCAGCATGGATGGCGATCTGGCCCCGCTGGCCGAGATCGTTAAACTCGCCAAGCGGTATGACGCCATCACCCTGGCCGACTACGCCCACGCCACCGGGGTGGTCGAACTACCCGGCGAGCCGGAGATCGTCATGGGAACACTGTCCAAAGCGCTCGGCAGCCTGGGTGGTTTTATCGCCGGCAGCGAGGAATTGATCGACTTCTTACGGAACAAAGCCCGCAGTTTTATCTACACGACCGCTCTCCCCCCCAGCGCCTGCGCCGCCGCCATCGCCGCGCTGGAAGTTATGGAACAGGAACCGGAAAGACGAGAGCGTTTGTGGTCAAATATCAATTATTTTCATTCCTCCGCCTTTTCTCCAATCATTCCGATCATTATCGGCGACAACGAAAAAACCGTCCGGGTCTCGCGACAGTTATACGACCGGGGCTTTTTCGTTTCCGCCATCCGTCCGCCAACCGTTCCCGACGGCGAAGCCCGCTTGCGGATCACGATCACCAGCGAACATACCAAGGAGGACCTCGAATGCCTGGCATCTTCATTACGGGAACTGATACCGGCGTAGGCAAGACCTACGTCACTCAATATCTGGCCGAGGAATTCCGCCGCCAGGGAAGCGACGTCGGAATAATGAAGCCGATCTCCTGCGGCCCGGACAATGACGCTCTCCAGCTCAAAAAGAAGCTCAAGCTAAACGATCCTATCGAGCTGATCAACCCAATCCAGCTAAAATATCCTCTCGCGCCCCTCTCCGCCTCCCGCCTCGAAAAGAAAAAGATCGACCTTAAAAAGATCTTTGCCGCTTTTAAGAAGCTGGAGAAAAAACACGACCTGATCCTTATCGAAGGGGTCGGCGGCGTGGCAGTCCCGATCACCAGCAACTACTGCGTGATCGACCTGATCAAAGAACTGAACACGCCGACCATCGTCGTCGCCCGGGCGGGCCTGGGAACGATCAACCACACCCTGCTGACGGTCAGCGCGCTGAAAGACCAGGAGATCGAGATCATGGGGATAATCCTGAACGGCTTCCGGGGCAAAGACCGGGCGGAAAAGAGCAACGACGAAGTGATCGAGGAGCTAAGCGGGGTTCCGGTGATTGGCCGACTTAAATATAATACGAATACTCGAATATAATACGAATACACGAATATAATACGAATGCACGAATATCTTTATTAGTGAATTAGTTTCCCATTAGTGTATTCGTATCATTTTCGTATCGAGAACTCGCAGCCGCAGTATCTCTGCCGGTAAACGCCATGCTTTTTCGACAGCTCCAGCCCTTTTTTGTGAGCCTGGCTGGCATCGAGAGGAAAGGTCCGGTAAGTTAATTTATATTCCCTGGCCAACTCCTCGCCGAAAGCGTTGATCGCCGAAACGTCTTTGAAACGGCTGACGCTTAAGGTGGTGGCAAATTCCTGAAAGTTATTTTCGGCGGCATATTCGGCGGTATTCAATAACCGGAACTTAAAACAGAGCTGGCAGCGCGCGCTATTTTCCCCGTAACTCTCCAAGGAAGCCTCAAGGCGTTCTTTTAGATAAGCCAGCCAGCTGTTATGGTCGTACCCTCCTTCGAGGAACTCAACCCCGTACTGAACGGCGATCCGCCGGGCCTCCTCCAATCTCTTCAGGTACTCGGCTTCGGGCGAGATGTTCGGTCCGTAAAAATAGAGAGCAAATTGATCGAGCGGACGCTGCTCCGTGCCGATCAAATGATCGATGATCGGCAAAGCGCAAGGAGCGCAGCAGACGTTAAGTAATAGTTTCCCCATGACAACTATTTTAACATTTAAGAAAACATTTCCGCGACAATTTTCTCAACTATTTGCCAGGTAAAGACATGAGAAAGGGTCCGGGCTTCATTTATTGCCTCAAGAGAAAAGGGCCCGTTTTCCTGATGTTCAATTATCGCCCCAAAGGCAAAAGCGGTTGAACGCTCAAGTCCTAGCGGGGTTACCAGCAGCGCGCCTCGATCAAAGGAAAAGTTTTCCGGAACAATGGCTAATAGACGATTGGAATAGATCGCCTTAGTAAAGAACCCTTCCTCAGAAAACTGCTCCACCATTATTGTCTGGTTGCAGATCGCCTCACGACCCGACGAACCGACCAACCGCTGTTCTAAGCTCTTCCTTTCCACTCCGGCAATATCCGGCAAATGAAGGCTAACCCGCCTTCGTCCTAAGGCTTCGCCCAGCAAACTATTCGGCTGATCGCTCGGCAAACACCCCTGAAGCCGGCCGACCGCCGATTGGACCTCGATTGTTTGCCCGATGTGGGAAAAAGCTAAAAACATCGTTGCGTTCTCGTTCCGTAAACCGGCATAGATCCCGGCCGAGCTGGCAAAAACCTCGTCCATCGAACGCAAGGGGATCAGAGCTTGCTGAACAGCTTCATACTTTTTTCTGACCTTGAGGTCAGCCGTGCCAAGTTTGGCCGAATAAGCTTTTTGAATAGTGGTCAGCGAGTTTATTTTTAAGGCGTATAACATCTCACTACCTGTTCGTCAGATTTCGGGACGGATTTCACTTATTCATTTTTCCAAGCAGTTCTGAGGAAAAAACAAGTAATTGTCGGCAAGCAGACCGAACCTGGCCAAGTAGTTCCTTCTCGCTGGTCTTCTTTACGCGAGCCACGGCTTCAATGGCTTCTGGGGTCAGAATGATTGAATCGACGGCATCATACAAAGAGAAGCCAATAATATGCCTGATGCCTAAAACATAATTAAAAGCCGCTAATACAGTTTTCCGCTGATGGCTATTAATAAGCCCTTGATCATACAATTCTTGCATTATTACCCAGGGTGAGTCGGCTTTGATCTGGTATTTCACTTTAACCGCGCTTAAGGCTTGACCGAACGGCCGCAGAGCGTCGGCTTTTAAATTAATAAAGCTCTTTTTTTCGGTCGCAAGGTCATCGGTAAAAACCTGCCAGCATAGATCAACCATTTGCTCCGGCTGAGTTCCAAATAAATTTTGGCGCAGCTCCCCTAATTGGCATTCATAATAAGCCAGCCGCTTGCCGCCTCGTATCTCCAACAACTGCAGATCAAGCAACAAGGAAAGAGCTGGTAATTTCCCCGCTAATTGCATTGGGGCAAATCGATCATGCCCATCCCCACCGGTTTCAAACAAGCCGCTCAAACCAGACAAAGGTTGGTTTTCAAAACAATTGGAAACCGCCCAATCCATTTCAATCCCGGAATTGTTCAAAGTTTCCGCCATTTTCATTTCAACGTTAATGGCCGCTTCCCGGTCCTCTTCCCTCGCCGGAAAAACACCGGCATCAATATCGGAAAGAAAGGGATGGGTCCGATGGGCAACACTCCCGGCTAAACCAAGCGCGAAATTTCCGGCTACCCCATCGGCAGCCAGGCGGAAGGCGTTGACCAGCAAAGATTGCCGTAAATCAGCTAATTGATCGGAAGTCAGGACCGGATTTTCACTGGCCTTATAAAGATCGACTATACGAATAATATGCCGCTGATGAAAATCTCTCAAAGCAAGTTCGGGATCATTGGCTCTTAACGATGTTTCCGCTTCGATCGCAAGCTGGGGCAGGCTTCGGGTTGAGTGGTTATGCCTGGTCTTGTTTTGCCAAAACCGACTGCTAGCTGTCCCTTGAATGCTTTCTGTTAGCTTAACTCCAATCATAATCGGGGTTCGATCTCCCCAATATATATCGTTACTTTTTAACCGCTATTTCAGCTCAATTCAGGAGCGCCACCGCCAGGTTCAGAACCGAGGCAAAGCTAACCCACAAGATATACGGGAGGAGGAGCCAGGCGGCCGTTTTGGAGAGCTTGGCAAATCGGATGATCGTCTCCAGGATCAATAACCAAAGGATAACAATAACAACAAAAGCCCCCCACGGGGAATGATAATTGAAAAAGACGATCGACCAGGCAACGTTAAAGCCAAGCTGGACGGCAAAATAAAGCAAGGCGAGTTTGCCCTCTTTTCTCTCCCACCCTTTTTCCCAGATCAGGTAAGCGGCAATCCCCATCAGAATAAAAAGCAGGGTCCATACGGGGCCAAATATCCAGTTCGGCGGATTAAAGAACGGTTTATTAAGGGCGGCGTACCAGGTCGGGATCGACGGCATCGTAAAGATCGAGCCGATAACCCCGGCCCCGAGACAAACCGCGATCGCGATCAAAAGCCCAATAATTTTTTTAAGCATTTTTTGTCGCCTCCTTAATCGTTTTAACCCACTCCCCGATCTTTTTTAACGCCCCCTCTTTTTCCCGCAAAGGATAATTGAAATCGATCTGGCCAACAATTTCGTTCCCGGACAGAGTTTTTCTTAAATTATCAAAAGTCTTGGCCGGGTCGCTTTCATGGCAACAAAAGAGGGCGATCTTCTTCCCCTTTAACGGCTGAAGCTTAAGGAATGAGTTGATCGCCGGTGCGTAAGTAAAGGCCCAGACTGGCGAGCCAATAACGATCAGGTCATAGCCGCTAGCTTCTTTAGATAAGGGAAAAAGCTCCGGCTTTTCTCCCATTACGACCTGTTTGCCACCCCAAAAAAAGCGCATGGGGGAAGTCACGCTAACATCTTTTTTGGGCTTGAGCTCCAGGAGATCGGCGCCCAGTTCTTTGGCGACCGTTTCGGCAACAAACCGGGTATTCCCTTCAAGCGAATAGTAAACAACTAGCTTTTTCATTGTTTTTTTTCCTCCCAAGTTTATACAAAACCCAAGATAATGATAACATAATGATATAATTGATTCATGCCAATCAACAAAGCGAAGAACCACTATTTAGGTAAAGGGACCCCTCGCCTCAACTGCGCCCAGTCGGTCATCAAAGCGTTCCAGGAACACTTTGGCCATGATGACAAGGCCGTGGCCGAGTTCCTCGCCTGCGGCAGCGGCAACGCCCCCGGCGGGGTTTGCGGCGCTTACTATGCCGCCCGGCATCTGTTGGAGAAGAAAAGCCCAGATAAAATATCGGAGTTTGACTCTTGGTTCAAAGAAAAAGCCGGTTCACTAAGCTGCAAAGAGATCCGCCAGGGGCGCAAGCTCTCTTGCCTCGGTTGCGTGGAAAAAGCGGCGGAATTCGTCAAATCAAGTCTTCGTTAATTTTTATTCTTCGTTAAGCCAAGCGGGCGGCGCATTGTCTCCGTTTTCCGATTCATCTGGACCGGCTTTCCTGATCTGCCTGGGACGGGCAGAAACCGTCTTTTTCGCCTTCCCTCTCAAAGCCATTTCCAGCCGGACTTGCAGTTCGGCGATCTCCCGCTCGTGTTTGGCGTTCAAGAAGTTGATCTCTTCCGCTTGTTTCAGATTAAGCGCCTTAACTTCTTCTTCATGTTTGGTCATCATCACGGAAAGATCCGGTTTGCCGGTCACTTCTTCTTCGATCCTGGGAATTGGCTCCCACATCCGGCCGTTATACTTCCAGCTTTGGCCGGTCTCGGTATTGACCATCATAAAGGAACTGCCGCCCCAAAAACCGGCTCTTTCCATGAAGATCTTATAGCGATTGGGGTTAGCGTTGGCAACGGAAGCGATAATTAGCAGTAACAAAAACAGCAAAACCGTTTTCTTCATGATCGATCCCCTCCCTAGCTACTTGCCGTCTTTTTTCATCGCCGCGATTATGTCATCGATCCCAAAACCATATTTTTGTTTTGGCGACGGTGGCGGCGGCGACGAGACCTTTTTCTCGGCTAGCGGGGCTCTGGGCCTCTCCGGTTGTTCCGGTCTCCGATGTTGGGACTGCTGACGTCCGGGGTAAGAAGGACGCCCCTGCGAACGGCGTTGTTCGTTTCTCCCTCGTTGCGGGAAATGGCGGCCTTGGGGCGCCGAACTTCCCCGCTCAAAGCCTTCGGTCATGATCTCGGGGTGACGGCCGACAGGAATGCTCAATTTCATCATTCTTTCGATGCTGCGAAATTCTTTTTCCTGGTCCGGGGTCGCCAGCGAGATCGCCTTCCCTTCGCTCCCGGCCCGGGCGGTCCGCCCGATCCGGTGGACATAATTCTCGCTGTCATCGGGCAGGTCGAAATTAACGACCAGCTCGATCCCTTTAACGTCAATACCGCGGGCGGCGATATCGGTCGCCACAAGCACCCGGTATTTCCCTCGTTTGAACCCTTCCAGCGCTTCGCGCCGCTGGGCGAGTGATCGGTCGGAATGGATATCGGCCGCATTAATATGCCTTGCTTGCAGGTCGCGGGCCACCCGGAAAGCCCCTCGTTTGGTCCGGCAAAAAACCAGGACCGTCCCCCGGTATTGTTCCAGGAGCTTGCAGAGCAGGGACAATTTAGCTTCTTTTCTGACGATAAAAACTTCCTGGGAAACCTTTTCGGCCGCGGTCCCCGGAGGGGCAACCTCGATCCGAATCGGCAGTTTCATGTATTTGGAAGCGACCCGGACGATCTCGACCGGCATGGTCGCGGAAAAAAGCATCGTTTGTTTCTCGCGCGGCACGGTTTTTAAGACCTGTTCGATCTGCGGAGCGAAACCCATGTCGAGCATCCGGTCAGCTTCGTCGAGGACCACAATCCTGGCATCGCCTAAGTAAACATTCCCTTGGCCAAGATGATCGATCAAGCGCCCCGGGGTCGCGATAATGATACGAGCTTGGCGGCGGAGCGCCTGGATCTGCTGTCCCATTGAAGCGCCGCCGATCAGGACGGCCGGGCGAACATTGTAAGCCTGGCAAAATAAGCGGAGGCTTTCTTCGACCTGAAGAGCTAATTCACGGGTCGGGACCAGGATCAGCCCTTTTCCCTGTTCGGTAGCCAAACGCTGGATCATCGGGATGCCGAAAGCGAGAGTTTTACCGGTCCCGGTCTGGGCGATCCCAACCAGGTCTTTCCCTTCAACCGCGACCGGGATAGCTTTGTGCTGGATCGGGGTCGGGGTCGTAAAGCGAAGTTTTTCCAAGACACCTAATGTTTTTGGGGCAAGGCCAAGGCCGTAAAAAGTCTGGTTTTCGTTGTTCATATCATTATTGTAGTCCTTTTTCGCTTAATAATCAAATATATGGGCTATTTTCGGTTCAACATCTTTAAAACTTCAAACCACATCAGGCTGGCGGCTCCCCCCAAGAAAGAAATAACAAGATCATTTAAATGAAGGACCTCAAAATGAAACAACTCTCTAAGAAAAGGAAGATAAAGAACAAGAAAAAGCGCGACTAGAGTTCCCGCGATAACCCACCAAAGGGCCGAATTTTTCTTTCTAATTACGTAAATAATATTTTGGGTCCAGGAGAGATTGGTCAGGATCAACATCAGGTTGGCAAAAACCATGGTAGTAAAGGTCAAACTGCGCGCTTCGTTCTCGCTCTTCCCCAGATAAAGCGCCAGCAAGAAGACGATCATCACGACCGCCAGAACGCTCAATCCCTGAAGGAGGCTGATCACCAGGGCGTTCCGGTCAAAAAGCCGGTCGCTCAACTTGCGCGGCGGCCGCTGCATGATTTTGTCCTCTTCCGGCTCCGCCTCAAAAACGGTCGAACAGGCCGGATCAATGATCAGTTCCATAAAAGCAATATGGGCCGGCAAGAGGACGATCGGCAATTGAAATAAGATCGGAAAAAGAGACATCCCGGCAATTGGAACGTGAACGGCAAAAATATAAGCGACCGCTTTTTTCAGGTTATCATAGATCCGCCGCCCCATTCTGACAGCTGAAACGATCGAAGAAAAATCGTCGTTCAGTAAAACGATATCGGCCGATTCCCGAGCCACATCGGTCCCCCGCTCCCCCATCGCCACCCCGATATGGGCCGATTTCAAGGCCGGGGCGTCGTTGACCCCGTCGCCGGTCATCGCCACGACCTCGTTATTGGATTTAAGCGCGTTAACAATATTGAATTTCTGTTCCGGCGCAACCCGGGCAAAAATATTGACCGTCTTGATCCGCGCCTGAAGTTCAAGACGGTCCATGGTCATTAATTCCGGCCCGGTAATGACCTGATCGGGATTGGCGAGGCCGATCTGTTTGGCAATATATTTGGCGGTCCCCGGATAATCGCCGGTAATAATGATCACCCGCAATCCGGCCGCGTAGCATTCTTTGACCGCCGGCGGCACGGTCTCTCTGACCGGATCGGCAAAACCGATCAGGCCGATATACTTAAAATCAAAATCATGCTGACCGTCGGGCAAGGAAGTTTGATGAAACGAGGCTTTAGCGACCGCCAGTAAACGGAGCCCTTTATCGGCCAGACCGGTAACGGTTTTGGCCAGCTCTTCTTTTTGCGCGTCGGAAAAATGACAAAGGTCGGCGATCGCTTCCGGCGCCCCTTTCGTCGCGATCACGTAGCTTTGCTTATCAGGCGACTCCCAGACATGCGATAAGGCCAGGAGCTGTTTTGAGAGGGGGTATTCCCGGATCAATTTCCAGGTGTGGTGGAGATGCTCGGTCCCGGTCAGCCAGCCAACTCCTCGGGCTTTGATCTCTTTCTCGATCGGATCGAAAGGATCTTTCTGGCTCGCCAGGACCGAAAATTCCAGCAGGTCGTGAAAGCGCTCGTCCAGCCGATTGAGCCCTTTAGTTTCGCAGTTTTCCCCCTCGGTAAAAAGCGAGCTCAAGGTCATCTTATTGTGGGTCAGGGTCCCGGTCTTATCGACGCACAGGACAGTCGCCGCCCCCAGCGTTTCAATGGCCGGCATTTGGCGGGTCAAGACCTGCCGTTTGGAAAGGCGCCACGCCCCCAGGGTTAAAAAGATCAGTAAAACGACGGAAAATTCTTCCGGCAGCATCGCCATGCTCAAGGTCAGGCCGGCCAGGAAACCGTTGATCCAGCTCCCCCGGGTCAAGCCGTAAACGACCACGACCACCGCGCAAAGGACCAGACCGGCCAGCGCGAAAGTTTTAATGATCCCGGCAGTCTCTTTTTGGAGGAGGGTCGATTCTTCCCGGATCGACTCCAACGCTTTGCCGATCTTGCCGATCTCGGTCTTGGCGCCGGTCGCGAAGACTTTGCCCAAACCATGCCCCTGAACGATCATCGTCCCGGAATAGACGAAGGGCAGGCCCTCGCCCCCCGGTTGTTTCGAACGGCTCACGCCGTCCCATTCGCTTTTGGCGACTGAGAGCGACTCTCCGGTCAGCAGAGATTCATCAAGCATTAAATTAGAGTTAAAAATAACGTAGGCATCGGCCGGAACCCGGTCCCCTTCGCGCAGAACAATAATATCGTCGATCACGACGGCGCGACCCGGGATCCTTTTTTGGCTCCCGTCGCGGATCACCAGCGCCCGGGGGGAGGAAAGATGGCGGAGCGCTTCCAAAGCCCGCTCGGTTTTCCGTTCCTGGTAAAAGGTTATGCCAATAACGACAAAAACAAAGGTCAAAAGCATCAAAGCGTCTTTTAATTCGCCGAGAATAATGTAAATTAAACCACTACCGAGAAGGAGCATGAGCATCGGCTCGCGGACCACGTTCCAAAGAATTTGCAAAAAGTTGCGCTGTTTTTGCGAAGGAAGTTCGTTATACCCGTATTTTTTCAGCTTTTCCTCGGCCTCTTTTTCCAAAAGGCCTTGAATATTCTGCAGTTCAACTTCTTTCATGAACGTATGATAACAAATTATCTCTTTCCACTCAATCAATATCGCCTGCAATTTTGCCGATAATTAGAGGAAAACAATTCATGAGGAGTTCGGTGACTAACATTGGCAGAACGAGGTCTTCGTTTTCCCGCAACCGGTTGACCAAAACGGTCAGCCTGCTCGCTCTGCCCGCGCTGGTAAGCGGCCTGGCAGGCGACTCTCCTACGCCAAAGGCGCTTGCTCCAGCCCCATCAGTTATCGTCAACAGGGCCAAACCTTGCCCGCCGATCTCCTGGGCCCCATCAACTCCGGCGCTCCCCACCACCCGACAGGAACTGCTCGCTTATGAAAGAACGCTCATTCGTCCAAAATTAAACGGTCTACCAACCGCTCTCCCTGATCTCGTCAATTTCCTGCGCCTGGCCGAAAGTAAGGGACAATTAACCTGGTTGTCTCATGATCAGCAGGCGGCGGATTTAATCCAGCGGGAAGTCGAGGCCGTGAACGCCGGAGAAGATCTCCATCTCCTTTTCGGGATTTTTCATCTGATAAACGGCCAGGTCGGTTTTATTAATAAACTCCTTGATCGCCTGGTCGGGGTCACTCATCTCGTTCAGGAATACAAGGGACTGGGTGACGGCGGCTTTGATCTTCAAAGCCATTTCGATCACTACCTGGTCACCGGCGACCCGCGCTATCAATTACAAATGACCGATACCGGCGTCAAAGGGGATGAGATCGACCAACAAGAACTTGCCGACATGAACTCCGCCTTGGAACTTGGCAAGAGCCAGTGCCTGAATGTCGTTTTTGCCGACCTTTCCTTACAGGAGCAACAAACAATTGAAGAAGAGCTGATCTTTAGGTCGCGTGAGATCTTCGCCGTCAAAAGGGTCGAACAACGGCTTTCGCCAGGGGGTGGCAATATCGCCGTTTGGGTTTATGGGGCCAGTCATGCGGAAAAAGAAGGGCTCCCGACCGATCTTCAAGCGGCATTCCCCGGTTCAAAGGCAATTTCCATTATCATGAACGGGGGAACTTATATCCCAACCCTTCTTTTTGATCAAGCGCTGAATGAATTGGGTTGGCTGGAAAAGCCTTTTATCCTAAAACTGGTTGCTTATCGGGAAGGAAATTACATAATCCATTTGCCGATAAAAGGCCAGTCAACAAAAGAAAAGATCGAAGGGGTCGGACTGCCGCTACTTGATCGAAAAAGACAACTTATTCAACAATAATATCGCAAATCAATCCCGCTCTAGACAGATCCACCCCCTGCCCGTCTTGACAAGGATGGACTTTGGGCTGGTCGCTTAATTGGGCCGGACCGCGTTGATAGACCGCCGGCCCCGCGCCGACAAGCGGCTCCGGCTGGCCTGACGGTTTGGCCGTCGCGTTAGGCACCCTTGGCTTTGGTGATTCCGCAACCCGCGCCTTGGTTGGGGACTTGGCAGGAGAGGGGTCGACACACACCATATCGGGACCTTCATGATAAGGGTCTTCTTCCTGTTGTTTTTTATCAAGCATACACATCCCATAATCAAACTCAGCTTGTTCTTGTTCCAAAGCGCTGTATATTTTTTGTTCGCTCGCAGGCTGTATTGTAACGGCATTTTTGGGGGCCTTAGGAACAGGCTTGGCAATTGGAGCGGTATGAGCGGACCGAATAGTTTCTGTCATTTTTCCTCCCCGAATGGCAACTCTTCGCGATCCTTATACTATACTATCGGGTTAAATTGGGGGGGACTTGCATTGAGACTACATCGTCGGCAGGTTGGAACATCCCATCAGGAACTCGTCGACGGCGCGGGCCGCTTTCCGCCCTTCGGAAATCGCCCAAACGATGAGCGACTGTCCCCGGCGCATGTCGCCGGCGGCAAAGATCTTTTTGACCGAAGTTTGGTAATTTACGTCAGTTTTAACGTTCCCCCGCTGATCCAGCTCGATCTTCAGGGCGTCGAGCAAACCGGTTTTTTCCGGCGAAAGAAAGCCGAGCGCCAGAAAAACCAGATCGGCTTCGATCTCAAAATCGGTTCCCACAATTTCTTTCAGGTCGGAACCGACCTGAACACATTTTAACTTAGTAACCTGGCCGTTTTTCCCTTCGAACCTTTTAGTCGAGATCGACCATTGCCGCTCCGCCCCTTCTTCGTGGCTGGAAGTGGTCTTGAGCAAGACCGGGTATTTCGGCCAGGGCTGATGCGGCGGACGGTCTAACCCAGGCTTAGAAAGTAATTCGATCTGAACAACACAGGTTGCCCCCTGGCGGTTGGCGGTCCCAACGCAGTCGGAGCCGGTATCGCCGCCGCCGATCACAACGACCCTCTTTCCTTTGGCATCGATCAATTTGTCGGCCGGGATTTTGGCTCCGGCGACGCGGCGGTTCGATTGGGTCAAATACTCCATGGCAAAGTGGATCCCGCCCAGTTCGCGTCCTTCGATCTTCAGGTCGCGCGGCTGGCGGGAACCGCCGGCCAGGACGACCGCGTCATACTCTTTCAGTTTTTCGACCGACAGGTCAACGCCGACGTTAACGCCGATCTTGAAAGTAATCCCTTCCTGTTCCCAAATACCAAGCCGGCGATCGAGGAGCTTCTTTTCCAGTTTGAAATCAGGAATACCAAAACGCATGATCCCACCGACCTGTTCGTCCCGCTCAAATACGGTCACGGTATGCCCGGCTTGATTGAGTTGGGCGGCGCAGGCCAGCCCGGACGGGCCGGAACCGACCACCGCGACCTTTTTACCAGTCCGGCTGCAGGGAGGATTAGGTTTAATATCGCCCTCACGGAAAGCGTGTTCAATGATCCCGAGTTCGTTTTCCCTGACCGTGACCGGATCGTCATTGATCCCCAGAACGCAAGCGTATTCGCACAAGGCCGGACAGACCCGGCCGGTGATCTCGGGGAGATTATTGGTCGCGTTCAGCATCGTCGCCGCCTTTGCCCAATGGCCGCGGGCCATCAAGTCGTTCCACTCGGGGATGAGGTTACCCAAAGGACAACCCCAGTGGCAGAAAGGAGTTCCGCAATCCATACAGCGGACCGCTTGATCCTCGGCTTGGGCATCGCCGCGAAGATTAAAAACGAGGTCGTAATCTTGCACCCGTTCGCAAACCGGCCGGTAAGCGGTCTTATCCCGCTTTACTTTCAAGAAGCCTTTTGGATCTTTAGCCATCGGCAACCTCCGTCAAGTCAAGCTTCTCTTCCAGCTTTTTCTCTTCCAATATCCGCTTGTATTCCAGCGGCATCACTTTCACAAACTTCTTGATCTCGAAATTTTCAAGGACCGCGGCCCCTTTTTTGCTTTTGGTATACCTAACATGATTAGACAACAAGGTTTTGATCATTTTCAGGTCATCCTGATCGGGCGTTTGCAGTTCGATCATTTCAAAATTACATTTATCTTTGAAATCACCGGCCTCATCATAGACATAAGCGATCCCGCCCGACATCCCGGCCCCAAAATTACGACCGGTCCGGCCTAAAATAACGACCCGGCCGCCTGTCATGTATTCGCAACCATGGTCCCCCACCCCTTCAACCACCCCATAGAGCCCGGAATTGCGGATACAGAAACGCTCGCCCGCCATTCCGCGAATATAAGCCTCGCCGGAGATCGCGCCGTAAAAAGTCGTATTGCCGATTAAACTGTTTTGATCGGCTTTATAGGTCGCTTTAGAGTCCGGATAGATAATGATCTTGCCGCCCGAGATCCCTTTTCCAACGTAATCGTTGGCCAAGCCTTCCAGTTCAAAGGTTATCCCCTTGGCCAGCCAGGCGCCAAAGCTCTGTCCGGCAACCCCGTTAAACTTAACCTTGATCGTCTCTTCTTTCAACCCTTCTTCCCCGTAACGTTTGCAAAGCTCACCGGAGAGCATCGCGCCGGTCGTCCGGTTGACGTTACGGATCTCCTGCTCGATCAGAACTTCCTGCCGTTTTTCCAGCGCCGGCTTGGCTAACTTGATCAACTCGCGATCAAGGACCTTATCGACGCCATGGTCCTGAGCAATAACTGAGCGGGTTTTCACGTTTGCGGGAACTTCCGGACGATAGAGGATCTTGGAATAATCGATCTTGCTTGCTTTCCAAGGAACGATGCTCTGATTGACTTCCAGAAGATCGGTTCGCCCGATCATTTCATCGACCGTTCTAACCCCAAGCTGGGCCATGATCTCCCGCAACTCTCTGGCAATAAAATTAAAGTAAGTGACAACATATTCCGGCTTGCCGCGGAAACGCTTTTCCAATAATTCATCCTGGGTCGCGACCCCCAGAGAACAGTTGTTCAGGTGGCAATGACGAAGCATTACGCACCCCATAACAATCAGGGGGGAAGTACAAAAGCCGTACTCTTCGGCCCCCAGAAGGGCGGCGATCGCCACATCCCGGCCGGTCCGCATCTGGCCGTCGGTCTGCAACCGGACCCGGCTCCGCAGGTCGTTGAGCACCAGGGTCTGGTGGGTTTCGGAAAGCCCAAGCTCCCAGGGCAAGCCGGCGTGTTTAATGGAGCTGATCGGCGAAGCACCGGTTCCGCCGTCACCGCCGGAGATCAGGATCATGTCGGCGTGTCCTTTGGCGACGCCAGCCGCGACGGTCCCAACCCCGACCTCGGAAACTAGCTTAACGCTGATCCGGGCGGCCGGATTGGTATTTTTAAGATCGAAGATCAGTTGGGCCAGGTCTTCGATCGAGTAAATATCGTGATGCGGCGGCGGCGAGATCAAAGTCACGCCGGGAGTGGTGTAGCGGGTCTTGGCGATGATCGCGCTGACCTTATGGCCGGGGAGTTGTCCCCCTTCGCCAGGCTTCGCTCCCTGGGAGATCTTGATCTGGATCTCGTCGGCATTGACCAAATAATTGGTAGTCACGCCAAAACGGCCGGAAGCGACCTGTTTGATGGCACTCCGTTTGGAATCGCCGTTCGGCAAGGGAGTAAATCTGGCCGGGTCTTCTCCCCCTTCGCCGGTGTTGGAGCGGCCGCCGAGCCGGTTCATGGCGATCGCCAGCGATTCGTGGGCCCCCCGGCTGATCGAACCAAAGCTCATCGCCCCGGTCGCCAGGCGTTTGAAGATCTGTTCGATCGGTTCAATTTGTTCGATAGGGATAGGGTTTGTTTTTTTGAATTTTAAAAGACCGCGCAAGGTCGTCGGCTGCTTCGTTTGGTCATTGATCAGCGCGGCAAATTCTTTAAAGCGGTCGTAATCTTCTTTGCGAACCGATTCCTGAAGAGCCGCGATGCTGTCGGGGTTCCAAAGATGGAACTCACCGTCTTTTTTCCATTGATAAAGGCCGCCGGAAATCAAGTGAGGGAGATTTACCCCACTCTTTGGATAACCCTGGCGGTGCCGCAAACTGGCCTCTTTGGCGATCTCGTCAAAGCCGACCCCGCCGATCCGCGACGGCGTCCCGGCAAAGCATTTCTCGATCACTTCCGGACCAACCCCCAGAGCTTCGAAGATCTGGGCCCCGCGGTAACTTTGCAGGGTCGAGATCCCCATCTTGGAAAGGATTTTGAGAATGCCAAGGTCAACCGCGTGACGGTAATTCTTGACCGCTTTGGCGTGGTCAAGGACCAATTCTTTTTCCGCAATCAGCAGGTCAAGAGCCTCGTAAGCCAGGTACGGGTTGATGCTGTCGGCCCCATAACCAAAAAGAAGGGCGAAATGATGAACTTCCCGCGGCTCGGCGCTCTCGACAATGATCCCGAGCTGCGAACGAAGGGTCTGACGGACCAAATGGTGGTGGACCGCGCCGGTCGCCAAAAGAGCCGGGATAGCGGCTTTATCTTCATCCACGCCGCGGTCGCTTAAGATGATAAATGAATATCCTTCGTCGATCGCTTTGACCGCTTCCGCGCAAATGGCATCAAGTCTCTGGCGAAAAGCCAGGTCTCCCGATTTAAAGAGGATCGAGATCGTCTTGGTTTTGAACCCCTTCTCTTTGATCGCCCGGATCTTCTCCAGATCGTCATTGGCCAGGATCGGTTCCTTAATATAAAGCCGATGGGCATGTTCCGGGGTCTCGGCCAACAGGTTTTTTTGCGGTCCGACGAAACTATCGAGGCTCATAACCAGTTCTTCACGGATGAAGTCGACCGCCGGGTTGGTCACCTGGGCAAACAACTGCTTAAAATAAGTGTAGAGCATTTGCGGATTATTGGAAAGAACCGCGTGCGGCGCGTCGTTCCCCATCGAGCCGATCGGCTCCTTGCCCGTTTCCGCCATCGGTTTAATAATGACCTTCAAATCTTCGCGGGAATAGCCAAACGCTTTCAGGTTGGTCAGCAGGTCGGGCGTTTTTTCGCCTTTACCGCCAGCCGGCAATTGGGTTAGGTCGACCAAATTATCGGCAACCCATTTGGAATAAGGCTGTTGAGCGGCAATGTTTCTCTTAACTTCTTCGTCATGCAGGATCTTCCCCTCTTCAGTATCGATGTAGAAGATCTTTCCTGGCTCAAGACGGCCGGAAACCTCGATCTTGGCGGGAGGGATGTCAAGGACGCCAACCTCGGAGGCCAGGGCGACGATCCCGTCGGTAGTCAAGATGTAGCGGGCCGGGCGTAAGCCGTTCCGGTCAAGGGCAGCGGCGATCCTGGTCCCATCGGTCACCGCCATCGCCGCCGGTCCGTCCCACGGTTCCATGAAGGCGGCGTGATACCGATAGAACTCCTTGAGCTCCGGCGCCATCTGGCGATGTTGTTCCCAGGCGCCGGGGATCATCATCATCATGACATGGGGAAGCGAGCGGCCGGAAAGGAGGAGCAATTCAAAAACATTGTCAAAAATCGCGGAGTCGCTCCCTCCCTGGACGATCACCGGCAGGATTTTTTTCAGATCGTCGCCAAGCAGGGGGCTGGCCAGCAGGCTTTCTTTGGCCGCCATCCAGTTAATGTTGCCGCGCAGGGTATTGATCTCCCCGTTATGGGCCAGAAAGCGGAACGGCTGGGCCAGGTCCCAAGTTGGGAAGGTATTGGTACTGTACCGGGAATGGACCAGGGCAATGGCGCTCTCGATCCGCTTGTCGCGCAGATCGGGAAAGAATTGATCAACCTGCTCCGGCATCAATAAACCTTTGTAAACAAAGGTCCGGCCGGAAAGGCTCGGGATATAAAAGAAAGAACGCTGCTTTAAGTTCGAGGCTCGGACCGCGTTTTCGATCCTTTTTCTAATGACAAAAAGTTTTAGTTCAAAAGCCGGCTGATCGCCCTGGCCCTTTTTAACGAAAACCTGTTCGATAACCGGTTCGGTCTCCTTGGCGGTATGGCCGATGTCGGTGTTGTCGACCGGGACTTCGCGCCAGCCAAGCAGTTCCAGCCCTTCTTCAGCAATGATCGCAGCAAACTTCTCTTTGCAAAAAGCCCGTTCTTTAGCTTCAGTAGGCAAAAAAACCAGGCCGGTTCCGTAATCACCAGCCGGCGGAAGCCTAAAAGAAGCAATGGCGGAAAAAAAAGCGTGAGGCAGCTGGATCAGGATCCCCGCCCCATCTCCAGTTTTAGGATCGGCGCCGGTCGCCCCGCGATGGGAGAGCCGCCGCAAGATCTCTAATCCCTGCAGGACGATCTTATTGGATTTTTTTCCCTTAATATCGCAGAGAAAACCAACCCCGCAACTGTCATGTTCATAGGCCGGATCGTATAAGCCCTGTTTTTTCGGAAATGCGTTCAACTTTTTCTTCCTTCTTACCCACCAACAAAAATTGATTTTTTATTATATCATAGATGAAAAGGCCCAGACAACGTAAAATCACAGCGGGGAGGCGCCGCGGCTATGTGTTTATTCCCAAACGCTTTATTTTGGCCCGAAGTGTGTTCCGATTGATACCCAATATATTTGCAGCCTTAAGCTGGTTGCCTCCGGTCATGTCCAATACGCGGCTGATCAGCGGGCGTTCCAGCTTATCGAGCAGCATCCGGTACACCTTTCCATGATTATCAGTCAAATCGCTTATCTGCTCAATGTCATTTTCAATCGTCATTTGATTAATTTCGACTCGGCAACTACGAACCTCTCAATTTATAAGATCGTCAGCAGTTCCTGATACTTAGCCATCGGCCAATAAACATCAGCCACCAGCGTTTCCGCTTCATCGACACTGGCGCGCAGCTCGGCCAAGGCACTGGCTCCGTTCTTTGCGTAAAGTTTGGCTTTCTTTTCCAGGTTCTCTTCCTTTTCACAAAGTACGATCGCTTTTTCAAGGCCGGCGATTGCCGCTTTGATATCGCCATACAAGCCGGAGACAACCTTCAGGTCAGCCGCTATCGCGCCGGATTTGGAAGTCGCTTTGACCGCTTCACCCAGTGATTTGATCTGTTCCAGGACTGCCGGCAGGACCAGCGTCTTGGCAATGTTCAGCGCCGCTTTCAGCTCAACATCTTTAATCTTGATGTAGGTATCAAGCTTGATCTCCACCTTCGAGTGCAGTTCCCGCTTCGACAGAACGCCATATTTTTCGAAGAGCTCAACGCACTCCTTATCCAGCATCAAATCAAGTGCGTCCGGCGTATCCTTGGCGTTTGGCAACCCGCGTTTGGCGGCTTCCTTATGCCAGGCTTCCGAGTAGTTATTCCCTTCGAAGCGAACCCGCTTAGTCTCCTTCAGGACGTCCTTCATGACCAGGATCGCGTTCCCCTTAACGTTCCCGCCCTTCTTGGCCGAAAGCCGGCGAGATATCTCGTCGTAACCGTAAGAGACGAGCAAGTTGAGCAGGGTCCCCGCTTCGGAGCAGTTCTGCGAAGAACCGACCGCACGGAACTCGAATTTGTTCCCGGTAAAGGCAACCGGGGAGGTCCGGTTCCGGTCCGAGGTATCTTTGGCGACTTTCGGCAAGTTCTTCACGCCAAGGTTGATGTTATCCAAACTCTTTTCGTTAACGCTGGTCCCAATCCCTTCGATTTCGTCCATAATACGGGCCAAGTATTCCCCGAGATAAACAGACATGATCGCCGGCGGGGCTTCGTTCGCCCCTAAGCGGTGATCATTGCCGGCATCCGCCACTACAGCCCGGAGTAACCCGCCAAACTTATTGACACCAAGTAGGATCGCCCCCAGCGTCAGCAAGAAATTGATGTTTTTGATCGGCGAATCAGACGGTTCCAGGTAGTTGCTCCCGCTGTCATCGCCCAGCGACCAGTTAAAATGTTTACCGGATCCGTTGACGCCGGCAAACGGTTTTTCGTGCAGCAGCGCGACCAAGCCGTGCTTCTCCGCTACTTTCCGAATGATCTCCATCAACTGCAGGTTGTGGTCGACCGCCATATTCACTTCTTCGTACAGCGGGGCGACTTCAAACTGATTCGGTGAAACCTCGTTATGTCTGGTCTTCGAGGGAATTCCACGGCGATAAAGTTCCATGTCGAAGTCTTCCATGAACATCATGACCTTGTCTTTGATCGCGCCGAAATAATGGTCTTCCAGCTGCTGACCCTTGGCCGGAGGGGCGCCAAACAAGGTCCGCCCGGCAACGCACAGATCGGGCCGGGTATCGTAGAGTTCTTTAGAGACCAGGAAATATTCCTGTTCCGGACCGCCATACACCTTCATTTTCTTAACGCCGTCGTTTCCCAGCAGTTTCTGCAGCTTGATCGCGGAGTCGGTCAGCGCTTTCATGGAGCGGAGGAGTGGGGTCTTCAGGTCGAGGACCTCACCGGTCCAAGAGAGATAAACGGTCGGAATAACCAAAGTCTTGGTATCGCCGGCTTCGAGTAGGAAGGCCGGGCTGGTCGGATCCCAAGCGGTATAACCGCGCGCTTCAAAGGTCGAGCGAATGCCGCCAGAAGGAAAACTCGAAGCATCCGGCTCGGACTGGATCAACTGCTTGGCGCTAAAGCGTTCGATCATTTCCCCATCGCTGCCGTAGCTAAGGAAAGCATCGTGCTTTTCGGCGGTGCCGCCGCGCTGCGGCTGGAACCAGTGAGTAAAGTGGGTCGCGCCATTTTCCATCGCCCACTCCTTCATCGCATGGGCGACATCACTGGCAATCGTCTCATCCAGAGGCTCCCCTCTTTCAACCGTAGCCAGTAATTTGGCGTAAATCTCCTTGCTAAGCCGGTCTTTCATCACTTTTTTGTTAAAAGTTAACTCGCCGAAAATCTGACTTGCCGTTTTTACCATTATTATCTACTCCTTTATTTAATGTCCGGTATTCCAAACATCATTGTATATTATGTGAATTTTTATAGCAACTTTTTCGCCAAAACAAAATTTGCCTATAAAACAGGCATTTTTATTTTTGAGGGGCAATTATTTTCGACATTTTTGTATTTAACCACTCTGTTTTCTACAATATTGTATCAGATTGCCGAGTGACCCCGCTCCCGGGTTCTAATTCTCACCACTTCTTCAACCGGTGAAACAAAGATCTTGCCATCGCCAACTTTACCGGTTGAACAGATCGCCAAGATAACTTCTATTACCGTATCGACATCCTTGGCATTAACCACTAATTCAACCTTAACCTTGGGAAGAAATTCAACCCGGTATTCGCCAACTCGCCACTCCAGGGTGACCCCTCGCTGGATCCCCCGCCCTTTGACTTCAGTAATCGTCATTCCGGAAAAACCCTTAGCGTCAAAAGCCTCCCGCAGTTCGTCCAGCTTCTCCGGTTTGATGATCGCTTCAATTTTTTTCATTAGTACACCGACTCCCCATGCTGGGCGATATCCAACCCGACACTCTCCTCGTTGTCCTTGGCCCGGAGCGAAAACATCGTGTCAACGATCTTGGCCAACAGATAGGAAACGACAAATGAAAAACCGGCCACGACCACAACAGTAAATAATTGGACAAAAAACAAGTTCGGCCCGCCAAACAACAAGCCGTTCGCCCCGGCCGGGTTAAGAGCTTTTTGGGCGAAGATCCCAACTGCTAGGATCCCCCAGATTCCCCCGACCCCATGACAGGCAAAGACATCGAGCGACTCGTCAAAGCCGATCTTCATTCGGAATATTATCACATAATACGAAAGAGCCGCCGCGATAACGCCGATCAGCAAGGCGGAAAGAGGACTAATGTAACCGGAAGCGGGAGTAACCGCCGCTAAACCAGCGATCGCGCCGGTTGAAAAACCAAGGACGCTTGGCCGCTTATGGCTCCAATTGATGATCATCCAGGTCAAGGCGGCCGCCGCGCCGGAAGCGGTTGTCGCGACTAAAGCTTGGGCCGCGACCGCGCCGGCCGAAAGGGCCGAGCCGCCGTTAAAGCCAAACCAACCAAACCAAAGAAGAAACGCTCCGAGGACCGTCAGTGGAATGTTTGACGGCTCCATATTATCTTTACCATACCCTTTTCTTTTCCCGATCACCAGCGCGACCGCCAGAGCGGAAACTCCAGCGGTAATGTGGACAACCGCGCCACCGGCAAAATCAAGCGCGCCAAGCACTCTCAACCAACCGCCGATCCCCCAGATCCAATGGGCGACCGGCGCGTAAATAAAGGTTGCCCAAAGAAGGGTAAAGACCAGGAAACCGGAGAAATTGATCCGTTCGACAAAGGCCCCGGTGATTAACGCCGGAGTAATGACCGCAAAAGCCATTTGGAAAGCCATAAACGCGAGATGAGGGACCCCAGGAGCATAGCCGGCATGAGGCGCCCCGCCGACTTTCATTAAACCTAGCCAATCCAAGCCACCGATCACTCCGCCATGATCGGGACCAAAAGCTAATGTGTAGCCAAAAAGGATCCATTGAACGGTTATCAGGGCAAGGATAACGACAGATAGCATGATCGTTGAGAGAAGGTTCTTTTTCCTAACCATCCCGCCGTAGAAAAAGCCGAGCGCCGGAGTCATCAGGATGACTAGGGCCGTTGAGATCAAAACCCAAGCGGTATCGCCACTGTTAATGTTCATGGCAGGTTTAGAGCAATCTTACTGCCAAACCAGCCTTTAAAGTGTTTTTTCTTTTATAAAAGGGATAAATCGGGAGGCCGGACCTTTCGAGCTCCGGCCTCCCGCTACATTTTTGTAGATTTAAAGAACGGCTTCCCCTTTTTCTCCGGTCCGGATCCTAATTACTTCTTCGACCGGCGAAATAAAGATCTTCCCGTCCCCGATACTGCCGGTTTTACAGACCTTGGTAATGATCGAGACCACTTCAGCCGCTTTTTTATCATCAACAACTGTCTCCAGTTTGACCTTGGGAAGGAATTCGACCCGGTATTCACCGACCCGCCATTCCAGGGTGATTCCCCGCTGGATCCCCCGCCCTTTGACCTCGGTGATCGTCATCCCGGAAAACCCCTTGGCATCGAGAGCCTCCCGCAATTCCTCAAGCTTTTCTGGTTTAATAATCGCTTCAACTTTTTTCATGGCCCCCTCCTTACGCGGTCTCCGCGTGCTGTGAAATATCGAGCCCGACCAACTCTTCGTTACTGGCAACCCGGAGTCCCATGACCGCGTCGATCAGCTTCGCCAGGACGATCGTCACGACAAAGGCAAAGAGACCGGAAGCGGCTACCGCCAGGAACTGGGTCCAGACCAAACCGGGATTGCCGAGGAGCAGGCCGTCCGCGCCGGCCGGGTTGATCGCTTTGCTGGCAAAAATACCGGTCGCGATCGCTCCCCAGGCCCCGCCCATTCCATGACAGGCAAAAGCATCAAGCGACTCATCGATCCGCAGTTTCATGCGCAGCACTATCATATAATAAGAAATGACCGCGGCAATCCCGCCGATGGCGATCGCCGAGAGCGGATCAACAAACCCGGAAGCCGGGGTAATTGCCACCAGTCCGACAACGGCACCGGTCGCCACCCCTAAAACGCTGGGACGGCGATGGAACCAACTTAGCAGCATCCACACTACCGCCGCCGCCGCTGCCGCCGTATTGGTCACCACAAAAGCCGAAACCGCCAGACCGTTGGCCGCTAAGGCGGACCCGCCGTTAAAGCCAAACCAACCGAACCAGAGGAGGACGGCGCCGAGAACCACGATCGGGATATTGCTCGGCTCCATGTTATCTTTGCCGTAGCCGATCCGTTTCCCAAGCACCAGCGCGATCGCCAGCGCGGAAAAACCAGCCGTCACGTGAACAACCGTCCCGCCGGCAAAATCCAACGCCCCCAGCATCCTTAGCCAACCGCCGACCCCCCAGACCCAATGAGCGACCGGATCGTAAACGATCGTCGCCCAAAGGAGGGAAAAGACCAGAAAAGAGGAGAACTTGATCCTTTCCACGAACGCACCGACAATTAAGGACGGGGTCACAATGGCGAAAGCCGCCTGGAAGATCATGAAAGCAAGGGCCGGGATCGTCGCGGCATAATCAATGTTCGGCAGCTGCCCTACGCCGATCAGCCCCAGCCAGTTCAAGCCGCCGATCAAGCCGCCGTTGGTTGGGCCGAAAGCCAAAGTATAACCGATAAGAACCCATTGCAAACTGATGACCATCAGGATGGCAAAACACATCATGATAGTCGATAAGATATTCTTTTTCCTGACCATTCCGCCGTAAAAGAACCCAACCGCCGGGGTCATTAAAATAACTAAAGCGGCCGAGATCAAGACCCAGGCCGTGTCGCCGGCATTAATGACCGGAACAGCCGCCGCCACGCTCGCCGCTTCTTCGGCAAAAACAGGGATTACTCCAACCAGAAACAGAAACATTAAACCTAGCCATCGTTTCATTTGACTCTCCTCCTTCTTTGCGCGGCGCCCAGCTTAACCCACTCCTTGGTGCGAGTCAAGCCGGGTCAGCCTCACATTATTAGAAATTGATATCCAGCTGGGTCGTGATCGTCGGCTTAGCATCATTATTATATTTACCGTAAGCAAAAAGCACCGCTGTATTGGCCGAGAACATATAAGAAAAACCGGCAAAGAGCGCGCCCAGGGCCGATTTTGTTCCCGCGTAGTCAACGCTCAACCAGAGCTTATCGGTCAACATCTTATCCCAGGTCAGGATCAATCCGGCATTATCCTTATTGCCGCTCGGATCAAGCAACAATTTTTCATTGCCCATAAAATAACCGGCCGAGAGCCGACCGATCGGGAAAGTTTTCGCGACCACCCCGTAAAGGACGTTCTGATCGGTCACGTTCGTCTGAAGGCCGAATCCGAATCCGCCGACCGCGATCGCCGGCAGAGCGTCTTTCTCCTGTAACCCATATTTTAGGTTTAAGACCAAGGAGCTGGCCGGCACGGCCTGCGGTAAAAAGGCATCGACCCCGATCTCCAGGCCGGGCAAAAGCCCATAGGTCAGCCCAAGATCGGTCGGGAAAGAATATCCGCCGGAAGTCCTATCTTCGACCGTAAAATAATCATCGATCCCAAAATGCCAGGTCCCCACCCCCTGGATATCGGTCGACGGGTTCCAGATCTGGGTCGTGGGAGTAGCGGCAGCGATCCCGGCCACAAACAGCAAAGCAACGGCAGCAATCAAAATCTTCTTTTTCATGATGTTTCCTCCTTGCCGTTAGTGAAGCAACTTTATTGCCTGAAGGAAAAGAGGCAACCGCGAGGAGTAATCTACGTTTTTGTATATTGGTATACTTTTTTGTAGTTTTATCTAACCGCGCACTTAAGTGCGCGGTTCTTTAAGCGAGATCCTATATTTATCGAGCTTGTATCCAAGCATCCGCTCGGTCAAGCCAAGCGCCTTGGCGGCGGAGCGCTGGGTTTTAAAGCGCCGGAGAGCCTCCTCGATCTTCTGCTTTTCCAGCGAGGCGACAATCTCCGGCAGCGACGCACCCTGCGGACCGAGATCGTATTCTTTGCTCGCCGCCAGATTGGCCGGCAGTTCCTTCGGTGTGATGATCTCTTTCTGGGCAATAACCACCGCCCGCTCCACAATGTTTTCCAGCTCCCGGACGTTCCCCGGAAATTGATAGGCCATGAGCAGGTCCAGCGCCGCCCGATTGATCCCTTTGATCTTTTTCTTGTTCAACCTGGCAAACTTATCAATGAAGAAATCAACCAGTAGCGGGACATCTTCTTTTCTCTCCCGAAGCGGCGGCAAGATAATGGGAAAAACATTGATCCGATAAAAGAGATCCTCCCGGAATTTACCTTCTTTGACCATCGCCTCAAGGTTCCGATGGGTAGCGCAAATCACCCGAATATCGATTTTAACCGTCTGCGCGCCCCCTAATCTCTCAAATTCCCGCTCCTGCAGGACCCGTAGAAGCTTAACTTGGGTAGCAATGGTCAGGTCCCCGATCTCGTCCAAAAAGATCGTCCCGCCGTTCGCCAATTCAAACCGGCCGCTCCGCCGCTCCATCGCTCCGGTAAAAGCCCCCCGTTCGTAGCCAAAAAGCTCCGACTCCAGGAGGTTCTCCGGCAAAGAAGCACAGGCGACTTTAATGAAAGGTTTCTCATGGCGGGGGCTGGCGTAATGGATCGCCGAAGCGACCAATTCTTTACCGGTCCCCGATTCACCGCCGAGCAGAACGGTCGCCGAACTATCGGCCACCTGGACCGCCCCTTCCAGAACCGCCTCCATAACCGTAGAACTGTAGACGATATTGCCGAACTTATACTTCCCTTTAAGTTCCCTTTTCAGCTTGATGTTCTCGGACAAAATCACTTCTTTGTCCTTTTCCGCCAGTTCGCGCAATTTGACCGCTTGACCGACCATCGCGGCGATAATCGTCAGGACGCGGATATCTTCTTCGTAGGAAACGTTCCCCTTGAAAAGCCGATCGACCGAGAGCGCGCCGATCACTTTATTGCCGACTTTAATGGGGACGCAAAGAAAGGCGAACTTTCTTTCCTTGAGGTTCCGTCGGGCTTGGGTGCGGTTCAAAAAGAGGGGTTCGGCTTCAATGTCCGGAATAACCATCGGCTGGCCGGTCGCCACGACCCGGCCGGTGATCCCCTCGCCGAGCTTGTAGCGGCCGCGTTCTTTCTCTTCCCGGGTCAAGCCGGAAGCGACCTCAATGCGCAATTCGCTGGTCGTCGGATCGACCAGCGTAATGGTGCCGCGCTGCATCTCAAGCGAATCGGCCAAGACCTTGAGGATCGAATCGAGGGTCTTTTCCAGGTCAAGAGAAGCAGCCAGGGCGGTGCTGACCTCAATCAAGGCTCCGACAAAAGTTTCTTGCATCACAAAACAACTCCTACAATATTGTAGATTATACTACATCTTTGTATAAGCTGTCAAATCCGGTCATATTTAGGCGCGCGCCCCTGGGCCGCCAGCAGAGCGTCGACCTCTTTTTCCAGTTCGATCATCCGGAGTTCGCGCCCGACCGCCAGCCCGTGGAATTCCTCCAGCTCTTGCATTTTCTCCTTGAGTTTTTGTTCGGCCTGAAAGCGCACCGTAATGTCCTGCGAAACCACAAAAATCCCGTCGGTCATCGGTTGAATGCTTAGCTCGTAATAACCCCGGCGCCCGTCCGGATAAACAAACTCGTTCTCCATTCGGTGCGGGACCCGCTCTTCCATGCAGCGCTTGAGCTGCTCGAACATTTCGGTCTTTTCAATGCCGGGATAGACCTCCATCATCGTCTTGCCTATCAGCTCCTCTTTAGCGCGCTTTTCCTGTTCGGCAACGACATTATTGACGTATAAATAACGCCAATCAAAACCGATGATCTGAAAGCCTTCCATCATCGAATCAAGCGTGTTGCGGTAACGTTCTTCGGCCTTAAGCAATTTTTCTTCGGCTTTTTTAGACTCGGTAACATCGACCAGGGAAACAAAAAAACCGACTATCTTGCCTTCGGCATCTTTTCTTAGCAACCCGTTGACGATAACCGGCGGCATTTCGCCGCTTTTTTTTCTGATCTTGATTTCACGGTTCTTGACCTGGCCGTTGCTCAAAACTTCGTTCATTATTCCATTCGCCTCCGCCTCGCTCCCGATAAAATCGACAAAGCGGCGGCCGATTATTTCGTCTTTCGGGTAGCCGAGAAAATCGGAGGTTTCACGTCCGGCGTCGGTAATGACCCCGACCGGGCTGACATGAACGATCGGAATCGGCAGGAACCGCCAGATATCCTCCAAATAATCGCTGATCTGCAGCAACTCTTTTTCGGAGACGTTCATTTGTTTTTCGCTGTCGCTCATTAATTCCACCAAGCCTTAAATTCGTAATAATCCGCCCCGTTGTCCGGCGATTTGATCAATTCGCAATGGACCGCGCTACCGACGGAAAATTCCAGCACCCGCCGAAAATAGCCCTGAATATATTCTATCCCGCTTTTGGGCAGGACCAACCCCTTAACTTTGACGAGCGCGAATTTTTCCTCGCCGTGATAGGCGGTCTCCAATTCGCCGACCGTGTAATGTTTTTTCCAAATCGCCGGCGCCGATTCGATCATTGTCTTGGCAGAGGAAAAAAACTTGACCAGCCATTTCATTAAAAAGGAAAATTTCGGCGCGGTATAACCCATCTCCTGCAGTTCTTCTTTGGTCATATTAAAATTCTCGTCAATAACCAGCAGGGAAAGGATCCGCAAACCAAGCGGCAGCCAGACCAAAGGCTTGATCTTATCGTACTCAACCGGATAGCCAAGCTCGCTCAACCTCCGACCGACCCGCAACAGCCCCTCTTCCCCCCATTTTTTCTTAACGTACTCGGCGTCGGTCTGAAACGCCACTCCCCGGACCTCTCCCGGGTATTTTTTCATAATTTCGTCGGCGGCCTGTTGCGTTAGCGGCATATTACACTTCCTTGTACTTGTTCGTGATCGGGACCCGCCAATCCTTGCCAAAGGCCCGCGCCGTGATCCGGGGGCCGGGCGGGGCCTGGCGGCGCTTATATTCCGCCCGATCGATCAGGCCGGCAACTTTAACGACTGTTTCACGGTCAAAGCCGAGCCCGACTATCTGCTCGACGCTCTTATTCTCTTCAACGTAGGCTTTAATGATCGGATCAAGCGTTTCGTAAGGGGGCAAGGTGTCCTGGTCCCGCTGGTTCGGTTTCAGTTCGGCCGTCGGCGGCCGGTTAATAACCGATTCCGGAATAACTTCCCGTTCGGCGTTGCGCCAGTCGACCAGACGGTAGACCAGGGTTTTGGGAACATCCTTGATCACGGCGAAACCGCCGGCCATGTCCCCGTAAAGAGTGCAATAGCCGGTCGACATCTCCGACTTATTACCGGTCGTTAAGACCAGCCAGCCGAATTTGTTGGAAAGAGCCATTAAATAGTTGCCGCGGATCCTGGCTTGCAGATTTTCTTCCGCGATATTTTCGGCCCGGTCTTTGAACTGCGGGCGAAGCTGATCGAGGTAGCGCTTAAAGAGCTCCTTGATCGGCAAGCTCTCCATTCTCACGCCCAGCCGTTCGGCAACCGCTTTCGCGTCGACAAAACTCCGATGGGCGGTGTAATCGGACGGCATAAAGACGGCGTGGACCCGATCCGGGCCCAGGGCGTCGGCCGCGATCGCCAGGGTCAGGGCAGAATCGATCCCGCCGGAAAGACCAATGACAACGTCCGAAAAGCGGTTCTTCTCAACATAATCTTTGACCCCCAGAACCAGGGCTCCGTAAATTTCCTCGTCATCATCCAGCCAGCCGGCGGCCGGACCGGATTCTTTCAGATCGACCAATAACAGCTCTTCCCGATACTGACCGGCGGCAGCGATCAATTTGCCGCGCGGCGAAGCGACCATGCTCCCGCCGTCAAAAACCAGTTCATCCTGCCCGCCGACCGAGTTAACGTAAACCACGTGGGCGCCGGTCTTTTTTGCCCGGGCTTTGACCAGTTTTTCCCGTTCCTTAACTTTACCAAGGTGATATGGTGAGGCGTTAATATTCAGGATCAGTTTCGCTCCGCCCCTGGCTTCGGCCAAGTACGGCCCCTTTTCCACCCAGAGGTCCTCACAGATCCCCAAGCCGATCTTTATTCCTTTATAGGCAATGACCTCCGATTTGGTCCCAGCCTGGAAATAGCGTTTTTCGTCAAAGACTCCGTAGTTGGGGAGATTGTTCTTGTGGTAGATCGTCTTGATCCGGCCATCGACAATAAAAGCCGCGGCATTATAAAGCGCAGCCCCTTTTCGATCGACAAAACCGAGGAAAACAGCCACTCCTTTTGAAGCGGCGGCGACTTCTTTTAAAGCGGCCAGGTTCGCCGTGATGAATTGAGGTTTTAACAGCAGGTCTTCCGGCGGATAACCGGTCAGGACAAGTTCCGGGAAAACGACCAGGTCGGCGGACACGGCTTTGGCCGCGGCAATTTGTGCGGCGATCTTCGAAACATTTCCCGTAAGATCACCGACGATCGGATTGATCTGGGCCAAGGCAAGCTTCATGTCTTGGAATTATACCTGATTCGGACGGTCCAAGCCAGCCGGCTGTTTTTTTAGGTAAGCGTCGATCCGGCGGGCGGCCAGTTTACCGTCCCCCATCGCCGAGATAACGGTCGCCGACCCACGGACAATATCCCCGCCCGCGAAAACTCCGGGCAAAGAGGTCGACTGGGAGTCATCAATGGCGACCCCGCCTTTTTCGTTAACCTTCAATGCGGCGGTCCGGTGCATGACCAAAGGGTTCGGTGAATTGCCGATCGCGACGACCACCGACTCGATCGGCAAACGGAACTCGGAGCCGGGAATTTCGACCGGCCGGCGACGCCCCCGACTGTCCGGTTCGCCCAACTCCATTTTCCGGCACTCCATTTCATTGACCCAACCGTTATTATCGGCATAATAAGCGGTCGGCGCGGTTAAAAGATGGAACTTAACCCCCTCTTCTTCACAGCGCTCGATCTCCTCGCGCCGGGCCGGCATTTCCCGGCGGGAACGGCGGTAAACGATCCACACTTCTTCCGCCCCCAATCGCAAAGAGACCCGGGCGGCATCCATGGCAACGTTGCCGGCGCCGATGACGGCGACTCGCTTTCCGATTTTGACCGGGGTTTGGTATTCCGGAAATTTATACGCCTTCATCATGTTGACCCGGAAAAGAAATTCGTTGGCCGAAAAAACGCCCGGCAAATTCTCGCCCGGTATCCCCATAAAATTCGGAAAACCGGCGCCGGAAGAGAGAAAAATCGCCTGGAATTCAGGGCGCAACCCGTTCAAATCGTCGATCAGCCGGTCGGCAATGATCTCGACGCCAAGCGATTTAACGTATTCAATTTCCAGATCAACGATTTTTTTCGGCAAACGGAAGGCCGGGATCCCGTACTGCAGCACGCCGCCGATAACGTGCAGCGATTCGAACAAGACAACCTGATAACCAAGCTTGGCCAGGTCCCCGGCGCAGGTCAGGCCGGCCGGGCCGGAACCGACTACGGCAACTCTTTTCCCCCTCGCCCTCTGGGAGAGGGGGATAGAGGGTGAGGGTTGTTTTTCAGCCCCATCAGCCGCAAACCTCTCCAAACTTCCGATGGCGATCGGCGCCTTTTTGGCGTTTAGAATACACTTGAGCTCGCACTGCTCTTCCTGGGGACAAACCCGGCCGCAGACCGCCGGTAGAGAATTGCTCTCCTTGATCTTAGCCAACGCTTGATCGCGCTTCCCTTCGGCAATCAGCTTAATAAAAGAAGGGATATCGATCCCAACCGGACAGCCTTTAACGCATCGGGGATCTTTGCACTGCAAGCAGCGCTTAGCTTCGGCCAACGCCTCATCGACCGAATAGCCAAGCGGCACTTCCTCGAAGTCTTGGATCCGCTCGGCAACCGGACGTTCGTTCATTTTTTTGTTCATTTGCTCCCCAATAATCGGCAGATATGGTCATCGGCCCGCTTTTCCAGGTCTTTGTAAGTCCCCAACCGGCTGGTCAGATCGGCAAAATCGACCAAGTGACCGTCAAAATCGGGCCCCTCCACACAGGTCAGCTTATTGAGCCCGCCAATTTTTACCCGACAGACGCCGCACATTCCGGTCGCGTCGAGCATCAGACTGTTCAGCGAAACAATCGTTTTGATCCCCGGGGTCAGGTCGCAACAGGCTTTCATCATCGGGACAGGACCGACAGCGATCACTCTCTGGGTCGGCTTATCCTTGATCGCTTCGCTTAATAATTCGGTCACAAACCCCCGCCGTCCGCTCGATCCATCGTCGGTAATTAACCGAAGCTCCGTACTCTGGGCCCTAAGCTCACTTTCATAAAACAATAACTCTTTATTTCTCGCCCCAATGATCGTCACGACCTCGTTCCCGGCCGCCTTCAGCGCTTTCACCCCCGGGTAGATTTCGGCGATCCCCACCCCTCCGCCAACCACTACCACCCGGCCAAACTTCTCAATTTCAGACGGGACGCCAAGCGGCCCCAGAAGATGAGAAACTTTTTCTCCAACCGGCAGAGATGAAAGCAAGCGGGTAGTGGCGCCGGCCAACTGAAAAATAACCGTGATCGTCCCCAGCGCCGGATCGGCAGCCGCGATCGTCAGCGGGATTCGCTCCCCTTTTTCAGTCGGAATGATCACCACGAACTGGCCCGGTTGCGCGGCCAGGGCAATTTGCGGGGCTAAGATGGTTGTTTTAACCACCAGAGGGGAAAGCGGTTCACGCGAAAGAATGGTCCTCATGAAATCATTATAACAGTCGCTATCCGGGATGGGAATAGCTATTCGATTCAAGCAGGACGATCAAGCTTTCGGCTTTTTGGAGAAGCTTGTCCGCCGCCGCCCGATCGAGCGAAGACGGGGTGAAGCGGATCAGGTCGCATTCGTTAAAAAACTTTTCGATCTCTTTTTGTTCTGCCGCCGCAATCCCCTTGCCCGCTAATAATTCCTTAATCTCATCGGTTGTCGCGCCGGTGATCGGGAAAGTATATTTGTCGCCAAGATAATGGAAGACCGCTTCAAACAACTCGCCGACGTATTCTTTAAGTTTGCTCCCCTGTAGCAACTCTCTCGCCCGCTTTAAGCGGTCGCGGGCAACCCGAAAATGATTGACCGACAAATTATCTCGCCACCGCCGCCAGGCAAAATATAAAACCACAAGCAGGACAATCAGGCCAAACGAGACCAGAAATACGGGACTAATAATTACACCGTAAAACCAACGGAGCGGGCTCCGCCAATCAAAACTGATTTTCACCGAACCGTCAGGCAAGCTCCGGCTGGCAGCGTCAAGCCCCTTCGGCAGAGGAAGATTGGAAGGTAAAACCTTGATCGCGATCGGCTGGGATTTGATTTGGCGATAAGCCCCGCTCTCCGGCTCAAAATAGCTGAAGGTCAAAGCTGGAATCGTTAACTTTCCTTCCTTGAGCGGCAGGATGGCAAGCTCAAAGGTCTTGGACCCGGCAACCGAGGCCGCTCCGGCCGTGACTTTCTCTTTTGAGGTGCTGGAGAGCCGCTTGAAAGCTTCGCTCTCCGCCAGGACCGGCTCCGAAACCGATTGAATATTCCCCTCGCCAAATACCTTGGCGATCACGGTAAAGGGCTTCCCTCTTTCAACCTCCCGAACGCTCGGGGCGACCGACAGTTGATAACGCCCGACCGAACCGCCGAAATCAGCCGGCTTACCCGCTTCCGGCAGCGGCCGGACATTGATGGAAATAAGGTCGGTCTTCAGTAAAGTCGGCGCCCCCTGGTAAACTCTCGCCCGCAAAGAGGCTTCTTTGATCAAATGAGGCCCCGCCGAGATCGGAAAAAGGGCCATTCGGTAATCCTGGGCGAGATAATTAATCCCGTCGATCACTTCCTGGCGTTGATTATTGGCATTCGGCAGGGAGACCGACCAGAAACCGGTCGTTGACGGCGGCATATAGATCGGCTGTTCCAGCAGGTTGACCCGGCGATAGAAAGTGAAAGTTAATACGACCAACTGGTTGACGTAAGGGTTAGCCCGGGAAACGCTCATTTTCACTTTGATCGGGTCTTTGATCGCGACTGGCCGAGGAATGAGCGGGCGGTTAAAGATCTCGTCGATCATTTTGTCCCAGGGATCAACCGGCGCGGCCTGTCTGGTCGGAGCCGCTTTACCAGTTCCGGTCGCGGCGGTCACCTTTAAGGCGATCGGGTCCGAACGATAGCTCTGGCCGTTATAGTCCAAAACCGCCGTGCCAATCGAGGCCGAACCGACCTTGTCCGGCCTTAATATATATGTCATGGAGCTGGAAACGCTCGCCTGGCCGTTCATGATCGAAACATTAGAGGTCTGAAAACGGGAAACAGCGGTTAAATTCACGAATTGCGGCGGAGCCGGGAGCGGCAGGTTCTGTCCGCCGCCGGAGACAGTCAACGTATAATTAACTGTCTCGTCCAAAGCAACGGTCATTTTATCAACCGTCGCTTTTAGAGAAAGCTCACCGGCGATAACCGGGCTGACCAGCAAAATAACGCTTAAAATCAGTAAACTAATTTTACCAGTCCGGCCCATTCCCCGCTCCTTTTCCTTTGGCCTTTTTCCCTTTATGTTTTTCGTTATTCCCCAACCCCTGCATGATCCGTTCCGCGTCCTGTTTGTTCAACCCATTTTTCTTCTGCGGCTTGTTTCGCTGTTGTTTTTGTTGCTGTTTTTGCTGCTGCTTTTGCTTCTGTTTGTTCTGCTTGGGCCGCTGGTTCTTTGGCATTTTTAAAAGCTTTTTCGCCAAAGCCAGATTATAGAGCGTATCCTGGTCTTTATTCTTAAACTTCAACGCCTGTTCGTAGGAGTTAACCGCTCCTTCGTAGTTTTCCTGACGGAACTGGGCATTCCCTTTATTATATAACGCTTTATGGACCAACCCCTTATCGGCCGCTTCGCCGCTAACCGCCTCAAAGAGCTTTTCACTTTCGGCAAATTTTCCCTGACGATAGAGGGCGTTGCCAAGATTATACTTAGCCAGCGGATCTTTTTTCTTGGCCAAAATAGACTCATAAACATTCTGCGCCCGATCGAAAAGCCCGCGGTTATAGAACCCATTCCCTTTATTCAGACGGCTTTCAAAGGGGATGGAATAAGAAGCACTAAGCGATAAGCAAAAAGCGATAAGCAAAAAAATAAATATCTTCCTCATATGGATCAGCCTTTCCTCTCGGTCATTACGAACTCCGCCGCCAGGCAAATAAAAGCTAAAAGCAGAAAGATCTGAAAACGGTCGTAATATTGATACCCCAGCTTTTGGGCGATCTTGCTCTTGGGAAGAGCGGCAATCGCCGCCATCAGTTCCGGTAAAGCCGAGCTCCGCCCGCCGACAAAAAAAGCTTTGCCTCCGGTTTTCTCCGCTATCTCATTTAGCAAGTTAACATCAAGTTTAGAAACAACCAGTTCCCCCTTCTTGTCCCGCTTCACGCCGACCACCCGGCCGTTATCGTCGATCTCGGGGACTGTCTCCCCGACTTCCGTCCCAATGCCGACCGGGAAAAATTTGACTCCCGCCCCCGCCGCTTCATCGGCCGCGCCGCGGGCGCCGCCGGAGAGATCTTCCCCGTCGGTGATCAGGATGACCGCTTTACTGGTCGGCGCTTTGTCAAAAGCCTGGACCGCCGAGCGGATCGCTCCGCCCAGGTCGGTCCCCGGCACCGGAATTAAAGACGGGCTTAATGAATCAAGGAACAGAGCAACAGCACTGATATCACCGGTCAGCGGACACTCCACAAAACTGCTCCCGGCAAAAGCGACCAGGCCAAGCCGGTTCCCGGCCAGCTGCAAAGTCAGGAGGCGCAGCGCCTGCTTGGCATTTTCCAGCCGGTTAGGTTTGAGATCGGCCGCCAGCATGCTTTTACTGACGTCAACGGCAAAGATCAGGTCGATCCCCGGCGCGGTAAAATGTTGTTCCCTCTCCCCCCATTGCGGCCGAGCCAACGCAATGATCAAAAAAGCGATCCCGGCGTAAAACAAAATTCGTTTTTGCCCCTCTTTCCGCCGGTCAAAATGGCGGGTCATTAACGGCTCAAGTTCACGGCCGAAAAGCCGGTAATTTTTTTGCCGGCCGGCCAGCCACTCATAAAAAGCGGCAGCGCCAAGAAGCGGTAAAAGCCATAAGTAGATCGCGGCGGCAAAGATCATGGCAGTCTCACCCAGTATTTGACCAAGCCAAATTCCAGTAGCAACAGTAAAAGAGCCGGTAAGGCGAAGAGCGGGAACTTCTCGTCAAAGACAAACTGTTTTTTGGCGTCGAACTTGCTCTTTTCCAATTGGTCGATCTGCTGAAAGATCGAGCGAAGCTTCCCGCCATCGGTCGCCAAGTAGTAGCCGCCGTTAGTCGTCGCGGCCAAACGCTTTAACCCTTCCACGTTCATCTTGGTCAGGAAGGGGGTCCCGTCTGGATTATAGGCGTAGGTTTTATTGCCGAACTGGTCGACCATCGGGATCGGGGCCCCTTTCGGGTCGCCAATGCCGATAGCGTAAATCTTGATATCGTAAGTCGCCGCTAATTTCGCGGCGGTGTCGGGATCGACCGCCCCGGCATTATTATCGCCATCGGTCAGGAGAAGAATGATCTTACTCTTCGCCTGTGAATCTTTCAGTCGTTTCACCCCATTCGCCAAGGCCATCCCAATCGCGGTCCCGTCTTCAGCCATCCCGACCCTGACATCATCCAGGAACGAGAGGACGGTCCGATGGTCGGTGGTCAGCGGCGCCTGAAGATAACTTTCAGCCCCGAAAACGATCAGGCCGATCCGGTCGTTAGGTCGCGAGCGGATAAAATCAGCCAAGAGGTTCTTGGCGACCGCGATCCGATTAGGCACAAAGTCTTCGGCGGTCATCGAACTGCTGACATCCATAGCGACCATAATGTCGATCCCGTAGCGGTTGGCGTTGTCAAAGATAAAGCTCGCCTGCGGCCGGGCAAGAGCCAGCACTAGTAAAATCAGCGCGCTTAACCGGAGAACAAGCGGCAGGCGCTGTTTCCAAACGGCCTGTCGACCGGGATCGGCCAAACGCCAAGCTAAGTCGGGATGCGGCAAAGCGGCTGGCTTCCCACTCCTCTTCAGGCTATATATGTAAGGAAGCAGCAATAATAGTAACAGCCAAAATATATTAGCCAATCGCACGATAAAACTCCTTTATAAAGCGGAGCGCTTTCTCTTTTGATTCCCGCATTGTCGCCAGGCTCGGCTTTTCCCTGGCAAATTTGACCAGGTCGGCATCTTGCAGGAAACGGTCAAGCAGTTTGATCTTCTCGTAATCCCGTTCGACCCGCTCCATTTCCCCGATCAATTCATATGAGGTCTTCTCCAGGGCGTCGATCTTGTAATTAGCGGCCAGAAAATGGCGGACGATCCCGGTCAGCTCAAAATAATAATCGCGGAAAAAACTTTTCTGAAAATAAGTGACCGGATCAAGGGCCAATAAAGCCTCTTCGGCCAGTTGATTAAACGGCTTTGAGGGAACCTTGTCTTCAGCCTTCGCCTCTGCCTTCGTCTTGATTTTTAAATAGTATCTGTAAGCAAGGTAACCAAGGCCAAGGCAAATGATAAAGCAAAGGCCAAGGAAAAAGATCGTCCCCCAGTCAATGATCCCAACAATCCCTTTAATATCCCGGATATCGGTCGTCATCGGCGGGCTTTCCTTTGCTGGCGCTTAAAGAACTGGTTAAGCGGCTTAATATAGTTCCCGTCGGTCGAAAGCTCCAGGCAATCAACTTTCAGGGAACGGAAGAATTTCAGTTTTTTTTGGTATTCGGCTTGGGCCGCCGCCCGGTAAGCCTGGCGAACTGCCGGGTCACCCCCGTCGATCGCGCGCAGTTCTCCGCTTTCCGGGTCCTCAACCATGAGCAACCCATCGTGAGCAGGGAAATCAAGCTCAAAACGATCTTTAATGAAAACCGGGATCAGGTCGTGGCGGCGGGCAAGAGCGGTCACCGGCCGTTCGTAATCGTCCCCCAGAAAATCTGAAATAAGAAAGACGATCGCCCCTTTACGCTGGACCCGGCTGAAATAACGGAGCGCCTGGGTCAGGTCGGTCCGGGTATTCTGACGTTTAAAGAATAAGATATCCCGGATGATCCGCATGACATGCTTTTTCCCTTTTTTGGGGGGGATATATTTTTCGATCTGATCGCTGAAGAGGAGGACCCCGACCAGATCGTTGTTCTTGATCGCCGAAAAAGCGAGAATGGCGGCCAGCTCCGCCGCGATCTCGTTCTTGCTTTTATTCAGGGAACCAAAATCCTGGGAAGCGGAAACGTCGACCAAGAGGATGATCGTCCGCTGGCGCTCTTCAATGAATTTCTTGACGAATGGACGGCCGAGACGAGCGGTTACGTTCCAGTCGATCGAGCGGATATCGTCCCCCGGCTGGTATTCGCGGACCTCGTGGAATTCCAGTCCCTCCCCCTTAAAAACGCTCCGGTACTCGCCGGCAAAAAGCTGTTCGACCGGTTTGCGCGACTGGATCTCGATCCGACGGATTTTACGGAACATCGACAGCATCTAAAACCTTTTGAATAATCGTCTCCGACGTTTGCTCTTCCGCCTCCGCTTCGTAGGTCAGGATGATCCGGTGGCGCATGACGTCCAGGGCGACGTTCTTGATATCGTCGGGGATGACATAGCCGCGGCGGCGGATAAACGCCTGCCCTTTGGCAGCGTGAGCGAGGTTGATCGAAGCGCGCGGGGAAGCGCCAAATTGGATCAGGCCAGCCAGCTCGCCGACGCCGTAATCCTGCGGCGTCCTGGTCGCGGAGACTAGATTAACGATGTACTGCTTTAGCTTGTCATCAATGTAGATCTGGTTAATAACCTGGCGGGTCTCCATGATCTCCTGGATACTGACAACCTTACTGATCTTCGGTTCCTGGCCAATAAGGGCGGAATCAATGATCTTCAACTCTTCTTCTTTCCGGGGATAAGTGATCTTCAACTTAAACATAAAGCGGTCGATCGCTGCTTCGGGGAGAGGATAGGTCCCCTCTTGCTCGATCGGATTTTGCGTCGCCATGACCAGGAACGGCTCCGGCAATTGATGAGTGGTATCGGAGATGGTAACCCGGTGCTCCTGCATCGCTTCCAGCAGGGCGCTCTGAACCTTGGAAGGAGCCCGGTTAATCTCGTCGGCCAGAATGATATTGGCAAAGATCGGCCCTTTGCGCGAGGTAAATTCCCCGCTCTTCGGGTTAAGGATCATCGTCCCGATCAGGTCGGATGGCAGAAGGTCGGGGGTGAACTGAATCCGGGCGAATTTGGCGTCAACCGCCGCCGCCAGCGCCTTGATGATCAAGGTCTTGGCCAACCCCGGCACCCCCTCGACCATTACGTGGCCGTTACAAAGCATGGCAACGATCAACCGGTCGATAATCCCTTTTTGGCCGATGATCGTCCCAGCTAGCGCCTGGCCGATCTTTTCCACGAACTCGCTTTTGGCTTTAACTTTTTCGTCGATGACCCTAATCTCTTCGTTCATATAACTTCTCCTTTCAACTTTTTAAATATGATCCAATAATAGAAGGATAACACTTTGCGCCGCAGTGAGGAAATATTACACAAAAATAGATTAAAAATCAATTAGAGTAGGGTTAGAAAATTGTTAAAAAGAGAGCCCTTTATTGATCAGGTAAAGCCGATAGCGGTCGGTATTATCATAAGTGAGCGTCGGCTCGATCAAATCCCGATTAACAAGAACTGCGGAGCTCCGCTGAAACAACTTCAAACGCCAGGTGTTATCTTTCAAGTTGTATTTCAAGTCGTAAGGGAGGATCCCTTTCTCTCGCAAGTTAAAATTCAGGTTGGGATCGGTTAAATCAAGGCCAAAGCGGTCGGACGCGTATCGTTCTACTTTATTAACCGTCGGATTAGGACAAGCCTCCGTTTCTTTAGTAATTTTTAGACAAGAAGGGTCGTAATCTTCAGCCGGCGGAACCAGATCAAGACTAAAGCCAGTTTATAAGCAAAAATACAGATAATTAAAGCTAAAACTTCTCTTTTCATAAAAACCTATTCACCTGTCGGAAACCAGCGGCAATATCGCCGCGGATTCCTCCAAAGCATTGCATTTCAAGGAACCGCGAATTTTATTCGCAGGCTCCTTAAGCGTGATATAATTATTAAATGATACTGACCATTGACGTCGGCAATACTAACATTGTCTATGGCCTTTTTGAAGGTCCGAAATTGGTCGCCACCTGGCGAACCCCGACCGCGCCATATATATATCGTAAAATTAAGGGAAATATTGCACAGGTAATCATCGCCAGCGTGGTCCCGGCGGTTAACCGGAAATTGGCCAAAGATATCAAGCAACATTACGGGCTCGTTCCTCGCTTTGTTTCGGCTGCCGATATCCCCCTGATCAAGGTCAAGCTTAGCGACAAAAAAGCGATCGGCGCCGATCGGGTCGTCAACGCTCTGGCCGCATACACTCTCTATAACCGCCCCGCCTTGATCATCGATTTCGGAACCGCCACTACTTTTGATTATGTTTCGGCTAAAGGTGAATACCTAGGCGGGGCAATTGCTCCCGGCATCACCCTTGCCCGCGACACCCTGCATCAGCGGACCGCCAAGCTTCCATCCGTGCCGATCGTCGCGCCTAAACGAGTCGTCGGCCGCAGCACCGTTGAAGCTCTGCAAAGCGGACTGGTCTTTGGCTACGTCGCCATGGTCGAAGGAATGGTAAAACGTATAAAATCCGAATTGAGCAATTCGAATGCCCGAATGACTAATGCTCGAATGACTGTAATCGCGACAGGCGGGTTAGCGAAGCTAATTTGTAAGTACACCCCCGTTGTTGATATAATAGATTTGGACCTGACCCTCAAGGGGTTAAGGATCATAGCAGAAAAAAAGTTATCAACCTGCGGCTGAACGCCGCGGTTATCAAAACTTTAACCGCGACGTTTAGTCGCGAGTTAGTAGTTAGCAAGGGGTAAAAATGTCAGAAGAATTAAGCGATTTGTTAAAAGTTAGGCGGGAAAAGCTGCAGAACATCAGGGACAAAGGGGTTAATCCTTATCCATATAAGTTCACGGCGACCGCCCACTCCAATCAAGTTCTGGAAAACTTTGCTCAACTGACTGAAGGCCAAGAAAGCACCGAGACCGTCGCTATTGCCGGCCGGATCATGACCAAGCGCGGCCATGGCAAGGCCTCTTTCGCCACCATCCAGGACGAGTTCGGCCGGATCCAGATCTACGCCAAACTCGATGTCATTGGGGAAAATCAATATGAGCTCTGGCAGAACCTCGACATAGGGGATTACATCGGCGTGACCGGTCATGTTTTCCGGACCAAGACCAACGAGATCACCGTCCGGGTGGAAAAGCTAGAAATTTTAAGCAAATCGCTCCTCCCCCTGCCGGAAAAATGGCACGGACTGCAGGATAAAGAGATCCGTTACCGGGAACGCTACCTTGACCTGATGGTCAACCCGGAAGTTAAAGCTGTTTTCGTCAAAAGGAGCAAGATCGTCTCCTTTATCCGCCGTTTCCTGGAGGAAAAAGGGTTCCTGGAAGTTGAAACCCCGGTCCTGCACGTCCTGCAAGGTGGCGCCGCCGCCCGGCCGTTCGAGACTTTTCACGATGCCTTGAGCATGCCTTTGTTTATGAGGATCGCCCCCGAGCTCTATTTGAAGCGGCTTTTGGTCGGCGGTTTTGAAAAAGTATTTGAAATGGGCCGGGTCTTCCGGAACGAAGGGATGTCCTTCAAGCATAACCCGGAATACACGATGATCGAGATTTATCAGGCCTACGTCGACTATCACGACATCATGCAACTCACAGAAGAACTGGTCGTTAACGCCGCCAAAGAGGTACTGGGAACGGTGGAAATCGAATTCCGCGGCGAAAAGATCAACCTCACCCCACCTTGGAAAAAAATTACCCTGGAAGAAGCGCTCAAAGAGAACGGGATCGACATCATCGGCAAAAACGATGACCAGATCCGCGCCTTAGGAAAAGAAAAAGGAATCGAAGGGGCGACGGAACTTGGCATCGGCAAGATTATTAACGAACTCTACGACAAGTTCGTTGAGCCTAACCTACGGCAACCGACCTTTATCATCGACCACCCGCTCGAAACTTCTCCTTTGGCCAAGAAACATCGGTCAAAAGAAGGGAAAGTTGAACGTTTTGAACTGATCATGGCTGGAATGGAGTTGGCCAACGCCTTCTCCGAGCTTAATGACCCGATCGACCAAATGCAGCGCTTCCAAAAACAGGCCGACCTTAAAGCGGCCGGCGACGAAGAAGCCGAGTCGATGGACGAAGATTTCCTCCGGGCGCTCGAATATGGGATGCCCCCGGCTGGTGGCCTAGGGATCGGGATCGACCGCCTGGTAATGCTCCTGACCAATTCCCCGTCCATCAGGGACGTGATCTTCTTTCCCCACATGCGGCCGCTCACCAAGTCGCAACCGAAACCGGAAGAAATGGAAGCCCTGAAAGATAAGAATGAAAGTAAGTAAAGCCTTGAACCGGATCGACCGGCCAACTCTCTCTTTTGAATTTTTCCCGCCCAAAACACCGGAAGGGGAAGCCCATCTCTTAGCCGCGCTTGAAAAACTGGGTCAGTTCCACCCTGATTTCGTCTCCGTAACCTACGGCGCGATGGGAACGACCCGGGAAAAGACTTTTTACTGGGCGGAATTGATCAAAAAGAAGTTCAAAATCGAACCGGTCGCCCATTTAACTTGTGTCGGCGCCGAGCGCCATGATATTGCCGCCCAGCTCAAACAGCTTGCCAAATTAGGAATTGAAAATATCCTCGCCCTGCGGGGCGATCCGCCGGCTGGGGAAACAAAATTTGTTCCCCCCAAGAACGGTTTCCGCTACGCTTCGGAACTGGTCGAGTTCATTAAAGAAGAGCAACCGAAGTTTTGCGTCGGGGTCGCCGGCTACCCGGAAAAGCACACCGAAGCGGCCGCCATGAAAAAAGATATCGCCAACTTAAAGAAAAAGATCGACGCCGGGGCCGAGTACGTCATCACCCAATTATTCTTTAACAACCAGGCCTATTTTGATTTCGTCGATCAATGCCGGACCGCGGGAATTAAAATACCGATCATCCCTGGCCAGATGATGATCACCAGCACCAAGCAGATCAAAACGCTGACCGAAAAATGCGGCGCGACTATTCCGAAAGAATTATTGGAGAAGATCGAAAAGAACGCGGAGAACCCAGAAGCTATCAAGCGGATCAGCACCGAATGGACCCTGGAGCAGACCAGAGAATTAATTATCGGCGGGGTCAACTACTTCCACTTCTTCGTCATGAACCAGGCCGAACCAATCTCGACCGTCCTCAACGAACTGGGATTTTAAACTTTACCTATCGGATATTTTTCCCAAAATAATGTGAAATTTTTTGAATAATTATCGGATATATTTTCAACAATATGTCTTTATCAAGAATTCGAATTGGGAGAGATGAATCGTTCTTAAAGCGACTGGTAACCGCTTATAATCGAGGCGGCGCGGAAAAACAAGACGCCTTAAACACGATCAACCACTTCAGCACGGCCGGCAGACATACCGTGCTGGCGAAATTAATCGATCTAAGCAGTAGTTATCATTTCGCGGCCCCGCTGTGCGGTTATCTCTCCCAATCAATTTCGACAAAAGCCTCCGTTTCCATCGCCGTTCCCAATGATATCGCGACTCAACTGGAAAAGATAAGAGACGATGTCGCTACCGCCGTTTTACAATTTGACCGCTTAAGGCATAAATATGAAGAAATCGGCAACCGACTGGACGCGACCGAAAAACAAGAGCCCATCTGGCGGACCGCGTTTGCCGCTCTGGCCGGTGACATTGATAGTCTGACCAGTAATCTATTGCAAGCGGTAAGAACGGAAAAACTCCTGGAAGAACCGCCGATCAGCCTTCGCGGAGCAAAGGCCCCCTTTGAAGACGAAGCGATTGCGGCCAGCGCTCTAGAGGCCGATGATCTGTTGCTCTTTACCGATTACGCCGTCCAACTAACCGGTTTATCCGATAAGCTTAGAGTAATCGTCCAAAATTGGAACAGCGTCAAACCGAAGATTGGCGCCGTTGGGCACGCCATTAGGGCCACAAAACAAAGGCATCGCCGGTTTGAACAATCTGAATTAATGCAGTGGGCTGAAGTCCCGATGATTAAGAATGAAATTGAAATAATAAAAATGCTTGAAAGATATATCGACAGCCAGGAAAGAACGTTGAAAGAACAGCTCGATCGGTTATCCGCCGGTCTTGGTAATTTAGCCGGTGCGGCCCGGTCTTTAGCGGGTTTCATCAAAGCGCCGGCTTTAGTCTCGCCCCAGCAGGTTGTTTTTATCGGCCGGTCGGAACCGGTCAGCCCACCGGCATCAAAAACCACGCCGATCCCGTTCTCCGTGCCGGTATTACTAGGGAATGATGGGACCATGCCGATCGATTTTCAAGAAAACCTGATACGGAAAGATCGTTTTTTAGTCATTAAAAGGCTTGGCAGCGGAAACATGGCGGTCGCATTTCTGGTATTCGATCGATCTTCAAGGACGGAAATAGTGCTCAAATTCCCCTTAATGGAACAAGCTTGCAACCCGATGATCTTGGAACGTTTTAGCCGGGGGGAAGCAAAAGCCCACCGAGCGGCCGGCCTTCCGGGGATCGTGCAATATTACGGCTATGATACGGTGGATCGCCATGAATATTTAAGAACCATTGATTGGACGGAAGCGGCGCCGTTAGGCTTGCCAGCATTCGTCCCTTTTATAGCGATGGAATATGTTGACGGCCCGACTTTGCAGGAAATCATCAATCAGAGAAGGCTTTCCACTCGCGAAACCCTGGTGGTTGCACTGGACCTGGCTAAAATTTTACAAAGATTACATCAGAATCGGATAATTCATCGGGATTTGAAGCCCGATAACATCTTCGTTACAAAAAAGGGGGTCAAAATATCCGATTTTGGCATCGCCAAACTCTTAACAAGCCCGCCTTTCAACCGTCCTTCATTAACCCCTCCTAATTTGATATTGGGGACGCCTGAATATATGTCGCCGGAAGCCTTGACCAGTGTCGTGGGAATAGATTGGAAAAGCGATCAGTATGCCTTTGGCGCAATCGTTTATGAAATGTTAAGCGGACACCCTCCCTTCGGCGGCTGCGGAGCAACCCCGGTGGAACTATGGGTTTATGCTAATCACATCAACAATGACGAGGTGCCCGATCTCCGTAAAACGACTACCATTCCCGACAAATTATGGGACTTAATTAAACGCACCCTGGCAAAAAAACCCGACGAAAGATATCGGACCTGGCCTGAACTGATAGTCGAACTTGAAGAGATGAAAATTAACGAACCGGGATTTTAACAACCACCACTTCCCGCTTATTCAATTCACTTTGTTTAATAACCCGCCCGTACGGATCGATCAAACCGGAAACGCCGGTATTCCCCAATTGGACAAAATAGCGCCGGTTCTCGACCGCCCGGAGGATCCCGGCCTGCCAGTGGAGGTAAGGAGTAACCGAATCGCCGAACCAGGCGTCGTTGGTCACGGTTAGGATAAAGGCGGTCTTTTTATTGACCCGCCGTTTGATAAGATCTGGGATAGTCGACTCAAAGCAGATCGCCCCCGCCGCTTCATACCTTCCGATGATCAATGGACTAACCGCCCCATCGGAACTAAACTCGGAATCAAAGTAGCCGGTCCCTTTTAGAATAGGATAGATCAGCGGCCGAAAAGGCAGAAATTCGCCGAACGGGACCAGTTGTTCTTTTCCATAGCGGGAAACGATCGCTCCCAGCGAGGAAAGGGTCACGATCGAATTGTAGGCCCGGCCTTTCTCGCCGTAATAGGCGGTCCCAAGCGCCAGCCACGACCCGGTCTCGGCCGAGAGTTTTTGCAGCCTAGGGAAATAACGGTAATGCTGGGCCAGGTAAGCAAAGACCGCCGTTTCCGGCCAGACGATCAAATCAACTTTTTCCCCGGCTTGCCGGCTCATGGCTTCATGTAATTCATAGTTTTGGCTAACCATTAGGGGGTTCATCCGGTCAAATTGGTCAACGTTTGATTGAATCAAGGCGACCGTCAAGGCTTTAGGCGGATCATTGACCACCGGATGTTGGAGCAGGACAAAATTCCCCCAAATCAGCGCCGCCGCCACGATCAACAACGCCGCCAGCGGGAAAAGCCGACGGCTCGATTGGGCGATCAGTTGAGCGATAGCGGAATTAACCAGCACGACCAAAAAACTGACCCCAAAGACCTGAAAAAATGAGGCGATCTGCAGGATGGCCGGAACGGACGCTTGAGAATAGCCAACGACCCCAACCGAAACCCCAAGCGGCCCCAAAACTCGCAGCCATTCCGCGCCGATCCAAAGCAAGGGAATCGCCGCAAAACGATAACGCTGATCGAGCCGCAGGAATACCCCGGTAAAGAGCAGGAGAAAAAGCGACTGAAAGAAAGCCAATAAAACCCAACCGGTGATGATCCAGTAACCGCCAAAACGAAAGAGCGGCGTAATGCCATAAAATGCGCCGAGAAAATAAACCAACCCAAAAACCAGGGTCAATCGATAAGCTTCACGCCTATCACCAGCCCGTCCCAAAACAACAAAAAACGGGACCAGCGCCACCCAAGCCAGCCACCAAAGATCGGTTTTCGGAAAAGCCAGGGTGAGCAGAACGCCGGACAATACAGCCAGTAAGTAATTCATAGCTCCTTTATTGGATCTTAACGACAACCTTATTGAGATCGAGGCTGGACGGGACCGACGAATCGGGATCGTCGTTGATCGTCAACTCGGTCCCGGCAATTTTAGAAACGTAATTGCTCATCATCAAATGATCGGCCGGCAATTTTTCCGCGCCGGTCACCCAGGGAACGGTTAGGATGTCAAAATAAATGATATCCGGAACGTTCGCCCCGAACAATTGTTCCAAACGAATGGTAAAATTAAAAAAACTGCCGCTGGGAGCGGTCGTCGACAGGACCTCCCTGGTCGACGAAGCGCCGAAAACAAACGGCCCCTGCCCCAGGAAATAACCGGCCGGCTCGGTAATAACATAACCGGTCCAAGTTGAGTAGTAGTTGTTAAAGTAAGCCTCCATCGAGCCGTACATCGGGATCGTCCCCGGCTCCAACAATTCATCACGGGTCCCGCCCGGCTGGGGAAGCGGGAGCTGAACCTTATAAGCCGAGGTCCCGCTAACGACCAGGAAATAGCGGTTGGCGGTCGCTTCGACCGTCCCGCGCATCGTCACCTGGACCACCATCTCCGCTCCGCTCGGGGCGATCTGGGTAACTGTTCTGGCACAGCCGGAGACAAGCAGTAAGCTGTAAGCAGTAAGCAAGAAAGCAATTATGAATAATTGATAAAACTGGAAACCGCGACGATATTGTCGCCGGTTTCCAGCCATTAGTCTGTTGTTTTTCTCATTTCTCATTAAAATTTCCTCTGATCTTCACCCTTGAACTTGTTCATCTCTTTTTCAAACCCTTCGAAATAGAAGCCGCGGCCGGAACCGAAACCGAACGGCTCGTCCGGCAGGGCCTTAACGCTGAAAATAAAACTGTACTCCTTGCGATAGTCGGAATAGTTAAACTTCATCTCCCAACAGTGAAGCTCTTTAACGATCGCCACGTCCTGCAGGCGGATCTCCTTCTTAGCGGTATCATACACCTGGCTAAAGTTAAGATGAAGCTGGTTCGGCTCCTTCTCCAGAAAATAAATGTCGTAATAAACGCTCCCCTGCCGGATCTCCCCAACGTTCAGATCCTGGGTCGCCGCCAGGCTGCAGCCGAAATAGCTGTAAGGGGAAAGGGTCAGCCGCGAGATCAGATCGCGGTACTTATGGTTTTCCAGGTCCCAGCCGCCATCAACCGTTAAACGCCAGGCTTTGTCGGGAGCGATCAGCAGGCTCGACATCAGGTCGAACCAAGTCGCGGTCTGCCAGTTGCGGCCGCTCTCGAACCACCAGCTGAACTTATCCTCTTTATAAAAAGTTATCCGTTTCTTGATGTCGTGATAGCTGGCGCCGAGCTTGTCAAAAAAGAAAGGGGAATTACCGTCGGTCACCCCTTTCCGGTAACTGATGCTGTTCCTAAACCAGCCCCCCAGATCGGTACTCGTCCCGGCGCTTTCCCGGTAGGCGTACATCTGGTCGCCTGGAGCGTAAGCATACTGGTCGGCCCCGACACCAAGGCTCAAGGTCGTCCCCGGACCAAACGGCACGCTTTTACCGGCGTCCAGGGTCAAACGATAGCGTTGGGTCGCGTAATCACGGTTTTTGTTAAGTTGCGGCACCCATTTGACTTCGCGGTAGTAGCCGTAGCCGAACGTGGAACTTATATCGGCCCAACCCAATCCCAAGCTCTGGGGGTAGAGCTCCAGCTCCGGCTGTTTCGTCAGGGATTCATAACGGGAAACGTTCGGATAAAGGTCCTGGCGCAGATCAAGGAACCGGCTCTCGCTGTATTTCCAGGCGTACCCCTGTTCCCGTCCGGTGATCGTCATTTCCGGTTCGACCCGCTCCTCTCCCGAATCACCCTCTTTGGCTAAACTGTAGTAGTAATTAGTCGTGGTGGTCAGGATAACGGTATCGGACCAAAGCGGCCGACTGAAAAAGAGACGCTGGGAATTGCGGACCCAGCCCGGTGAATTTTTTGCCTGATTGTAATTGATCGAATAAGCGAGCGAAGTCGCGCCGACCGTCCGGTCGAAGGAAAAATTCAGTTGCTGGATCCCCGCGTTCCGGTCATCGAGTGTCGTCAAGGCTAGGCTCCCGTTCCCCTGATCGGTTGTGTTCAGGTTCAGATTATAGGCGGTAAAATCGCTCCGGCCGCTGGGAACCTGATAGATCGAGGAATAACGATGCTCCATACCCATGGTCGTCTTTTCGTTCAGGTTTTTCTTGCTGGTGATCTTCGTCACCCAATCCGATTTAGCCGTATCCCGTTCATCGACATGATAGACGTAAAGGGTCCCAAGCCCCAGCGCCGCCAAGCCGTAGGCGACCTGGGTCCCGTAGCCCCACCCCTTCTTCTCCATCTGATCGATGTAGAGAAGCCCGGCGGGATAATCCCAGGTCGTTTTAACATAATTGCCTTCAACCGCGTTGTTGCCGAAAACCCAATTCCGTTTTTTCTGACCTTTCAGATCGTAAACGTAATAAGGGAGCCAGAGGACCGGAATTTCGCCGATCCACATCACGACGTTCCGCCCTTCCATCTTGTCCTCGGGATAATATTCGATCCGGTCGGCGGTCAAATAATAATGCTCCAGGTTTTTATCGCAGGTCGAGATCTCCCCCGGCCCGCCAAACATGTTTTTGTTCTTCTGGTCAAGTTTGTCAGCGGACAAAAAGATCTCCCCCTTAATTGAAGAAGGGACAAAAGATGAGCTAAAGCCCCGAAAGGAGGTCGATTCATCGCTCGCATCGTAAGTCAGGTGGGCGGCAGTCGCGCGGTAATCTTTCGTGTAAAGCCGGACATGCCCTTCGGCGGTGGCGATATTGGTCGCGGAGTCCATCAGCAACTCGTCGGCAAAGATCGTCACCTCTTTAAGGCGGACTTCGACCGAACCGGTCGCCTTAACTTGGTCGGTATCATCGTAATATTTTAAAAGATCGGCCTTGATGTTGACGGGGATCTTCTCCTCATCGGCCATGACCGGCAAAGCCAAGAGGCAAAGGCAGAGGCAAAGGCGGAGACAGAGGTTATTCATAACCTAAGGAATTTTATAGAGCAAACGCTGGCGGACGAGATCGGCCAAGGGATCAAAAGAGCCGACCATGCGGTAAAGATCGATCGCCTTCTGCGCCTCTTTCTTCAGGTAGCAGGCATCGCCAAGATTGATAAAAATCGCCGGGGTTTCCGGATCGAGCGCGTAGCTCCGCTCCAGAGCGATCACGGCAAATTCAAGCCGGCCAAGGAGATAATTAACGACGCCAAGATTATTATGGAAGACCGGCGAGGCCGGATCGATATGGACCGCGTCGTTGATCCGCAAGCGGGCTTCTTCCTGTTTCCCCTGCTTCATCAAAGCAACCCCCAAATTGTTGGCCGCGGCGGCAAACCGCCGGTCAAGCTGGACCGCCAGCAGGAACTCTTCTTCGGCCGCCTGGTACATCCCTTTCATAAAATACTCGACGCCGCTCTGGTTATGCTCGTGCCCAAAAGAAATGCTGACCTCTTCGTTCGCCCGGCCGGGGGCTTTTTGTTCCCGTCCCCAGACCGCGGTAATTTCGTTCTTCCCGTAATCGGTAATGACCGCCCGGAGGGGTTGGTTGCGCATGCTTTGCAAGCTGATCCCCTGGAGCCGGCGGACCCGTTTTTGCAGGTCGGCAAAATCAAGGTCCTCCTGCATGATCTCTTCGAAGATCTCCATCGCCTTGCGGGGTTCCCCGGCGCATTCGTAGGTCGTCCCGAGATGGAAGCGGATAATCTTAGCCTGCTCCTGATTGGCCGACTGGAGCGCCCGCTGGAAATTGTCGGCCGCCAGGTCAAAACGTCCCAAACTCCGGTAGATCCCCCCCAGCATCAGGAAAGCGAGCGGCGCGCGGAGCTGATCTTTTTGCGCTAACTGCAATTGGCGGATAGCATCGTTGCGCTCCCCTTTTTCCAAATAAGCCTTGGCCAGGTCGAGATGTTGGGATAATTTCCAAGAATCTTCCTGGAGCCGCTCCTTTAAGCCGACAATCTCTTGTTCAAGCTGTTTTTCTTTTGCCGCCCGGTATTTGTCGTGGACATCGAGGTTATACGGGTCCAGGGTCAAAGCGGTCCGAAAAGTTTCGACCGATTTCCGCTGCAAATTGAGATTGGCGTAAGCTTCCCCAAGTAAAAGGTAAGCCGGAATGAATTTCTTATCGCTGTTAATGACCCCTTCGGCCGAAAGGGCCGCCCGCTGAAAATCCCCCTTGGCCAGGCAAGCTTTTCCCAGCACGACATGGGCGGGCAAAAGCTGCGGCTGGGCGCGGAGGATCTCCCGACAGCGGCGGACCACCATCTCCGCCTGCGACGGGTCCATCTCGACCATTTTGCCGAGTTCAACCAGCGCTTCTTCGGTCCGGTTCTGGCTCAAGAGAATATCGAGCAGGTAGGTCCGGGCCAGGATCTGCTCCGGACAACTTTCGATTATGCCGTGATAACCGGAAATGACCTGGCCAACCATCTCGGGGTGGGCCTTGCCAAGCTCATTATATTGCTCGACCGCTTCGCTCAAGTCCCCCTTGCTCCGCAAGGCTTCCGCCAGGGCCATAACGGCCGACGGCAGGCTGGGGTAGCTTTTTAAGACCGTCCGCAAGCGGGCGATGATCTCATCTTGTTTGGCCGGTTCCAGGCGGAGGATCTCTTTAAGTTTTTCGACCGCCGCTTCCGGCTTGATCGTCCGCATGTAAACATCGGAAAGGATCTCCCTGATCTCGATGCTCGCTTCAACTTTTTGCAACAGCCCTTCCAGCCGCTGGACCACTTCTCTGACGACTTCCGGGTCGTCCGAAAACATCAACTGGTAATAACGGGCCGCCTGTTTGTAATTCTCGATCCGGGCGTGAAGTTCACCCAGGATCCGCAGGGTCTGCTTATCGGTCGGGCGGTGGGTCAGGATCTCCTCGTAAAATTTGATCGCTTCGCCCAGCCGCCCTTTTTCCAGGTAAGCCCCGGCCAGGATCTCGGTCAGAATGACGTCGCGGACCCCTTCTTTGATCGAACGTTCCAAGAGGTCGATCGCGTCATCGATCCGCTCCAGGCGGATATAGAGGCGCCCCAGGGCGTTATAAGCCTCGATGTTGCGCGGGTCGGTGATCAGGACCTCTTCCAATTCCAGCAAAGCGGCATCCAGGTGTCCGGTCGAGAGCAGAAATCCGGCCAGCGCCATCCGCGGCCCGACCAACTGCCGGTCGCCGTCAATGCGGCGTTCATAGTCAAGCAGAATGTAGGGAAAAACGTGGGGTGACAGGAGCGATGCCTGGGCGTAGAAAGATTGCGACTTTTTATACGCCCCTTCATCCAATTCCTTTTTGCCTAACGCTTTTAATTCAATTGGATCAAGCAATGTTTCCATTTAGCGATACCTTCCCTGGAAGTATAGCATCACAAAGCCGATTATCATAAAACAAGTTTGGGGAGCAAAAGCGGCAATCTCCGGCGGCAAGACCCCGCCCCTGCCAAGCGAGCGGAAGACCGAAGCGAAAACGTAAAAAGTGAACATGAAAACAATGGTCACGACGATCCCCCAGGTTTGGCCCGAACGCGGCGACGACAGGGAGAACGGGATCCCGACCAGAGCAAAAATAAAACAGGTCAAGGGAATGGAATATTTGAGGTAAAGTTCGGTCGTCAGGGCCCGGGTGTTGGAGCCGCTTTTGGCCAGGGAATCGATCATCCCCTGGAGTTCTTTCCGGTCCATATCGGCAAAGGTTTTCTGCTCGCTGAAGGCGTCGAAGTTATCGACGACCGCGATCTTCATTTTCTCAAAGGTCGCCTGGTAGTTTAAACTCCCCTTTTCGTCGTATTTATGGATCACCCCTTGATGCAGTTCCCAAATCTTCCCGGTATAGTTGGCGCTGTCGGCCAGGATGGTCCGGGGATAGGTCCCAGGCTGGACCTCGTAGACCATAACCTTGCTCATCGTCTTATTCTTCAGGTTGACCCGGCCGGCGTAGTAAAACCGGTTTTGCGCGTCCTTGAAGAAGACATTATCTTTCACTTCCGGGAGAGGCTGCTGCTGGATGACCTGGCGGATGATCTGGCTGGAAACATAATTAGCGTGGGGGACGATCTTTTCGTTGGTAAAAAAGGCGAGCAGGCTGACCAAAAGTCCCATCAGGAGCATCGGCCGGGCGATACGAAAAAGGCTGACTCCCGAGGTCCGGAAGGCAGCCATTTCGTTGTCTTTACAAAATCTTCCCACCGCCATGGTGGTCCCGAACAAGGTCGAGACCGGGAAGGTCAGGACCAAAATCGACGGCAGTTTGTAGACCAGCAATTTCAGGACCGCCAGGAGCGGCACTCCTTTGTTGATGATCAGATCGGCCATCGTGAAGAGGAGATCGACCGTCATCACCAGAATGAAACCGACGACCCCGATAAAAAAGGGGCCGAGCATCTCACGGATGACGTAGCGGTCGAGTATCTTCATCTAGTCAGAATCTCGGCGTCGTTTAACTTCCCGCCGTTTGGCCTCCTCTTCCTCTCTCCTCCGCCGTTGCGAAGGCTTTTCGTAAAACTCCCGCTTCTTCATCTCGTCCAAGGTCCCTTCATGGCGCAATTTCATTTTGAATTTGCGCAGGGCCTTTTCGAGTTCTTCTCCCTTGCGGATCTCAATTTTTGGCATTCTCTTTTCCTCCTCTCTGTATTGGCTTATCATATTCGTATTCCAAACAGCACATCAAGCGGCCGCAAACCCCCGAGGTCTTGGTCGGCGAGATCGCGAGCCCCTGGTCCTTGGCCATGCGCACCGTCACGTGCTTCGGTTTATCGAGCCAGACCGAACAGCAAAGCGAGCGGCCGCAGGGTCCCATCCCCCCCAGCAACCGGGCGTCGTCGCGCGGCGAAACCTGCCGCAGATCGACTTTGGCCGACAGGGTCACCGACAGGTCGCGCGAGAGTTCGCGCAGGACCGGCGGCTTGTCGTTATTCCCTTTGTTCCGGTAATAGATGATCAACCGGCTGTCATCAAAAAGATATTCCAGGTTGATGATCTTGATCGGCAATTCATATTCTTTGATCTTCTGAACGGTCGCCTGCAGGGCCTCTCCTTCTTTGACCTGGATCTGCTTTTCCTTCTCCAGGTCTTCCGGAGTCGCGTAGCGCAGGACCTTTTTCAGGCGGACATCGCGAGACAATGCCCTGGAAGTCCCGGCGGTGAACGAAATAATCTCGCCGAATTCCACGCCGCGATCGGTCTGGACGATGACCGGCGAGCCGATCTTGATCGACTCCTCGCGATAACCGGTGATCGGACAGATCCGGTTGAACTTCCTAAGCCTGATCCCTAATTTTCGATCGTTCATCTTATCACTCCTGTCCGCCGGAGGCGGACATTTTCAAGCAGGCGGCGTCAAGCGCGAGCTTGGCGCTGACGTAGCGCTTAATATTCTTGGTCGCGTCGAGCATGATCCGGCTTAAACCGACGTCCCGGAGCTCCTCATGCGCGAAAAACGCCAGGTCATAAAGCAACTCTTCCAGTCTTTCCTTTTCCTTTTCGAGCCGGGCGGAAAAATCGAGCAGTTCCAAAACGTTCTTTTTCCGCGCCGCTTTCAAATCCAGCCGATACGGAGCAAAATCAGGGTTCGACCCTGCTTTCGGACCTTCACCAAAAATGATCCGCTGACAACGAGAGAGGATCGTGTTCGGCAACCGGTCGTCCCGCTCCACCAGCAGAATAAAGACCACTCCCGGCGGCGGCTCCTCTAACGTTTTCAGGAAAGAGGCCGAAGCTTCCGGCGTCAGTTTGTCCGCCTCTTCGATGATCGCGAACAGTTTAGGGCTGGCGGTCGGCCCGTAGCGGACTACCTGCTGAATTTCCCTGATCTGTTCGATCTTGATCGTCGTTTTTTCGGGCTTTAAAACGACTAAATCGACTTTTCGGGTCCCCAAACTTTCAGCAAATTCCCGCGCCGCTGCGGCCTTCTCCGGCCCGGGCGGCCCCATAAAGATATAAGCGGAAGCGACCCGCTCATTTCGAGCGATTCCTGCAAGTACGGGATGCACGTTGTAAATTATAGCATAATAAAAGGGGCAAAAAAAGGCTGTTACAACTGGCAAGGTTAAGGTGAATTTAGCCTGAAATTCTACTTCCGCCCGACCGATAACTTTCTGGAGGGAAACAAAAATGCGAAATATTTTAGTCCTGGGTGCCGGCATGGTTTCAAGGCCTTTGGTCCAAGATTTATTAATGAGGCAAAGACGTAGCGTAACCGTCGCTGATATGGATCCGTCCAGAGCGCTGGCCGTCGTTCAGGGCCATCCGAACGGAACTGTGGCGCGGCTCGACGCGAGCAATAAAGAACTGGTCGGAAAACTGATGCAAGGGATGGATATTACGGTCAGCATGCTTCCTCCCAGAATGCACGGCTTAATCGCCGACCTTGCCATCGCCAACGGCTCACACCTCGTTACCGCCTCTTACGCCGGCAACACCAAAGACTTTGATCTCCAGGCTCGAGATAAAGGACTTATAATTTTAAACGAAATGGGCCTTGATCCGGGGATCGACCATTTTTCCGCGATGCGGATTATTCAAGAAGTTAAGGCTGATGGCGGGAAGGTCACCGGCTTCTCCTCCTATTGCGGAGGTTTGCCGGCGCCGGAAGCCAATAACGCTTTGGGCTACAAGTTTTCCTGGTCACCCAGAGGGGTTTTTGACGCCATGCGCAACAGCGCCACTTTTATGCGCGACGGTCAAATCATAACCCTGCCGAACGAGCGGCTTTTCTCGAACCCCAGTCGACATCCAATCGCAGGCGTCGGCCTTCTTGAGGGCTACCCCAACCGCGATTCGTTGGGCTATATCGGGGCCTACGGACTTGACAGCATCCAAAATATGCTGCGGGGAACCCTGCGGGTCGCGGACTGGTGCGCCTTCTGGGACAAAGTCGCCAAAACCGGCATTCTCCAAGAAACGGCCATGGACCTTAGCGGCCGGAGCTACGCCGATCTTACCCGAAAACTGATCGGAGCGGATTCGTCGGCAAACATTGAAGCGGCTTTCGCCGGTTTCTTGGGGGTCGAAGAGAGTTCGAAAATGCTCGACCAGGCCCGGGAACTCGGCCTTTTTGAAAAAACGGCGATCCCGAGCGGCGTTAAAACGCCGGTCGACGCCCTTTCGCTGATCGCGCAGGAGCGGATGCAATACCAACCGGGAGAAAGGGACATGTCGGTTCTGCAGCATACTTTTCTGGCCGACTACGGGAACCGGCGAAAAAAAATAACTTCGACGCTCCTTGATTTCGGCGTCCCGGGCGGTGATTCTTCAATGTCACGGCTGGTCGGCCTGACGGCGGCGGTCGGCGTTCAGCTCGTTGCCGAGAACAAAGTGCTGAACCGGGGTTCGCTGATCCCTACGACGGCCGATATTTACGAGCCAGCGCTGGCAATCCTGGAAACCCTGGGAATTCAAATGAAGGAAACGGCCGAAGAAATATAGGCATGTCATTTTTAGCGGGCGCGGCGCGTAAATCAGGAAACATCCTTGTTGCCGGACGCACCTTAACGCCGCCCGAATATCGCCTTATCGCTCCCTACTTGGGAGTTTCTCTCGACCGCAGAGTAAAGCTCGCGACCCGGGAAGGTTCAGTTGCCTCGTTTCAAGACCGGTTGCAAAAACGCCGGACTTCGCCCCTGGCCTACTTCATTCTAAACACCCCCTGCAATCAAGCCTGCGATTTTTGCTTCTTCGATCCAGGCGACCAACCGACGTCGAATATCGACTGGGAAAAAGCCAAAACTAAAATTTCCCGGGCTAAAGAAAACGGTTTCCAAGTGAAAATTTATCCCAAGGAGCTCAATTTCAACCACCGGATCTTCGAACATTCTTTGGCGCTAATGACTCTCGCCGAAGAAACGTTCGCCATCACCAACGGGGTCAGGAATTTCCGGCCCGATCAGCTTAACGCCATCGCCGGTTCGGGTCTGCGGCAGATGGTGATCAGTTTTCTGCCGCTGGGGAGATATTCCATTCATGGCCGGGACAGATATAACGCCGTAAAAAATACCATTCGCGGCCTGGCAGAATTCAGCCGCCAGGGAAAGGTCCGGCCTTTTACGGTCGGCTTATTCTGTCAAATCGATCCGCGGGAACCGGCGGTCGTTCTGGAAGCGGCAAAAGAGGCGGCTGATTTTGGGGTCGACACTCTGAATTTTCGGCTGACTTTGCCGCTGGGAAACGCTTCGGAAAACGGTGGCGCGACAAGGGAAGATTTCGACCGCTTGCTCCTGGCCTTCATCGACGCCAGAATTAAATGGCCGCGCGAGAAGATCAAACTGCTTTTGTCTTCGGCAACTTTCGGTCCGAATTATTACTCAAGAGGCATGTTCCGCTACCAGCTGGGAATGGACCGGGACCCGTATTTCGCCTCCAAGTACCCTTGCCCCATGATCGACCGTCCCGAATCGTTCTCCCTTCTGCTGCCGCAGGAACGCCGGGTTTTCTGTCCAACCCTGGTTGGCAAAGACCTCGCCGAGATTAAGGCACCGCCTGATTCTTGCCGGCCCTGCGATGTTCTGGAGATTTGCCGGGGCGGCTGCGTCGCCCGCCGCTCATCATCCTCCAGTTTTTGCGTGACCGATATTTTAAGCCGCTGGGAAGCATCATTAAAATAACGCGCGCCAGAACTAGACGTTAACGTCGTTTTCATCCTTTAGTTCGCCGCCATTTTTAACCAGCGAATCAAGCATCACCCGGTTATCCGCGTATCGGGGGGTAAATTCTCCCCGCCAAACGATAACAGCGCGGCGAATCTCGGGCGGCAGTGAGTCGGCGGCCAAGGAAAATGGCAGACCGTAATTCGTTCGAGCGATGTTCGGCACAAACGGCAACAGCATCCGGCTAAACTGCGCCGCCGCGACCGCGGGCAATTCGCAAGGCATGGTCTCTACCGCGTTAACCAAGATCCCCTCCGCTTCCGAGATCCCCATGACGATGCCGCCGGTTTTTGGATTGTAGACGTAAAACGGATCTTCCGGCTTGGTCCCCTTAAGGGTGCATTCCATCGGTCCATTTTTGGTGTCGTTATTGTAAACGTCGCAGCCGACGTCACCGACCGCGATCAAGCGATTTTGAGAATTGCTCAAAACTGACGCGAGCATCTCTCTCGTAATCAAAGGCGGTTGGCCCGGCAGCCACTTCGCGTCGTTCATAAAAATCGTCAGCAGATGAAGATATTTCCCCATTGTTGATTCGTACGCTTCCGGGTCTTTCTCTAAATCCAGATCTGATCCGGGCGTGCCGTCTTTTCTTTGATATCTTCCGTTAAAACCAGCCCGGTCAAACTCCACGCTGTAAACTTCATTCTTAGAAAGTGATGCTAGAATACCCGGATTTAGCAGATCGCCCGGTGATACTCTTTTCGCGCCCAGCGCATTAAATATTTCCAGCGCCCCTTGATTACAGCGGCCAGTACCGCCGGTAAAGCCGACAATCATTGGCGCTATGTTGGACGGTAGCCCGTTCCGTTCAATCGAATCGCCAATTTGTTTCATCTGCGCTTTTATCTGGTCAATCGCGTCTTCTCCTTTGTAATCAAACGCCCGCTTGACCGAAGAGAACGGGTTGTCGATCCCCATTACTTCCCGCAGTCTTCTGCCTAAAAGATGCAAGGTGTCGGTCATGCCGACGATCCCGGCAAATCGACCGAACGCGACCAACCGTTCGCCTTTATCATTTTCAATATATTCATAATCTATATAGGTCGCTCGCGCGTTTAAAATATGCTGCAGCATGAACATATTTTCCGGCTGGCCTTTGGTAACGTGGCCGAATAACACGTAAACCCCGTCCTGCTTAAAAACATCCGCCGGAATTTGTTTCACTCCGAACAAAAGCTGTTCTTCTGGGTGCAACTCGGTAACAATGCGCGCCCCCGCGTCTCGATACAATTGCGCGGGATAAATTCTCAAAGGGGACCGCTGAATTTCAACACTTAACTGATGATTTTGGATCAATTCAGCGACTGCCGGCGGCGTCAAGGCGGTCCTTCTTTCATAAGAGTGCATGACCTCGCGCGGAACCTGAATTACTCTCGCCCTTGGACCTGTTACTATCCCAGCCATATTATTACCTCCATTTGATCATTTTTCTTTGTGCTTCATCGTCGGGAACAAAACAACGTCCCTGATCGAAGGTGAATCGGTCAGGACCATGGCCAATCGATCGATCCCAATCCCTAAGCCCCCGGTCGGCGGCATGCCGATCTCGATCGCTTGGATAAAATCTTCGTCAAAAGGCTGGGCTTCTTCGTCGCCACCGGCCAGTTTCGCGGCTTGCTCTTCAAACCGGGCCCGCTGATCGAGCGGATCATTGAGCTCTGAAAAAGCGTTGGCCAGCTCCATGCCGGCAACATAGGCCTCAAACCGGTCAACGTAGTTCGGATCGTCGGGAGACCGTTTCGCCAGCGGAGTCGTTTCAACCGGGTAGCGGTAAACAAACGTAGGTTGGGTTAGTTGTTTTTCGACAAGTACTTCAAAAAGGGTATTAATGATCCAGCCTCTCCCCAGGGAATCTTCCAGAGGAATCCCTTTCTGCAAGGCGATTTCCCGCAGTTTCTCGGTGCTGATCCCCATGGTCTCTACCCCGCCGATTTGCGCCACCGCCTCTTCCATGGTCAGGCGCTTCCAGGGCGGGGTAAAATCGATCGGCGTCCCCTGATAATCAACCCGGGTTCGCCCATGAATCCCGCTGGTGATGGAAGAAACGCATTGTTCCGTCAGCCGCATCATGTCCTCATAGTCGGCGTAAGCCCAGTAGACTTCCATGGAAGTAAATTCCGGATTGTGCCTTCGATCGATCCCCTCGTTCCTAAAGACCCGGCCGATTTCAAACACCCGCTCGTAGCCGCCGGCGATCAATCTTTTAAGATGGAGTTCGGTGGCGATCCGCAGATATAATTCCATGTCCAGGGCGTTGTGATGAGTAACAAAAGGACGGGCGGCCGCCCCACCGTGCAGTTCTTGCAGGATCGGGGTTTCAACTTCCATAAAACCATTGTTGTGCAGATATTCCCGCATCAGCCAGACGACCTGACTGCGCTGCCGAAACCGCTCCCTGACCGCCGGGCTCGAGGCCAGATCTAAATATCTTTGCCGCTGGCGGACTTCATCATCCTGCAAGCCGCGCCATTTCTCCGGCAGAGGCCGCAAGGCCTTCGCCAGCACGGTAAAACTTTCGGCCCCTAAAGTAACTTCTCCGGTTTTGGTCCTGAAGGTGTCCCCGCTGATCCCTAAATAATCGCCGACCTCAATGAATTTAGCGAATTTTTCGAATTCAGCCGGGCCGAGCTTGTCGACCGACAGCATAATTTGGAGCTTGCCGGATTCATCTTCGAGGTGGATGAAGGCAAGCCGCTTAAAGTTTCTTATCGCCATGATCCGACCGGCGACAACCACCTCTTTTGGCCAAGCCGCCTCATTTTCCAGGCCGGCGCAAGCCTTGCTTATTTCAGCGGCAAGATGGGTGCGGACAAATTTGGTTTGACGGAAAGGATCGACGCCGCCGGCGCGCAAACCCTCTAACTTCTGGGCCCTGTTTATCATCAAACGATTCCAGGTCGACGGATACTTTGTTACAATCGTCATAATTTTTACTTACGCTCCAATCTTCGCTTTTATTATCGACTGGCGATATCGTCAACTAAATCCCGGATAATGCTATGCGCCTCGCTTAAGGCTCTTACGTCTTCCGTTGATAAGCCTTTCGGCCGGTCCGGCATTTTTCCGCCCGAACACAAACTGTCATCCAAGAGCCCTTTAAATTCGCCGAGGTGCCTGATCAGGCCGCTGTTAAGTACCCCTTGAAGATTCAGGCCAAGGTCAACAACTGATTTCTTGGCATCGAGAACAACCGCATTGCTTACTCGAACAGGAAATATCTTTGACTGAAACCGGTCCAATAAGCCGGCAAAAAAAGAAGCGTACGAAGCGCGGATCCTTTTCGCCGCCGCCAGAACTTCCAAGGCGTGAGCGGCACGCTCTGCTTGAGGAAACTGTTCAATCAGAACTCCGTTTAATTTTATTAATTTAGCGGCATTCGAGGCGAGGCCAAGTTTCGCTCTTTCGAGAGCTTGGGGTTTTGACGCGACATAAGACACCGTTCTTTGAGGGACAAAGTTGATTTTCATTGATTACTCCTTATACGCAACGCCTGATTACTGACAAATCATTGTCGGGGGGGTTTTCAATAAATTTCAGTTAATTTCAAATCAACAAAAAAAGCGGGCTATTTCCGTTTAACGGTGTAGACGTCGGTCACTTTTTTGATCGAGGCGACGACCCGGCCGAGGTGCTCGGTGTTCCGGACGTCAACGGTCAGGAGCAGGACGGCAAAGGTCCCTCTTTTAGTCGAGATCTTGGCAGTGGCGACATTGGTCCCGGTTTCGGAGATCTGCTCCAGGATATCTTTCAAGACCCCGACCCGGTCAAACGCCTCCACTTCGATTTGGACCGGGAAAAACTGGTCAACGTTCTTTTCCCAAACAACTTTAACCACCTTATCGGGAATGATCTCGTGACGGACGACGTTCTTGCAGTTGCTCCGGTGGATGGCGATCCCCCGGCCGTGGGTGACAAAACCGATGATTTCCTCTCCCGGAATCGGGTAACAGCACTTCGACATCCTAACCAGGATATTTTCCAGACCGGCGACGACAATCGGGCTCTTCCCTTTGCCGCGGCGGGGCTTGCGGGTAACTGGTGGTGGGACCTCTTTTTTAGGCGGCTCGGGTGGAGGCGGCATTTCTTTTTCTTCGGCCAGCCGCAGACGCTTGAACCAATTCTTGATCTTGACCCGGGCACCGGCGGTCTTCACAAAGCCGAGCCAGTCGCGGCTCGGGTTGTCTTTTTTTCCGGTGATTATTTCGACGATATCCCCTTGCTGGAGCGGATGATCGAGCGGCAGGATCGAACCGTTGACCTTGGCCCCGACACAGCGGTGGCCGACCTCGGTGTGGATCCGGTAGGCAAAATCGACCGGCGTGGCGTTGATCGGCATATTAAAGACATCGCCTTTCGGGGTAAAAACAAAGACCTCTTCCATCACCAGGTCGATCTTCAGGCTTTCCATAAAATCCTTGGCGTCTTTGAGCTCGCTCTGCCACTCCAGCATCTGGCGGAGCCAGGCCATCTTCTGGTCGAGCAGTTTATCGGTCGACGAACCTTCTTTGTAACGCCAGTGGGCGGCGACACCGTATTCGGCGATCCGGTGCATCTCCCGGGTCCGGATCTGGACCTCGACCGGGCGGCCGGACGCGCCAATGACCGTCGTGTGGAGCGACTGGTAGCCGTTCGATTTCGGCATGGCGATATAATCCCGGAAGCGGCCGGGAATCGGTTTCCAGGCGTCGTGGACCAGCCCCAGGACGACATAGCAGTCCTTAAGTTTGTCGACGATCACCCGGACGGCGAACAGGTCGTAGATCTCTTCGAAATCGAGCCGCTGTTCGACCATTTTCCGGTGGATGCTGAAAAAATGCTTGGCCCGCCCTTTTATTTCCGGCTGAATGCCGACCGAGTTGACCAGCTCCTTTAATTGGACGATAAATTCATTGATGTATTGTTCCCGCTCGCCATACCGCAAAGAAACCTTCTCCCTGACCATTTGGTAAGGCTCCGGTTCAAGATAGCGAAAAGCCAGATCTTCAAGCTGCCATTTGATCTGCCACATCCCCATCCGATGGGCGAGCGGCGCGAAGATCTCCCTCGTCTCGAGCGCCGTTTCCTGCTGTTTTTCGGGGGAGAGGAACTGGAGGGTCTTCATATTGTGGAGGCGGTCAGCCAGTTTGATAACGATAACCCGGTAATCTTCCCCCATCGCCACGAACATTTTCCGGAAATTCTCCGCCTGACGCTCTTCCCGGGAAACAAAAGAAAACTGGCTAAGCTTGGTCACCCCTTCGACCAATTTGGCGATCTCCGGACCGAACTGCTCGGCCAACTCCTCGGAAGTAACGCTGGCGTCCTCGACAACGTCGTGCAAAAAAGCGGCGGCGATCACTTCCACTTCCTGTTCGAGATCGGCCAGGATATTAGCGACGGCGAGCGGATGGATAATGTACGATTCACCGGAGAGCCGTTTGTGCGGGGTGTGGACTTTTTCGGCAAAGGCGAAGGCTTTCTTCAGCAATTCGATGTTGGCGCTGGGATTGTAGCTAAGGACCTTTTGAATCAGCTCATTCATCGTTTATGGTAACGGCTCCGGTCCATCACCCCGATACCCGGGGGAATGGCGCTCCGCCGTTGAGTCGGCTTGTCCCGATTGGGATTATTACTGATGCTGACCGCCGGCGCCGGGCGACTGCCGGACGACCTGATCGCGATAAGGATCTTACAGGAACTTTCCAGCGCCGAGGTAAACTTATACGCTTCTTCCAGTGTTTTGCCGATGGCAAAACTCCCCTGCCCCTTGACGACCGCCACGACGTTGGTCCCCTGCAGGAACGACGGGAGAAGCCGGACAGTTTCGTCGGAACCGACCGCCTGGTGGGAACGGACGATGGCCGCCGAATGGAACAAGCGGAGCCCTTCGCCGTCTTGCGGCACGACTTTATTATCGGTGATCGAGATCGCGGTCGCGCTGACCGGATAAGCGTGAATGATCGCCAGCGCTTTGGTCTCGCGGTAGATCGCCCGATGAGCCGGCAACTCAATTGAAGCTTCGCCAAGCTCGCCGGCCAGGTCGACTTCCACGATATCGCCGTCCTGCAATTCACCAAGCATCACGTCCCGCTTGGTAATATAGATCTTCTCTCCATGGCGCACGCTCATGCTGCCGACGTGCGAACTGACCAACCCTTCCCGAAACATTAAACTACCGATCTTTTTCAACTCATCTAACATTTTATTGCTCCTTTTATTCCCAGTGTGATTCGGCCAACTCGCTGAAACAAGCGCACTTCCTGATCTCCTCGAACCGGGCGCGGACCTCTTTTGGTTTGAGGCTTTTCATCCGGTCGAGACTAAAATCTTCGACGTTGAACGAGGCCATGACCGACCCGATGACGACCGCGCGGCGGATGTTCTCCGGACCGCAATCGTCGCTTTTAGCGAGATAACCGATCAAAGCGCCGCCGAAAGTATCCCCCGCTCCGGTCGGATCGCGCAGTTGTTCTTGCGGATAAGAGGGCGCGGCAAAATGTCCGTCTTTGCTGAAGAAGAGCGCGCCATGCTCGCCTTTTTTGACGATCACGCCTTTACAGCCGAGTTCGATCAGGCGCCGGGCAGCCAGCGGAATGTTCGGGGTTTCCATAAACTGGCGGATCTCGCCGTCGTTCATGACCATCAGGTCGACTTGCTTGATCAGCTTGTGCAAAACGTCCCGTTTCGAATCGATCCAGAAGTTCATTGTGTCGGCGACGATCATTTTCGGTTTTTTCAGCTGGGCGATGACCTTGAGTTGCAGCTCGGGGTCAAGATTGGCCAGAAAAACATAAGGGGTGTCCCGCAGTCCGGCCGGAATAACCGGGTCGAACTGCGTCAGAATATTAAGCTGGGTGTCGACGGTGTGGGCCTGGTTCATGTCATATTCATAGTAACCATGCCAGCGAAAAGTCGGCCCGTCGATCTTGTGCAAAGCGTTGCAGTTAATGTCCCGCGACGTTAAGAAGGCCAGGTGTTCTTTGGGAAAGTCGTTGCCGACCGGACCGATCAAGGTCGTCGGCGCGAAGAAGCTCGACGCCACCGCGGCGTAAACGGCCGAGCCGCCCAGAATATCTTTTTTATCTCCGAACGGAGTCTTAATAGAATCAAGCGCTATCGTCCCGACGATCAAAACTGACATACTGCCCTCCATAAAATGCGGTTAATAAACGAGCGTTAAATCGCCCAGCGTTTGCTAAGGACTTTTGACTTTTGGGTCGCAGCCGAAACCGCGGCAACAAAAGCTTCCTGAACTTTTCGGGCCTTTAGGACCGCCAACCCTTCCATTGTCGTCCCGCCGGGAGAAGTGACCATTTCCCGTAAAACTCGCGGTTCGATCCGGCTTTCCTTGGCGGTCTGGGCAGCGCCAAAGACAGTTTGCAGCGCCAGTTTTTTAGCCAGCGGACCGGGCAGGCCGACTTTCTTTCCCCCGTCGATCAGCGCTTCCAGCACGGCGTAAATATAGGCTGGTCCGGAACCGGAAAGCCCGGTGACCGCGTCCAACAATTTTTCCGGCACAACGACCGTTTCCCCGACCAGTTTAAAGATCGATTCGGCCAGTTTAAATTGTTTCGGCGCCACTCCCCGCCCCTTCGCTAAAGCCGACATGCCGGCCCCGACCAGGCAAGGGTTGTTCGGCATTACTCTAACGATCGGATAACCGGGAAGCTTTTTTTGCAAATAAGCCAACGGGATCCCGGCCGCGATCGAGATGATCAATTTATTCCGTTTGCCGGCCCCATTCCCCCCGATCTCGTCCAGGACGCCGGCCAGCTGCTGCGGCTTGACCGCGAGAATTACGACTTCAGCGGCGTTTGCCGCCTGCTGATTATTCGAAGCAATCTTAGCGGCATATTTACCGTTCAACGATTTTAGACGGGACCGGTCAATATCGGCGATAATTATCCGGTGGGAAGTGAGGCGGGCGATCAGGGCCTCGGCCATTTTCCCGGAACCGATAAACGCTATTTTCATCGGGAAAAGAAAGTGTCTCTTTTGCTTTCCCCAACCTCTTCGCCGATGTTCCCGCGGTCTTCGCTGGAATTGATCCGGATGGCACTGGGAGTAAAAAGAAAGATCGAGTCGCCGATCTTCATCATATGGCCGTCGATCGCGTAAGCGGTCCCGCAAACGAAATCGATCAGGCGGGTCCCTTCCGACGGATCGAGATGCTTCAGGCTGACAATGACCGGGCTGCCGGAACGAAGATTAGTCGCGATATTCAACGAATCTTCGTAAATTTTCGGCTCAAAAAAGCCGATCTCGTAATCGCCGTCGGTCCGCGGGGCTTCTTTTTTGACCCGGATAAAGTGGTCCAGCTTGACCTGCTGGGTGTTCTCGCTGATCTCTTCGAAATCTTCACCTTCAAGTCCGATGAACCGCTTGGCCCGCATCAAAATATTATCTGTCATCTTTTATCCTCCCTTAAAAATTGCCCGGCCAATCCTCACCAGATTGGCCCCTTCTTCAATCGCGATCTCATAGTCGCTCGACATCCCCATGGAAAGATAACGCATCTCAACCGACGGCAAGCCAAGTTCCTTGACCTGATCGGCCAGTTCCCTTAGTTTCCTGAAACTGGACCGGACCAGGGCCTGATCGTCGGTTAACGGCCCCATGGTCATCAGGCCCTGAACCGACAATCGAAATTTGGCGGCAAAACGGATAAGCGCGATCGCTTTCGAATATTCAACGCCAAATTTCGATGGCTCACCGGAAGTATTAACTTCGATCAGAACGGGGACGGGGGCGCCGGCCCACCGGTTGGTTTGCGGCGACCGCGCGTCGATTTCTTCGACCAGACGCTCGCTATCAACCGACTGAATTATATCAAACATGTCAAGAGATTGTCTAACTTTGTTCCGTTGTAAATGGCCGATCAAATGCCACTGCAATTGAGGGTATTTGGCCGCCAGGGCCTGATAATGGAGGGTCGCTTCCTGGATCCGGTTCTCGCCGACCGCGGTCAAGCCGCAAGCCAGGGCTTCCTCTATCAGTTCAGGGGAGATATTCTTAACGACCGCCAGCAAGGTCACGTCGGTCGCGGAACGTCCGCTTTTTTCCGCCGCCGCCGCGATCCGTTCCCGGACTAAAGTGATATTTTCCTTGATCGACACGCTAAAATAGATTATAGCATAATAGCTATTTTTTCTGGTATGATATATGGTCAAGGAGATTTTTATGAGAAAAATCAGCTGGTTGTTTGTCTTTCTGTTTACCATAGCAATAATAAATTACCCTAACCCGTTCAATCCTAAAGCCGGACAAACCACGACCTTTGAATGCACTTCCGATACCGCTTTTAACGGCACCTTATATATATATGATATGGCGGCCCAGCTCTTACTGAAGCGCGATTTAGCCGTGAACGCGGGTACGACCAGCTTCGGCTGGAACGGCTACAGCGACCAGAACGAACTGGTCGGCAGCGGCGTCTATCTCTATTTCTTAAGCGATAAGACCCGCGGACGAGTAGGAAAAGGGAAATCGTGGGTCATCAATCGATGAAAAAAGGCCTCTTATTTATATTTGTCGCTTACGGCTTACAGCTTACAGCTTTTTTATCCCCTGTTCTCGCCCTTTCTTCCTTTGATCCGCTGGCGGTCGGTTCCGGCGCCCAAGCGCTCGGCATGGGGAACGCTTTTGTCGCCAGGAGCGACACCGCCGACTCCATGTTCAATAACCCGGCCTCATTGAGCGAAACAACCGGCTTCCGGTTTTCCAGCATGTCCGGCTCTTTAATGGAAGAGGTCAACTTTCTTCTGGTCGGCGGCGCCCTCCCCGTTGGAAATCAAACCTCGGTCGGCGCCGGCTATTGCGGCGCCTTCGTTTCGAACATCGAATTACGCAACCCGATCGGTCGCTTGACCAAAACCGCCCAATACGGGAAAAGCGCCGCCTTCGTTTCGATCGGCAAACGGATCGACGAATCGGTTTCTTTCGGAGCCGCTCTCAAATATTACATGATCGATGCGACCGAAAACCGGGATTCCAACGGCAGCGGACTCAATCTTGACCTGGGGATCACTCAAAAAAGCCTGGAATGGTTGAGTTTCGGGATCGTCGCCCAAAATGTCCTCGCTTTCAGCCCGATCAACCACCAAAACGGCGAAAAGGAACGCCTAACTCCGTTGATCCGGGGCGGCGCCAGAATCCATCTCCTGGGAAGCAGTTATTCCGCCGCCTATGTTTCCAGTAGCGACCTGATCGCGACCATTGATTCCAACTTCAGCTTTGAGCCGTCCATCCCCCAGGCCGCTCATTTGGGCCTGGAATTCTCCCCGAATCAAATCATCAGCCTCCGGCTTGGGCTTGACCGGTCGACCTTCACCTCCGGACTTAGCCTGAATTGGGCCGGGTTGGGCTTCAATTACGCTTTTCACCCGAATGTTAACGATTCTTCGACCCAGGCGCACTACTTTTCGATCAGTTATGACGAATTAGGCTGGCCGCACAACCCCCCGCCTGATACTTTCATCGCCAAAAACGATCAAAATTGACAATTTCCCTCCCGATCTCTTGCTATTTATAACGTGCTATGCTAAAATTAATCCCTTGTTGACTGTAAAAAATATCTAGAAGGAGGATCCTAATGGCTGTCGTTACTATGAAAGAATTGCTCGAAGCTGGCGTGCATTTTGGCCACCAGAGCAAACGTTGGAACCCCAAAATGCAAAAATTCATCTACTCCGCGAGAAATGGCATTCATGTTATTGATCTCCATAAATCGATCCCTTTGATCGAGAAGACCTTTAGCTTTATCAAAGGGCTGGTCGCCACCGGCACAATCCTCTTTATCGGCACCAAAAAGCAAGCTCAAGAAGTGATCGAGGAAGAAGCCAAACGCTGCGGGATGTTTTTCGTCAACCAGCGCTGGATGGGCGGGACCCTCACCAACTTCAAGACCCTCAAAAAGAACATCGCCCGGCTGAACGAGATCGAAAAAATGAAGGAAGACGGGACCTTCGAGAAGCTCCCGAAAAAAGAAGTTATTCTCTTGGAACGCGAACACCGGAAACTGATCCGGGGCCTCGGCGGGATCCGCCAAATGACCAGCCTGCCGGCCGCGGTTTTCGTGGTCGACACCGTCAAAGAACAGACCGCGATCAAAGAGGCCAAACGGCTGAACATCCCGGTCATCGCCGTCGTCGACACCAACAGCGACCCGGATGACGTCGATTATCCGGTCCCGGGCAATGACGACGCGATCCGCTCGATCAAGCTCCTCACCAAACTGATCGCCGACGCGGTCATGGCCGGTCGCGAAACGACCACCACGACCGAAGGGCTCGAAGGTGAAGCGGCAACTGACTCGATCGCCGTGCCGCTGGAAGTGGAAGAAGAAGCGATGCTCTCCCAGGAAGTGCAACTGGAAGATAAAGTGCTCGCCAACATCATTCTGCCGAAAGAAGAAGAGGAAGAAAAGCGAATCGGTTTTTAGAAAGGAAATCCAATGGCAATTACAGTTGAAATGATCACTAAATTAAGAGAAAAAACCGGGTGCGGCATGATGGATTGTAAAGCCGCGCTAACCGAAACAGCCGGCGACTTTGATAAAGCGATCGAACTCCTCCGGAAAAAAGGGATGGCCGCCGCGACCAAACGGGCCGGCCGGACCGCTTGCCAGGGACTGGTTGACTCCTACATCCACATCGGCGGGAAGATCGGGGTCTTGATCGAGGTTAACTGCGAAACCGACTTCGTCGCTCAAGGGATCGACTTTCAGGCTTTCGTGAAAGACCTTTGCATGCAGATCGCCGCTTCCAGCCCGCAATACATCAACAAGGAAGACGTCCCGGCTGAAGTTATCGCCCGGGAAAAAGAGATCCTGACCGCCCAGACCAAGGAAGAAGGGAAACCGGAAGCCGCACTCCCCAAGATCGTGGAAGGCCGTCTGCAAAAGTTCTACGGCGAGATCTGCTTGATGGAACAACCGTTCGTCAAGGACCCGAAGGTTGCCGTTAAAGATCTACTGGCTAATTTGTTGGCTAAGATCGGCGAAAACATCGTCGTGCGGCGGTTCGTCCGCTATCAGCTCGGGGAAAACTCTTAAAACCTGGGGCTCGCGGCCAACAATTTAAGGGTGTACTCTTCGCGCGGGGTCGTCAAGACCGTTTTTTTATCACCCAACTCGATCAATCGCCCCCCTTTCATCACGGCGATCCGGTCGCTTAGGTAACCAATGACCGACAGGTCGTGCGCGATGAAAAGATAAGTCAGCCCGAGACGAGTTTTTAATTCTTTCAGTAGTTTTAGGATCTCGACTTGAATAAAGACATCCAGCGCCGAAACCGGCTCGTCCAAAATAAGGAACTTCGCTTCCCCGGCCAAAGCCCGCGCGATCCCGACCCGTTGGCGCTCTCCACCCGACAATTCATGAGGGAATCGTTTGGCATATCCGGCCGGAAGCTTCACCATTTCTAAAAGAGCCGCAACCCGGCCATTGATCGCTGACCTGTTGAGTAAGCGATGGATGACTATCGGTTCGGCAATCGCCTCTCCCACCCTGATCCGGGGATTAAGCGAGTTCTGGGGGTCCTGAAAAACGATCTGGCACTCCCGCCGGATATTATCGATCCCCTGGCAATCGATTTGGCCGCTATCCGGTTCGATCAATTTCAGGATCAGCCTGGCCAGGGTCGATTTCCCCGAACCCGATTCGCCAACCAACCCCAACGTCTCGCCCTGCTTGATCGTTAGGGAAAGGTCGTTGACCGCGATAAGATCGCCAAATTTTTTAGTTATGCTTCTGATCTCTATCATCTCAACTCCCGCAAACAATCGACAAGCTTCTTGGTATAGGCATCTCGCGGGTGGTCAAAAATTGTCCGCGTTTCCCCGGCTTCAACGATCTTCCCTTTATGCATCACCACCACCCGATCGCAGAGTTCTTTAATGATCCCAAAGTTATGCGTAATATAAATTATCGACAAATTAAATTGGGCTTTGATCTCCCGGAGCAAAGCCAGGATCTCCGCTTGGATCGTCACGTCCAGGGCGGTCGTCGGCTCGTCGGCAATCAGGATCTCCGGCCGGCAGGCGAGCGCCATGGCAATAACGACCCGTTGCCGCATTCCGCCGGAAAATTGATGGGGATAATCATCGATCCGGGCGGGGTCGATCTTGACGGCTCGAAGCGCTTCAACCGCTTTTCCCCTCGCCTCTCTCCGGGTCGCTCTCTGGTGCAGGATAATCGACTCCATGATCTGTTCACCGATTGTCAGGACCGGATTTAGGGCGGCGAACGGGTCCTGAAAAACCATGGCGATCTTCGCCCCTCTTAACCGGCGCAATTCATCTTCCGGTAAAAGGAGGAGATCACGGCCGTTAAGCAAAATCTCTCCGCCGACAATCTTCCCCGGTTGGTCAACCAAACGCAACAAAGCATAGCCCAAAGTCGATTTCCCCGACCCAGACTCACCCAGTACCCCCAGGATTTCCCCTTCTTTCAGGTCAAAGCTAACTCCGGCAACCGCCTTCACGGTCCCTTCGTCAACGTAGTAATTAACCGACAAATTTTTAACTTCCAGCATTCCGTTCCTTAGGGCTCAACGTCTCCCTGATCCCTTCGCCAATAAAATAGAGGGAAAGGACCGTAATCATGATCAACAACCCGGGAATCACCGCCATCCAGGGGGCATCGCGCATGTACGCTTGAGAATCCATCAACATGTTCCCCCAGGAAGAGATGGGCGGCTGAACCCCCATCCCTAAAAATGAGAGGGCCGATTCGGTGAGGATCGCTCCGGCCATCCCCAGGGTCGCGGCGACAATGATCGGCCCCTGGGCGTTGGGAAGCATGTGGCGGAAGATTATCCTCAAATCGCTGCAACCGATCGCCCGGGCCGCTTCCACATATTGGAGTTGGCGGATCCGGAGGAATTCCCCCCGGACTAAGCGGGCAACACCCATCCAGGAGGTCAGGCCGATCACGACCATAACGTTGTAGATATTCGGGGTCAGCATCGACTGTATCGCCAGGATCAGAAAGATCGACGGGAAAGCGAACATCACATCGACCGTCCGCATGATCAAGCCATCGACCCAGCCGCCATAGTAACCGGCGACCGCGCCGGCCAATGTTCCAAGGAGTAGAGAGATCACGACCGCAACTATCCCGACAGTTAAAGAGATCTGAGCCCCATAAAGGGAACGGCTCAAAAGATCCCGCCCCAGGTCATCGGTCCCAAAGAGGTGTTGCGATGACGGGGCAGTCGCCCCAACCGAAGAGATCTCGTCCGGCGAATACGGAGCGATCACCGGCGCTAAAATCGCTAGGCTGAAAAACAGCCCCATTACTATCAAGCCAAACCTGGCCGCTTTATTTTTTCCCATATCTAATCCTTGGATCGACGATCGCGTAGGCGATGTCGGCCAGGAGATTGCCAACGATAATCAAGATTGCGGAGACCATAACGATCCCCATGATCGTCGGATAGTTCCGCTGGAAGATCGCCTGGACCCCCAGCCGCCCCATCCCCGGCCAGGCAAAGATCGTTTCGATCACGAAGGCGCCACCGAAAAGGTCGGGAAGCGATAAGCCAAGGATTGTAATCGTCGGCAAGAGGGCATTGCGCAAAGCATGTTTGAAGATCACCAGCCGCTCCGGTAACCCTTTGGCCCGGGCGACCCGAATGTACTCTTGATTAAGGACTTCGAGCATCGCTCCCCGCTGGTAGCGAGTTAGCCCGGCCAAACTCCCAATCGTCATCGTAATTAACGGCAAAGCCAGGTTTCCTACCGCCGGCAACCAATGCAATTGGACTGAAAAAACCAGCATCAGCATCAAACCGAGCCAAAAAGTCGGGATCGCCATCCCGGCAAAGGAGAAAAAGGTAAAAAGATTATCGAACCAGGAGTTTTTACGGACCGCCGAGATAACTCCGACCGGAATTGTGATCAGCAGGGTTAAAATAAAAGAGGGAATCATCAATAACAAGGTCATGGGGAGCCGCTCCCCGATCTCGGCAATGACCGGGAGGCCGGTCGTGTAGCTCCGGCCAAAATCAAGCAGGAGAGCGTTCTTTAGCCAGACCAGGTATTGGATAAAAAGCGGCTGATCGAGCCCCCAATTCGCCCTGACCCTGGCTAATTCAACCGGGTCAATGTTGGGGTCGATAAAAAGAGCGGTCGGGTCGCCGGGCGCGAGGTGCATGACCAGAAAAGAGAGGAAAGAGATCCCTAGTAAAAGAGGAATCAATTGTAAGAGCCGGTTAATAATGAATTTGCGCATCTACCGACAATTGTAAACTAACCGTCTGGCCGGCGCAAACCGCATTTCACTCCTGATTCCCGTTTAAAACTGCCATCATTTTTTGGGAATTATGCCAGTTGGCCATAAAAGAACCGACTTGGGCGGTATTCTTCAAATAACTTTCCGCGAAGGCTTTCAAGAATAGATCAAAGGAATAGGCGTCCCATTCCCTTCCTAATAATCCCCGGTCCAACCCCCACAAAAAATTGCCGGTCGGCGGGTAAATTCCCCCAAAAATCCTGTAGATATCTAAAAACGCTGAAAACAGACTTTGTTCTTCGGCTGATTTTTTCCCTTCCCCCCAATCTTCATATAATTGAGCGAGTTCTGCCCCTCTTTTAACTGTTCCCAAGTCAAGCAGGTTACCGTTAATTTCAACGTTGCCAACGTGGCAATAAGATAATATTCCTTTAAAATAATTTCCCATACTCCGATAACCGACATTGAAACAGCCATTGGCGTGTAATTTCGCCAGCTGTCCACCCAGCCGACCGGCCGTCTGTTGCAAAAATGTTTCCAGGGATAGTTTCTGCCACCGGCTAAAATGGCAAAGATCAGCCAACGGCCGGTCCAACCGCAACCAGGGGAAAAAGGCTTCCCCTTCCCTGACCAGCTGGCCAAAGCCAAGGTGTCTCCCCCAAGCGTCCTCCCCCTCACCCAGTGGAGTAAACTGACTATCAATCGCGCCAATTTCCCGCAAACATTCCGCTTCCCTTTCACCTTTGACCGCTTCCAAAAAACCGTACGGTTCCTGCGACTGATCGTGAACACCCGCACTCTTAAGATATGAGGAAGGAAGGGTTTCCCCTTTGAACTCGCTAACGGCGCCATTATCCCAAATTATTACCATCGCCCTGTCGCTCTGGCTGGGAAAGGCTATCGTGTGGAGATGCTCTTGTGCCAGCTTCTCGGGGGCAAGCGCTTCCCAATACAACGGATCGGTGAGTGCCAGCCGCTTTTCCGGCTGGAAATAGATCTCCCGTGGCAAACAGGATCGGCCAAAAGGAGCGGCCAAGAATTCGGGAAACGGTTTCCCCTGATGCGCTTCGGCAACGCGTCCCGCCATCGCCTGGCGGGCAGCCTGGTCGTTAAATTCGATTTTTTTATATAGCTCAACCGCTCTTTCCCCAGAAAGGCGGCAACTCCTGGCAATCATAAATAATTTTCGGCTAATAAACGGGGGGATTTCAGCTGAATTGAAGGAAGAAAAAACCTTCTTACTTTTTGAGATAAACTTTTTCGAGATGGACAAACAACCCGGCCGGCCCCGGCTTGGACAGTCCGCCGACCCGCTCGCGGACCCCGACTATTGCCTTCGGGTACCAGAGAAAGATATACGGCTGGTCGGCGGCAATCTCCTGCCAGATCTGGGCATAGATCTTCTTGCGGCCGCTCCGGTCGATCGTGGTTCGTCCGGCTTTTAAGAATTCGTCAACTTTTTTATTATTATACTTATTGAAGTTAAACCCGGCCGGGTATTGGCTCGAATGCCAGATCGAATAGGCGTCCGGATCGAGCCCCAGCGACCAGCCCATTAAGACCGCTTCAAAATCTTTCGGTCCTTTCGGCGCGTTGATGATCTTGAGGAGTGCCGACCATTCCAGTAAACGAACTTTAACGTTGACCCCAACCTTCTTATATTGCTGTTGTAAGATAACTGCCGCTTTTTCCCGCTCTTTATTTCCCTGGTTGGCCAGGATCGTAAATTCGAGGTTCTTAACCCCGGCCTCTTTCAGCAACTGCTTCGCTTTTTCCGGATTGAATTCGTATTTTGGCACATTGCTATTATAAGCCCAGGAGATCGGAGCCGAAGGAGCGTACGCTGGGGTCGCGAGCCCTTTATGGATCAGATCGACCAGTTGTTTTTTGTCGGTCGCGTAAGCCAGCGCCTGGCGGACCCGGCGATCGGTAAACTTAGGATTAGCTAAATTGAAGCCAAGATAGGTATATTGCAAGACCGGGTAGTCGTAGACATTGATCCCCGGTTTAGCTTTGATCCGCTGGTAATCCTTAGGCGGGATCCCCGCCTCGTCGATCTCATCGGCTTCCAGGGCGACCAGCTGTGAATTCTCGTCCGGGATCATTTTAAAGTTGATCCCGGCCAATTTAGGAGCGCCACGGAAATAATCTTGATTACGGACCACCGTCACGTGATCGCCGGAAACCCACTCCTTGAACTTAAAAGGCCCGGTCCCGACCGGATACCGGTTAAAGTCAGCCGTATTAAGGTCTTTTCCAGCCAGCAGGTGTTTAGGAATGATCCCCATCCCCATTCTGACCAAAAAAGGAGCAAAGGGAACGGGCAAAACGGCCTGAAAAGTGTATTTATCAAGCGCCTGGAACCTGATCGGCCGGCCGTCGATCATAAAATCGCTCCGGCGGACCGAATTCACCTTTGGGTTAAGGATCGCGTTGTAGGTAAAGACAACGTCATCGGCCGTAAATGGGGCCCCGTCATGCCACTTTACGTCGGGCCGCAGTTTAAAGGTCCAAACCTTACCATCTTTTGAAGTCTGCCAGGAGGCGGCCAGGTCGGGCTCAACTTCGAGCTTCTCATTAAAAGTCACCAGGCCGTTGAACATCGTATCTTCAACCGCCGCCGAGACGTTGTCGGTCGAGAGGATCGGATTAAGGATCGAGACTTCGCCATTCAGGCTGGAACGGAGAAAAGCATTCGGATCGTAATCAATAGCCGTGGCCAACCCAGCCAGCAGCAAACTACAAATTAGTAAGCTCAAGTAATTTCGCAAGGCCATTCCTTTTATATCCAATTATTGAGTACGTCCCGGTCGTCTCGTCGTAACCGTAAATAATTTTCCCGGCCCGGTCGCCATCCTGGTATTCTTTCCCGGTAAAGGGATTTTTCGGGACCGCGGCAATATAATCACCGCTCATCAGGTAATTCTCGCAAAGCGACCTGACCCCGATATCTTTTCCCAACGGATAAACATTATTTTCCAAATGATAAGCTTCGACCGCCAACTGAACGGTATGCATGACCCCCTTGACCGCCGCTTCTTTCCCTTTGTCGCGCGCGCCCAAAAGATTTGGGACCAGAAAGACCGACAACAAGCCGATGATCCCGATCACGATCAATATTTCGACGAGAGTAAACCCATTTCTATTTTTCATTCTCTTCACCTCCCAGTATTATAGATTGGCCTCTCTGAAACTGCAATCAACTTAGGGCGGCAACCAGCTTCAGCAAAGGCAGAAAAAGGGCCAAGACGATAAAGGCAACCAACCCGCCAACGGTCGCGGTAATCGCCGGCTCCAGTAATTTTGAGAGCTGTTCGAGCCTCGCCCCTCGCTCCTTTGCCTTGAAAGCAGCGACATCCAGAAAGGCAGCGCCTAACCGGCCGGTATTCTCCCCGATCGCGACCAGCGAGACCGAATCGGTTGGGAAGTAGCGGCTTTCAGCCAGAGCCTCGCTGATCTTCCGGCCATTCTCAACTTCAGTCCGGAGACGATTCAAATCAGCTTGAAACAGCGGATCGGTCACTGTTCGCGAACCGATCGCCATGGCAGTGCTTAGCGAGATCCCCCCTTCAAGCAGCATCCCGAAGGTTAAACAGTTAAAAAGCGCCAGCTCCTGGCGATAATAATCGCCAAGCAACGGCAACCTGGTGAGCCCACTCATAAAAGCATTCCGCCTTTTTAAGGCGACCACACCAAGCAAGATCACTCCGCCAACAATCAACAACCAATAATTAACCAGAAAAGAGCTAATCGCCATGACCGCCACAGTTAACGGAGGCAAGCCGCTTCCCACTTCCTCTAATAACTGGCTCATTGAAGGAACAACATAAACCAAAAGAAAGACCAGCAGTCCCAAGCTGACAACAGCCACAAAAGCAGGATAAACCAGGGCGCCGATCAGCTTTTCTGATAACTCGGCCCGCTGGTCGTAGTAGTTGCCTAAATAATTCAAGACTTTTTCGACCGCGCCACCCCGATCCGCCGCTTGTAAAGTCGCGCAGGCCAGATCAGGAAGGACTTGTTTTGCCCCCTCTCCTAAAGAAGCTCCTTCTTCGATCCGCTCGATCATTCTACCGATTGCTAATCTTTCCTTTTTAAAGAAAGGAGTTTGGCCAATGACCCGCAGAGCGTCAGCCAGCGGCAGGCCGGAGGTTAAAAGAGTTGAAAGTTGCTGGCAAAACCGGGCGGTTTGACGGTTGTTTAATTGGACACACGAATGGGAGCTCATTTGTAACCCTTTAGTATTCGACGGTAGATTAGGTTCCTTCGGCCGAAAGTGGCAAGGATCCCAAGCTCTTTATCCATTAGTTTCAAATACCTCTTAATTTGTTGATAATCGTCCCTGGATATCCTAGGGGTTGCCTTAATTTCAACAACAATTAAGTCATTAACCAGAAAGTCGAGCCTGAAGGCTCCAATTCCCTCAATTTTTGTTTCAACTTGAGACAAATATTTTATCCCCTGTTTCATAAATTCATTTTCTATCCCTCTTTGATAATGTTTTTCCATAAAGCCCGGACCAAGCTGATTATGGACCGAGAAAAGAACCCCCATTATCTTGTAGCTTAGTTCAGGATAAAGAAGAATGGCCATAAATGAGAGGTAGCAACTTTATTACCACGAACACTCGAATGGGATACGAATACACTAATGGGACACGAATGCACTAATTAAGTCAATTGTCTCCATTAGTGTATTCGTTTTCTTATTCGTGTATTCGTATCTACTTCTGTAGCCTGGGGAAAAGAACCTCACCTTTAGCGACTTTATCGCCGCCAAGGTTTAATTGGCTCTTGATCTTACCGGAGGTAGCCGGCATAAAAGGTGACAAAAGTTCGGCAGTTGTTTTTAAGACATTAAACAGGGTCGCCATAACCTGGGCTAATTTTTCAATTTCCCCTCTTTTTGCTAAACCCCAAGGGGCTTGTTTCTCAATATAGACGTTCGCTTGGCTGATCAACTGCCAGATCGCTGCCAACGCATCAGAAAAAGCGAGTTCGTTCATCGCCTGGTCAACCAAGGCTGGGGTCTTTTCCGTCAATTTGGCCAATTCCTGGGTCAAGTCATCCCCACTCCCTGCCATGGTCGGAACTTTTCCCTCAAAATACTTTTCGATCATCGTTAAAGTTCGGCTTAGTAAATTCCCTAGATCGTTGGCCAGGTCGGCATTATAGCGATTGACCAGTGAATCGTAGGAAAAGTCGCCGTCGGCGCCAAAGGCGACTTCCCTCAGGATGAAATAACGGACAACATCGACTCCATATTTCTCCGCCAGGGCGATCGGGTCAACCACATTCCCCTTGGACTTGGACATCTTGGCCCCTTCCACGGTCCACCAGCCATGCCCAAAGACTTTTTTAGGGAGTGGTAAGCCTAAGGCCATCAGGATACAGGGCCAGGTTACGGCGTGGAAACGGACAATCTCTTTCCCCATGATATGGACATCAGCCGGCCACCATTTATTGAACTTCTGATCGTCCTGTAGGTAGCCAATGGCGGAAATATAATTGATCAAGGCATCAAACCAGACGTAAACGACGTGTTTTGGGTCATCCGCTACGACCACTCCCCAAGGGAAAGCGGTCCGGGTAACGGAGAGGTCATGTAACCCTTGTTTGATAAACTGAATTACTTCATTCCGCCTGGAATCAGGTTTTATAAAGTCCGGTTGAGCCTCAATATGCCGGAGGAGCGGTTCTTGAAACTTGGAAAGCTTGAAAAAATAGCTTTCCTCCTTCAGCATTTCGGTTTGGCGGCCGCAATCGGGGCAGAGCTTCCGCCCTTCCATATCCTCTTTAAGTTCGGCCTCGGGCCAGTAGGTCTCGCAAGTCACACAATACCAACCGGAATATTCCCCTTTATAGATATCGCCTTGCTTAAGCAAGCGGCTGAAGATCGCCTGGACGGTCTTTTCATGGCGCTCGTCAGTCGTCCTGATAAAATCATCGTTGCTGATATTGAGGGTCTCCCAGGCCTTTTTCCAGCGGGGAACAATACTATCCACAAACTCTTTCGCCCCTACCCCCTTAGTATCGGCCACTTTCCAGACCTTTTGCCCGTGCTCGTCGGTTCCGGTCAGGAAGTAGGTTTCAACCCCCCGGCTCCTTTTATATCTGGCCAGGACATCGGCGGCAATGGTCGTGTAGGAATGCCCGATATGCGGGATATCGTTGACATAGTAGATCGGGGTAGTCAGGTAGAATTTTTCCGTCATGAATTAATTATAGCAAAGAATTAATGGGATTGCTCATCTTGATCCCTCTGAAATTTCGCTTTGCCGCTTATGACACCCACAAGTGGCAAAAGCTTGCCGATGATGTTCAGGCCTTAAACCAAGCCGTCCATCTCATGGCTAAGACCCCCGGTGCCCCCTCGCCCGGGCCAGCTATGCGCGACCACAAGGGAAGCTATTTCGGCGAATGGGAAGGGGCAAAAAACTTTTAATAGGCTGAAATTTCTCCGGTTTTTTACCGAAATATTCTTGAGGATTTTTGGCAATCCCAATCTTAATTAACGAGGCATGTTTTATGCAAATTAGATCAGCAGTCGTTCCAACAAGATTTAGAGGTGTCCTTAGGAACGCAACGAACGCCCTCTTAGTTATTGGCGGCTTGTCGGCTGCCGTCCGAGGCGATCAACCCGTCAAAATGTTAAATGTCCCCACCTTAGCCGCGCTGGGCATCTCCCTGCCTAACGCCGTTAAAGAAGTCCGACAACTAGCGCAGGAAATAAAAGCCGCCTTTCCGGCGCAAAACCTTCGCCTTTTTCGGCCATTTCTTGGCAATCTCAAAGACACTTCTGCTCTTGAAGCTAAAGGGATTGACGCCGCTCAGTATAAAGCTTTAAGCGAGAAAAAAACCAGAATCATTAACATGACTATCGCGTTACAAACTGAAGCTAATTTATCTGGATTGTCGGATGATTTGGGACGGGAAGTCAAAATTCTCCGTTCAGCCAAAACCCTCCTGGATATTATCAAGTGGGCTTCGCCTGATGAAGCGCGGGAAGTAACTGTCACGCCGCCCGGCAACCCTCCTTACCAGGTCAAGATCATGCCGGAAAACACCACTCTGGCCATGTACGCCCGGCTTGACGCCTCGCCCAAGGTCCAGCCGACAGAAGAATCGACCGCCAAAGCCGAAGCCGAAATGCAAAGGGGAACCCTGGCCACAGACGCGGTTAAAACCTATTGCCGAATAAACCTCGGCAACCAGTGCACGGTTAGAGTCCCAACCCCAGGCGGGCAAAGACCTTTCAATTTTTATCTCGAGGCCTATGGCCTCGACCGGTCAATCCCGATCTCTGGCATCACGGCCGTCAAGGATTTAACTCACGGGTTTATCGGGGTGGTGGCCAACCCGGAAAAAATTTATATCGGCGATTATTCCGGCAAAGCGACCGGCCCCAACACGATCTCTCTGGCCGCGACTTACACCGATCGTTATATCGATCTTCAAGCTCATTTACCGATTTACCAATTTATCAAAACACTCGCGGCTACTTATACCGAAGCCGCTCATACGCTTCACTCCTCCCTCTCGGAAATAGGCATGGATATTGACGTCAACACGTTAAAAAGCTATCTGGAGATCAATACTTTCGCCGAACTTTTCTGGATGGGGACCGAAGACCCTTGGCAGGATACCGGCGCCGCTTCTTGGTACAACACCAAAGAAGCTCCCGCTTTTAGAGAAACGTATCGGCGCTACACTCAAGAACTGGGTTATGCCTTTGGCGTCAAGATCGATGACAAAGAGAATAAAATTTATGATATTTCCTGGCGTCTGGCCTCCACCAAAGTTTCCGTCACTAAGCAAGGGCTCGGCCCCAACGCCATCTTGATCGGTGATTTCTTGAAGGCCGGTGAATACGATAACGGCCGGCTGTGGCGGCAATATTTTCCGAATCTGGGAAGGACCGAAGACAGCGCCGCTCGGATCGCTCTTGACCCCCAATTATCGGTCAAAGCGGTCGCCCTGGTTTTTGACGCTAAAGCGAGAGAGTTAAAAGACACCGTCTTTTCTAATCCCGCGATCAGAATGCCGGACGACGCTTACCCGACCTTCCGCGACCCGGCAAAAGCGCGGGAATACTTCATTCTCTCCTGGATCAGGTTTATAAAAGCGTTTCCGGAGGCGGTCGTTAATTTCCCCGACTTTTTTCCTTATGGGTTGAATTCATGGAATATCGATTTTTTACTCCCCTATTTCAAACTGCATCAGGCCGTTATGGGGGAACCGGATAGTTTTCCTGAATTCACGACCCGTTTTCATCCCAGCAAGGGGGAACCAATCGCCGATTATTTTAATCCGATGACCGATCCACGCAATAACGACGCTTTGATGATAACAGTCGTCCCCAGAGATTAGTTTCCCTCGATCGGGAACAAGATCCGGAAACTGCTGACCTTGTCCAGCGCGGAATTGGCCCATTTGGGAAGTTCTTTGTTGCGGTCCAGGGAGAGCGACGGCATCGCCCGCCAATTATCTTCCCCTTTCAATTTGACTTCGACCAGAAAACGATTCAAGAGCCGCTGCTCCCAATTATCATCGTCATCAAGATCATCGGCCCGGAAATCCGGTTGAATAAAATAACGGAAGAAGGGGGCAACCCCTTCGAGCGACCCCTCGCCGACCAAGGGGGGACCGATCACCATCCATTGGGTTAGCTCGCGGACATACTTCAGGTCGGAGCCATGCTCGGCGGGGACAATCTGGAAGCCGCCGATCTTCCCGAGCGGCGAAGTGGAGATGTCAATCACTCCGGCATGGTTCGCCCTGATCCGGCCGGTCGAAGCGTAAAGGGTCCCTTCAAAACGGCCGACCCCCTGGACCGGTCGGAGAACTGTCCCGATCACTTTTTCCCGGTTGCCAAAATAGCGGATCGTGATCGCTCCGCCGAAAGTGTTTTCGAAGACGATCTCCTTGGGATAATCGAGCGGTCGTTTGACGACGATTGTATAAACGTCGCCCAGCGAAGGCTGATAATCAGCCGTGATCGGATAAAGATAGCTGGTCTGACGCGAAAAGAAAACTTTATTACCGACAAAAGGGGCAAACCCGCCGCCGAAGATCTTCTGGCCGGCCGGAATGTCGGTGTAGATCGAGGAATCGGGGCTTAAATAAGAGCGGTATTCGCGCGGCGGCCGCAACTGGTCTTTAGGGAGAACACTGAAGATCACCCCTTTATTATTAACCTGGTCATAACCGACTTTCACGTGAATGGCATTGACCGCCGTCGCGGCGATCTCCCCGTTCTTGACCCACCGGGAAGCGGCATAGCCATCTTTGTTGACTTTAAGCGTAGGGTAAAGGACCCGGCCGACCTGATACCACCTTTTCCCCGCTTCATTGCTGACTTCAATGGAACCATTGGGAACGTTGGCGATCCTGATCCGATAGAGATATTGGAGCTTTGGATTGTTCTCCGCTTTGACCGACTGGGGTAAAGACAAACTCTCCGGCGTCGCCGCCAGTAGCGGCTGGGCCAGGAGAAGTAGTCCGATCAGCCAATTCTTCATTGCCTGGTTATATATTCGATCAGGGTCCTGACCGGAACCCCGGTCGCGCCGTCCGGCAGATAGCCGGATTCTTTGTCGAGGTGGGCTGTCCCGGCGATATCAAGATGCGCCCAGGGGGTCTCTCCGACAAACTTGGCCAGAAAAGCGGCCCCGGACGAAGGCGAAGCTTTGCCGGTCTCGGAAGTGTTTTTCAAGTCGGCAACTTGGCTTTTTAAAGCGTCTTTATATTCATCGTAGAGCGGCAGCTGCCACATCTTTTGGCCGCAGCGGTTGCCGACCCGGATGATCTTGTCGATCAGCTCCTGGTCGTTGCCGATCACCCCGGTCGCGGCATCGCCCAGAGCGACAATACAGCCGCCGGTCAGGGTCGCGACATCGATCATTTTAGTCGCGCCGCGCTGTTTGGCGTAAGTAATCGCGTCAGCCAGGATCATTCGCCCTTCGGCGTCGGTGTTTAAAACTTCTATGGTATAACCGGAAAGGGAACCGACAACATCGCCGGGTTTGGTCGCGTGGCCGGACGGCATATTTTCCGTCAGCGACATGATCCCCAGCACATTACATTTCGGTTTAAGATCGGAAAGGAGGCTCATGGTCCCAAGCACCGCCGCCGCCCCGGCCATATCGGTCTTCATCTCGCTCATCTTCTTGGAGGGCTTAAGAGAGATCCCGCCGGAGTCGAAAGTAATCCCCTTGCCGATGATCGCCAGTTTCTCTTTGGAGCCGGGGTTTCCGGTGTATTCAATCGCGACCAGCTTCGGCGGTTCTTCCGACCCTTTAGCGACCGCCCAGAGCGCTTCCATCCCGGCTTTTTTCGGGTCGATCACCGTAACTTTCAATTTATTGATCTTAGCGATATGTTCCGCCAACTTGGCAAAAGCGGTCGGGGTCATCTTATTGGAAGGAGTATTGACCAGGTCGCGGGCGTGATTTTCCGCCTCGGCAATGATCCGTCCGAGCTCGGCCCCTTTTTTGATCGCCGGTATCTTGCTCCGGTCATTATCGGTCAGGATTAACGACTCAATTTTGTGGTCCGGGATCTCTTTTTCTTTAGCGTACCCGGCAAATTTATAAACGCCAAGGACCGAACCTTCAACTGTCGCCTTGGCCGCTTCCTCCGGTTCCAACCCGCCGATACCGGCGCCATGGATGATCGTCGCGACGGTCCGGGCTTTTATCGCCCGGGCTTTTTTGATCGCCGCGGCCGCCGCGGTCCTAACCGCGTCCAGATCGAATTTTTCCTTCTTACCCAGACCAACGATCGCGACTTTAGAAGCACAGACCCCTTCCGGACAGTGAAGCATCGTCACTTCCCCCAACCGGCCGCTGATCTCGCCGTCCCTGGAAAGCCTGGAGATCATCCCCTTCAGCGCCTTATCGACGGCCCCGGTCCCGCCGCCGGGCGACTTCACCCCTTCAAACTCGTTGACGACCAGCAGGTCGCATTTGATCTCCAGTAACGACTCATATTCAACCCTGATCTTCATTGGCTTAGAACTTGACCTTCGGGGCGACCTTCGCTTCAGCGGCCGAGGCAAAAAAGATCTTTTCAGCGTCAAAACCGAAGAGCCTGACGACAAAAACGGTCGGAATCGAACGGGCGGTCACGTTGTAGCCTTGAACCGCGTCGTTGTAGCGCATTCTGGCCACGGAGATCCGATTTTCGGTCCCGGCCAGCTCATCCTGCAGGGCGCGGAAGTTTTCGGAAGCCCTAAGTTGAGGGTAATTCTCGACCACGACCATCAAACGGCCCAAAACTCCCTCCACCTGATTAGCGGCCTTGATCCGTTCGGTGCTGGTTTTGGCCCCGGCCCAGGCTGATCGGGCGGCGGCAACATTTTCAAAGAGCTCTTTTTCGTGGGTAGCGTACCCTTTAACGGTTTCGACGATGTTCGGGATCAGGTCATAGCGCCGCTGCAGCTGATTTTCAACCTGGGCCCAGCTTTGTTTGACTTCCTGGTCCCTGCCGACCAAACCATTATAAACACCAACCGACCACATCCCTAAAAGAACGATAACAACCAAGATCCCAATAAGCCACTTATTCATGATAAAACCCTCCTTAATTAGCTTAAAGCTTTAAGCTGTAAGCTTACAGCCGTATTTTCCCCTACCAGCTTCTTCCCGACCCGCCGCCGCCACTGCCACCACCGCCAAATCCACCTCCACCACCGCCGCTGAACCCGCCGCCACCCCAGGAAGATCCGCCGCCAAAACCACCGCCGAATCCCCCGCCACCGGAAAACGGACCCGCAAAGAATGATAACACAAAACCGATAATTGCTCCAACGATCGCGCCGATCAAGCCGGCAATCGAAAAACCGAAAAAGGCACCGAACGCCAGCCCCAATAACCCGGGGATTTTTCCCGAGAATATTACCGACAAAAAGATCAAGCCGATTATCCCAACGATCAGCCAGAAATCGGAAAAGAAACCAGCCTCGCCTCCATTAGCTGTCGGTTTTTCGGCCTTGTAATCGCCGCCCAACTCAACTTTTTTCTCCGTCGCGATCCGCTCGGCCAGCGCAGCCGCGCCATTGTAGATCCCGCCGCTGTAATCGCCTTCTTTGAAACGGGGAACAACATACTCGTCCAAGATCCGACCGGCCCGGGCATCGGTTATGACCCCTTCCAGGCCATAGCCGACCTCGATCTCGACCCGATGGTCGGCGACGGCAACCAAAAACAATAGCCCGTTGTCCTGCCCCTTTTTCCCGACCCCCCATTTCTCGAAGAGTTTGACGGCATACTCTTTGGGATCAAGCGGAGCGACCGTTTTAACGGTTACGATCGCCAGTTCGGCGGAGGTCTTTTTTTCCAGGTCGGAAGAGAGATGCCGCAGTTTTTCCGCCGTCCCCTGGTCAAGCACCCCGGCAAAATCATTGACGAACCCGACGGCCGCCGGAAATTTAACCTCTTCGCTCCACCCCGCCGCCGAAAGCGACAACCCCAAAACAACTATCAACCAAAGTTTTTTCAACATCTAATCCCCCTTCTACAATTTTAGGAAATTAAGCAGGAAAGCAAGCGCGGCGACGGCGACCATCCCGGGAAGGCCAAAGAACAAATAACCAAAGAACCCGCCGATAACGATGCTATAACCCATCAGGAAGTCACCGTTGAAAGCGAGCGGCGCCAGCAAGGCAAACAGCAATAAGACACTAAGCGGGAACAGCCAGCTAAATATTTTATAGCCTGGGGGCTCTTTCTTCGGCCCGCTCATGATCAACTGGGTGACCGCCGTCGTTCCCAGAACGCAGGCTTTAGAAAAATCGCCGTCGACGAGCGCCCCCAGGATCAAATACTTAAGGTTCTCCCGCGCCTGCTCGTTGAGGACATGGCTGACTCCCTGGCCGGCAACGACCCGGGCATCCTGCTCCGCCCAGGTAATAATGATCAGGACCCCGTCGTCCAGTTTTTTCGCGGTTTGGCCGACATCCCAGTGCCGATAAAGCTCTTCGGCATAACTGATAATCTCCAACGTCGAGATCGAATAAAAGATCGCGACCTTCAGATTGACCGAAGTGAACTTTTTCAGCAGGGCGGCTTGCCGTTCGATCTCCGCTTCGACGGAAGGAGAAAGCACGTCGACATAATCAGAAACAACGCCTAATTGTTTGGGATAATATTTCTCGGGCTGGGCGAAAGCGGCGGAAAAAAACAAAAACAGCAAACCGACGATTAATAATGGTCGGTTCATAACCCCGGAAAAAAGATCGCCAGCTCCCGCTGGGCCGAAGCCAAACTATCCGAGCCATGGACCAGGTTCTTGATAACGCCGTCTTCATTGATAACGTCTTTCTCGCGCAGATCGCCCCGGATCGTCCCCCGCTCGGCCGCCAAAGGATCGGTCGCGCCCATTAACGCTCTCGTCTTGACGATCGCCCGCTCCCCTTCGACCAAACAAAGTCTGACCGGACCGGAAGTGATGAACTTAACGAGGCCGTCGTAAAAGGTTTTCCCCAGGTGAGGCAAATAAAGCTCGGCCGCCTGTTGTTCGCTGATGGTCGCCCGGCGATCGACAGCGACTTTAAGCCCGGCCTGGACCAAACGTTTAAATATTTCGTCAACTAAACCGCGGGCTACCCCGTCAGGCTTTATCATGAAGAAGGTTTTTTCGGGCACTTTTGATCGCCTCCCTGACCCTTTTTAGCGCCGTTCCGCCCGGGAGATCGCGGCTGGCAATACTGCTTTCAGCGGACAAAACCCGGGTCGAATCGTATTCAAAATATTCCGAGAATTCTTTCAATTGTTTGAGGGACATGTATTCCAACTGCATATTTGATTCTTCGCAGTAAGCGACGATCTTGCCGACTATCTCGTGGGCCTCGCGAAAAGGAACCCCTTTGCGGACCAGGTAATACGCCAGGTCGGTCGCCGTCAGGAACCCTTTCTTGACCGCCGCCGCCATGATCACTTCATTAACCTTCATCGTGGCCAGCATTTCCGGGTAGATCGACATGACCCCTTTGACGGTGTCGAGGGTATCGAACAAGGCCTCCTTATCTTCCTGGAGATCGCGGTTATAAGCCAGCGGCAGCCCCTTCATCATGGTCAGTAAGCCGATCAGATGGCCGAAAACCCGACCGCTCTTTCCCCGGGAAAGTTCCGCCAGATCGGGGTTCTTTTTCTGCGGCATGATCGAAGAACCGGTGGTATAACGGTCGGAAAGTTCGATGAAATTGAACTCGAAGGAGGACCAAAGGATCAGCTCTTCGGACAACCGGGAAAGGTGCATCATCAGCATTGAGCAGGCGTGAACGAAATCGACGGCAAAATCGCGGTCGGAAACGGCGTCCAAGCTGTTTTTGGATATCTTAGCAAACCCTAATTCCTTGGCCAGAAGCTCGCGATTGATCCCAAAACTGTTGCCCGCCAGCGCGCCGGAACCGAGAGGCATGACGTCGGATTCTTTCTGGCAATTCAAGAAGCGTTCTTTGTCGCGCTGCAGCATTTCGAAATAAGCCATTAAGTGGTGCGAAAAAAGGACCGGCTGCGCCCGCTGTAAATGGGTATAACCGGGCATAATAACTTTTTCGTTATTATAGGCTTGGTCAAGCAGGACCGCTTGGAGCTTTTTAATGAGCAAGACGATCTCGGTCGTTTCGTATTTTACGAACAATCGGGTATCGGTCGCGACCTGATCGTTGCGGCTCCGGCCGGAATGGAGTTTTTTACCGACATCGCCGACCTTATCGATCAGCGCGCTCTCGATGTTCATGTGAACATCTTCCAGTTCCGGTTTAAGTTTCAGCGAACCGCGCTCGATCTCTTTGAGGATCTCTTCCAGCGCTTTGATGATCTTTTTGCATTCCGGGAGGGTCAGGACCTTAGCCTTAAGCAAGGCTTCGGCGTAGGCAATGTTTTGAACGATATCCTGTTTGTAAAGCCGGGAATCAAAGTGGATAGAGCTGGAAAAATCTTCAGCCGTTTTGGCTAAAGTGTCCCGAAAACGACCGGACCAGGGTTTTTTCTTCATTTGCCGCTCCCCTCCAATTGTTTGATCTGCTCCTTCAATTCTATCATCTTTAACTCTCTTTGCACACCAAGGTTTTGGATCTCTTCGATCTCCTTTTTTTTCTTGATGAGGGCCGCTTTGTCCGCTTCCAGCCGGTCAAGAAGCCTGCTTCGTTCTTCGGCCCGGGCGACCATTTTTTCCAGCGCCTGCAGCGATTCAAGATCGTCGGCGAACAGCTTTTCCGCCGGAGAACAAGCCTTCTCGATCTCTTCTTTTTTAAAGACCGTGGCCAGGCAGGCCAGGGTCCGGCGCAGGGCCTGTTCTTTTTGCAAGCGGACGCCCAGTTCCTGCTGCAGCCGCTGTTCATTCTCGATCTCTTGTTCAATATCGGTCAGGTCATGAGCGATAAAAACGAGGCCGCCTCCATGCCGCAGGAAGTTGGCCGAAATATCGACCCAGCGCTCGCCGATCTTTAAACGATAGTCCTGGAGTCCCCCTTTTGCGATCACCTGCTCAATGATCTTTTCAATCACCGCCTCGGAAAAAATAAATTTCTCCGTGCCGGCGTAGAGGATCTTCCCCCTCATGTCGCAAACATAAACCGCTCCCCCCAACGACTCAATTATTTCCGCCGCGGCGACTTTTGGGGTGATCCGAAAAAGCCCGAATTTGACGATCGAATAAGCGACCATAAAAACCGGGAAGAGCAGAACGATCGGGCCGACTGAAGTCGTGTCGATCAAAACGACATAAGGCAGGAAGAGATTGAAGAATCCGACTTCGACAATCCCGATCACGAACGCCAGCACCAGGTAACCGATCCTTAGCCGGTCGCTTTCCTGCGCGCGGAAATATTTCCAGACCAAAAAGCCAACGCTAAGCAGCGGGCCCAGAACCCAATAAGCGAGATAGAGCTGGTAAAGAGGGCCCGTGACGACCGTCCCCAGGTAAATATAAGGATACGGATCTGAAAGATACCCTTTGAGGACATAATCCGTAACCAGGGAGAGACCGCCAAAAATCAAACCGGGAAGAACGATCAGCCATTTCCACAACGGGAACAGATCTTCATTCTTTGGGAAAACAATCAGCGTATAACTGAACGCGGCAATCGAAAACGCCCCGAAAAAATGCGATATTCGGCTGTAAAGCAACTGATGGGCCGGGTCCGGATCGAACATCCTGATAGTCAGGGAAAAGACCCATAAGGCCAAAGCCCCGAAAGTTAAGGCAAAATTCCGATTGGAAAGATTAGACCGGTTGTTCAGATAGACATAAACGGCCAAAACGGAAAGCGCGGTCCCCGCAAAGAGCTTTCCGATCAGGTCAAGATAAAAGATCAGGCTCATTTGGTCAACTCCCGGTATTTTTTTTCCAGCTCTTTGAGGGCCTCTTCCCGGCCCGACATCAGACGGATGGTCTTTTCCAGCTCCTCCACTTGACCAGCCAGTTCGTCCCTTGACCGATGGACACTCTCCATCAGTTCGGCATATTCTTTAACCAGGGCATAGACCGGGCGCAGGATCTCGCCAAGGCTTCCCTCCGTCAGCCGCCGCCAAAGCGCTTCGACCTCGTCCGGACGGTTGGTTTCGGCGAATTCAAAAATCGCCCGCACAACCGCTTTTTCTTTGTTCAGGGAAAGGTTTTTTTCGGCGGTCATTTTGTGGACCGCTTTTCTAAGCTTAACAACCGAGGTCAGGTCGCGGGCCAGGTACAAAGCGCCCTTCCCTCCCGAGATCGGGAAAATTGCCAGGCTCACCACGAGGTAGGCCCCGCGTTTTCGCTTTAAATTATAAATCCCTCCTTTTTCTTGAGAGAAAAAATCGGCAACGGGCTTTCCAACCAGTTCGTCCGGCCGAAACCCGGTCAGGTTCGTTACCGCCGGATTAGCATAGGTTATGATTCTTTCGTTATCGGCAATGATCAGCGGATCGCTCAAGGTCGTTGAAGCCGCTTCGGCAATTGCCTCTTTGGTCAGATTGGCAACCGGAGCGTAACGAAGCATGCCGTAAGCGGCGACGGAAGCGATGGTCGAGACGCAAATAATCCCGATGGGGACAAAATTGTAGCCTAAAATCAACAACACCTGATCAAAGATCACAATCAATAAAGAAGACAAGATCCCGGCCACGATAAAAATCAAGGCCTGGCGGCGATTATAAAATTCTTTAGCCCGCCTTAAAGCCCGGGCTAAATAAAACAGGCCCAACGCCGTTACGGCTTGAGCGTAAATCATGAACAGAAAAAAAGTCGGTCCCGGGATCAGCCCATAACCGTAAAAACGCTTTTCGAACCCGGCAACGGCATAACCGGGTAAAATAAACGACACAACCACCAGAGCGGCCAGCGCGTAAAGAAGCGGCCAAATATTAATCTTTTTTCCGGCAAAGAAAGCGGTAAAATACAAGAAAGAGAATACAATCCCAAACCAAAAAACAACCGCCAAAGCCAGCCAAATCGCGGCCGTCTCCGGCGTGGCGGCAAGGCGAATAAAGGCTTCGGCCAGCGCGGTTAGAAAAATGGTAATGGTTAAAAGAAAATAATTACGGCTTGTTCCCGAATGAAATCGCGAATGGATAAAAACCCCGAACATTAAGCTCAAACCGCCGAACCCGATCAGCGACAGACCGTAAAAGAAAACGAAGGGGGTCATTTTTTGATCAGCGCGGCCACCTTGATCGGCAGCCCGAACAGATTGATAAATCCCTCCGCGTCTTTTTGATTGTAGAAATCTTCTTTTTCGAAGGTCGCCAGGTCCGGCCGGTAGAGCGAACGCTCCGACTTGCGGCCAACAACGAGGCAATTCCCTTTATATAGTTTAAGCCTGATCCGTCCGGTCACGTTCCGCTGGGTCGCGTTCACAAAAGCATCCAGCGCCTCTTTAAGAGGAGTGAACCATTGGCCGTTATAGACCAGTTCGGCATAGCGCTGGGCGGCCTGCAGTTTATAATGCAAGACATCGCGGTCAAGGGTCAGCCCTTCGAGCGCCTGGTGGGCGGCGTAAAGTATCGTCCCCCCCGGAGTTTCGTAAACGCCGCGCGACTTGATCCCAACCAACCGGTTTTCAACGATGTCGACCCGGCCGACGCCGTTGCGCCCGCCGATTTTGTTCAGCTCTTCGATCAGAGGGACCGGCGCCAGTTTGCGGCCATTGACCGCGGTCGGCTCCCCTTTTACAAAATCGACCTCCACATATTCCGGTTTATTCGGCGCTTTCTGGGGTGAGACGGAAAGGAGGAACATCTCCTCTTTCGGTTCAAACCAGGGATCTTCCAACACCCCCCCCTCATAACTGATATGCCAGAGGTTTCGGTCCGAAGAATACGGTTTTTTCTTGCTGACCGGGATCGGAATGTGATGCTTTTTGGCGTACTCGATCTCTTCTTCCCGCCCTTTCAACTCCCACTCCCGCCAGGGGGCGATAACCTTGATCTGGGGAGCCAACGCCATAAAGGTCAGCTCAAAGCGGACCTGGTCGTTCCCTTTGCCGGTCGCGCCGTGGGCCACGGCATCGGCCTTTTCTTTGAGGGCGATCTCGATCTGGCGCTTGGCAATGATCGGCCGGGCAATGGAGGTCCCCAGCAAGTACTGGTTCTCGTAGATCGCGCCGGCTTTGAGCATCGGGAAAATAAACTCTTTGGCAAAAACTTCGCGCAGGTCCTCGATATAGATCTTGGCGGCGCCGGTCTTGATCGCTTTTTCTTTTAACCCGTCAAGCTCCTCGGCCTGGCCGACGTTGGCGGCGTAAGCGATAACCTCGCAGCCGTAATTATCCTTCAGCCACTTGATCATGATCGAAGTATCGAGACCGCCGGAATAGGCCAAGACTACTTTTTTCGCAGACATAATTAACTCCTTAGTAATTTTACCAAAATCGCTTTTTGAACGTGCAGGCGGTTCTCCGCCTGATCGAAAACCACTGAATTCGGGCCGTCGATCACCTCATCGGTCACCTCATCGCCGCGATGGGCCGGCAGACAATGCATAAAAATATAGTTAGGCTTGGCTAATCTGGTCAGTTCGCCGTTTATCTGGTAAGGAGAAAAAGTTTTCGCCCGTTTTGACTTCTCTTTCTCCTGCCCCATTGAGGCCCAAACATCGGTATAGATCACGTCCGCGTCCTTGGCGGCGATAACCGGGTCGTTCAAAATATCGATCTCGATCCCGGCCGACCTTGCGTCTTCCATCGCCAGGCGGGCGATCTCTTCCCGCGGCTCATACCCCTTCGGCGTGGCGATCGTCAGGTTGATCCCGACCTTGGCAGCGGCGTACATGAGCGAATGGCAGACGTTATTGCCGTCACCGATATAGGCCATTTTTAAAGAGCGGAGGTTTTTTCCCTTTTTCTCCCTGATGGTAAAAACGTCGGACAACGCCTGGCAAGGGTGAAGCAGGTCGGAAAGAGCGTTGATCACCGGGACGCTGGCGTATTTGGCCAGGTCAATAACTTTATGGTGGGAAAAGGTCCTAAGTAGGATAGCGTCGGCAAAACGGGACAAGGTCCGGGCGACATCACCGATCGATTCCCGACTGCCGAGGCCGATGGCTTCCTGGTCCAGATTGATCGCGAGACCGCCGAGTTGCCACATCCCGACCTCAAATGAAACCCGGGTCCTGGTGCTCGGCTTTTCGAAGATCATCGCCATCGATTTGGCCCAGAGGTATTCGTGCTTTTCACCCCGTTTTTGCTTGGCTTTGAGGTCGGCCGCCAGGTCGAGGATCGTTTGAACTTGAGCGGTGGTCAGGTCATGAATGGAGATAAAGTCCTTCATAAAGGAATTATACTATAAAAATAGTAGAAAATGAAAGAGGAATCAGCCGTTTAAAATTCTTGCGACAGCCGCGGCCTCCCGGCTATTAACGGCGGACCGAAGCGCCCGCGCTTGAATATCGAGCTCTTTCAAGAGCGGCCGCTTTTCTTCAAAGTCCGGCAGTCCGTAAGCCAGGGAGATATCAAGAAAATCTTCGGCGACCACCCGCGTATAAGCAGCCGCGAAACAAGCCACGACCTCATCGCGTAACGGTATCTTTAGCCTGGCCGCAACACTATTAATAACTCTCCTGCCTAAGAGAGCGCTCATCTCTCGGGTCAATTCAAAGCCGCCGGAAAAGAAACCCTTGCCGCCGTAATAAGGGTTGATAAACATTAATTCGGAATCAACAACATCATCGGTAAATCCGCCCAAAAGCGCGTTGATCTCGCTATTGCCGGCGCGGCTCGCGCCAAGATCAAAACCCAACACCTCCCGGCCGTCTTGTTTAAGCTCCGGAAGCAGGACGAGCCACTGGGAGTATTGTGCCAAATCGGACCTGAATTTCTCTCCCGCCAGGTTTAATATCCCCCAGGCTCGCTCTTGCATCTGGCCTCTATGCAACAATAGCGCTCCGGCCGGTTCAGCTTGGGGATGGATGGCGCTGTCAATTATTTGAGGGGAGAGTTCAACGACTGAATCTGAAGCGACCGTGACCTCTTTGGCGATATTCTGCCAGGATATATATCTATTAGTACCCGGACCAGTGTAGTAAATCATCCGCAATGGCGTTTCCCTGGCAAGGTCAAACGACCCAAACTTATCGGGCAGCGTTCCTCTGGTTATATATCTTGGGAAAACCTTTCCGACAAAAACCATTTTATCTCCAGTTTAAAAAATAAAACCTACAGATAATTGTCGAAAAAAATCACTAGTAATTTCAGGCCATTTTAGGAAAATTAGAAGCGGCTGGACATTGTCGCCATCGATGGGGTTAAACTGGGAATAAACATCGGCCGGTAAGGAAGCGGATTGACCGGTCTCCTGGGGGCTTGGGACTGCGCGGCCGCAAGCGCCGCTCTCTCTGCCCGGGTAAGCCGGTCTGGGCTGGAAGGAGTATCAATGGTCGTCGGCTTGACCGAAGAGGCGGTCGCGTCTGAGCCAAGAGTAAGCAGCCGGTCAACACCCGGGACAAAGGTCAAGGTAAGCGCCCCCAAAGCCAGCGCGCTATCCAATCCGGAACCATTTTCATATGTCTTCCTCATTTCCGCCCTGGCAATGTCGACCTCGCTCTGTTTGGCTTTGGTATCGGCACTCGTGGCGTCGGAAGCGAGGGTAAGCAGTCCATCAAAGATCGGAACAAAAGACATTGTCAAGGAAGTTAACGCCACCGCGCTTTCCAGTCCCGAGCCATTCTCATAAATTTTTCTCATGTTTTCCCTGGCAAGATCAACCTCGCTTTGTTTAACGGCGTAGTCTTCGTGAGAATATACATATTTAGGGATCTCATTGGCAATCGCCACCGCCGCGAACGGCAAAGCCACGGTCCCGGCCGCAGTAAAGGCTACGCCGCCGCCTATCCCAACAGTCGCCTGGGCCGGCGCCGACCGGGCCATTGAATGCGAGTCAACTCCGCTGGAATTTAAAAGTGAATTGTAACAATCGCCCGCGAAAAACGCGCCACCCAACCCCAGCGCTAATCCCCTAACCTGCGCGCCCGCCCCCGGCATTTTCCCTGTCATCAACCTATTAAAACCAACCCCGGCAAAATGGCCGGCGCCGATCGAGGCCACAGCCTTGACCCCTTCACTTTTAACCCCAGCTTGACCTAAACCATAATGGACCCCATAGCCAACTCCTAGACCAAGCGCCGTCCCCCCCAACCCTACACCCAAACCGCGAAAACTTATCGGCGGTCGCCCGCCGGACGGGGTTGAACGCCCAACCGATTCAGGCGCCGACGGTTTGGCCGTCGGGAGATTATTAACAGTTGCTTCATCCGGCACTAACGGGCGCCCGCTCGATCGTCCGTTCCCCGGCAATTCCCTGACGGTAACATCGGGCTCATTAACAGTCGCCGATTCAGCCTCCGGGGAAATAACTTTGGGGGTTTCAGGATTTAAGGTCAGGTCGCTCTCCAGGCTTAGTTCTAAATTTCTGGCCGATGGCCTAATAGCCGGCGAGGGGCTTAGCATACCGATCAGTCGCCCCCTTAGCCAAGCGGGAATTTTTTGCATTGCCGGGTGTTCAATCGTGATATTTTCTTCAAGGGTCGCCCTAACGATTCCATCTCTATGATCATGAAAAAGCCGATTGCCGGTCAGCATTCGGTAAAAAACCTTCCCCAGCGAATAAACATCCGACTTTCCGGTCACTCCCCCGCCCGCCAGTTGTTCCGGAGAGGCATAGGTCGGGGTTCCCGCTCTAAGCACCCCATCGTAAGGCCCGGTGACGCTCGATTTGGCGGAAGTAAAAAGATCGATCAGTTTGACCGAACGAAGCTCCCCGTTCGGCCCCGTCTCGACCATAATGTTATCCGGTTTAATATCCCGGTGAACCAATCCGGCATTATTTAAAGACTCGAGAGCCAACGCGACTTTTTGGACGATCTGGGCGGCGAGCCGCGGCGGAACCCCGTCAGGATAACGGCCAATCACTTGTGACAAGGGAATGCCAGGCGCCCTTTCCATGACCACATAGCCCTCTCCAACATCGAGAACATTAGCCACGCCGTCAATATGGCGGCCGCTGAAGGAACGGGCAATCTCCATTTCTTGAAGATATTCCGGCGAGCCGGGCTGGGTCGATAATTCCCTAAGCACGCATTCGGGGCCGAGTTTATAGACGCTTGACTGACCGCCGGAGGCGATATGGACGGTATCAGCCGGAGCGACTTCAATAGTCGGTTGCTCCGAGCTGATCCTAATCGCCGGCAAAGCCGGGCGACCCTGCCCCGGCCTGATGGTAACCGGGCGGGATCCTCTAATGTCGTTTCTAATAGGAGGCATATATGATATATCGTCATAATAGGAATCGAACTTGTACCCTCGCCACCCCCCGTTTGAAATTACCTGAAATTACCGGCCAAAAACAACGATAATAAACTGGAAGTAATTATTATGACGTCGGTAAAAATGATCATTAACAAAACTGAACTTCCTTTGGAAATTCGCCAATTCCGCAATCGTTTGGGCACGGCTAATTTAGCGAAGCGAAGTCGCTTGGGCCGGCTCCGGGGCTTAACGCCTGAGCGGTTCAAGGCCCTTCCCGAAAATGAGCGAACCGAACGGCAGCTGGAAATTGAACGGCTGGCCGGCAGTCTCAAAACCTACCAGAAAAATCCAGTCGTTTCACGGGCTCCGCAGTTTCAAGCGGCCCTTCAAAATGTCGAGCTTCTCCGGCAAATCACCGCGCCAACCAAGCCGCTCACCTCCCCCCCCGGCCGCCTAACGTTCAAAGAAACGGAACAACTTTTGCCGGGGACCGACCATGCAGCGACCACAGACAGACAGATCATTATCTCGGCTCTATTGCCAGATAAACAAGCCATTCCTGGGGGCCAAGTAAGCCCTCTTGATCGATTGATTGAACGTTTTAAAGCGGAAAACAGAACAATAAAAAACGAGCGGACCACTGCCGCACAAAAACATTCGGCCGACACGTTTTTGGCCGGGATCAAAAACTCGCTCAAATTCTCAATTGAAACGCTGCTCCGTAATAGGACAAAAGAAGGGCGATAGGCCTTCCCCTCTTCCCCGCGCAAGTTTTCTGCTTAAAATAACGATATATATTAGGAGAGAGAGTAGTTTTTTCGGCCTGTTACCGGAGACTGTTCATAATTACAAAGAGAGGGTAGGAATGGCAGAGGGTCATTTAAAAACACATTCAGTCAACCGCCGCCAAGCTCAACGTCAGCTGATGGGAGCGGCACGGGCGGCAACTTTCGCGGAAATAAAAAAAACCGCGATCAATTCCCTCTCTTCGTTAAAACAGGAACTTCTTTCCCGATCCGCCGCGCAAGAAAGCGTGTTCAGGCTCGACGCCTTGCTGGAAGGGACCTCAAGTCTCCTTGCTTCCCTCTGGCAGGAAAATAAGTTAAGCGCCGGCACCAAAAAAGCAATCACCAATTTATTGGCCCAACTTGACGCCACAGCCAAAGATGCGGTTGCTCTGCAGCTTAACGGTAAAATGAAAAGTTTGATCGCTGGCGCATTGGAAGCGTTAGTCGAGCTCCAACCCAGGGAAAAGCAGATAACCGGAACGCAAATCGCCGGCAGCGCTTATCCCTTGGCAGCCCCCAATCCTCTGCAAGCGGTCCTGATCCCAGCCGGACTTAATATCGCAGCCTTTAATCTGAATTTAACAATTCCCGGTCTCTCGTTGTTCACCCCATTAACTCAAGCCGGCAGCCGCCCGGTTGAAGAGCAAACCATCTACCACCGTTTCGTGACCGATCTTATTCAGATTGAGGACCCAAGCCCCGCTTCTGAAGTCTTGTCCGTAGCTCTGGCCGAAAGACTTCATGAAACCTTTTTCCGAGCCGCGGCTGGGGGGCAAAAAACAGAAAAACAGCTCCAGGCCGCCTTTGAAAAAGCGCTCCAAACGGTCCAAGCCGAGATCAAACAGAAACAGCTCCGCTTTGAAGGCAAGTTGACCAATACGGAGATCGCCCTGACCGCGACCACCCTTTTAAGCCATCTCCCGGCTCAAGAAGCTCTGGCCATCCTGACGGCCTTAAGCGTCAGGCTGGCCCGGGAAAATCCGAAACAAGAAGGAGAGATTCAAAACTTAACCGCGCAAATTGTCAGCCAATTCACCGGTCGGCCAGAAGTTGGCCCACCGACGATTACCAACTACAATTTGCCGGCAAATATCAACAATCCAACGAACAAGCCCGTAATTTCAGCGCCGGAAGTTAGAGTTGTTGGCGCCATTATTTCCGCTTTTGTCGCCGCCCTCATTGCACCGAAAGAAGAAGCCGCCGGAACAATTGGCGCCGCGGCCGAACAAAAAGCGGGCCTGGAAAGCCGGACTCTAACCATCGACCAAACCACCTACACCGGACCGCTGGTCAGCGCGCCATCGCAAGCGCCGGAGCGGGCCTCGACCGTTTTTACGGCCCCCACCAGGATCATTGAACTGATCAGGGTCGTCGCCGAAAAACTCCCCGCCCTTGCGCTCCCGGCATTAATCGCTGAAACAGCCAAGCTAGCAAGCACTCCTGCCATCCAAAGAGAGGTGGAAGCGGTTGTTCTTGCCGCCGCCGGCACCAAAGAAGGGCAAAAATATGTGTTGGAGTCGGTCCGTCGGGGAGAGCCCTCTTCCCTGCTAAACCCCAGTGAAATAGGCGGGAAGGTAATTGTTGAAACAGTTAAAGCCCTGCTCGATCCAAAGGCCAGGCTCCAGGAGGCCAGGGAAGCCCGGCCGGCAATCTCCGGCAAAGCCACCCCAACCGTTACTGAACAGGTCGCTCAACTGGCGGCCCTGGTCATTAATACCAACAAAGTAGCGCCGACTGCTCTGACCGCGGCACAAGCCCTGCCGCTCTTGGAATTTGTCGCCCAGGCCCAGCAGGCGAGGCAGACAATCAAAGAGACCCAAGCCCAGATCGCCAAAAATGTTAAAGAGGGCAAGCTCCCGACCCCGGCCAAATCGGCCCTAAGAACTTCAACCAATCCAAAACAGATTGAAGCAATTGCCGATTCGATCGGCACGCTCGCCAAGACCGCCCAAAAGATGGAAGGGGCCGGACTTAAGGTTCCCGACGTGATAATGCAAAGCTTGGCCGCCGGATTAGCCGGTTTAAGCCTCATCCCGCCCCAACGACCGGCCATAGCCAAAGCCCCGGAAAGCAAACCGGCGCCGCGCGGCCAACTCGACAGTTTCGTAAAAGTCCTGGAAGCCGAGATCGAACGGCTCCAAACCGTCGCGGCCACCGACTCAACCAAGGCGCCGACCAAATTTATCGCCTGGCAGGTGCAGGCACAGATCGAAGCGATCATCATCAGCATTCAAGCGGCGGCGGCAAACGAAGATAAGATCAAAAAGATCCGTAAGGAATTGGAAGATCGGGCTCTTTTCGAGGCAGTCCTTAAGGCGATCCAAAAGGGTGACGCTTCGTCACTAGAGGCGGTCCGGGATGCTATCTACGAAATGCGGCTTATCATCAACAAAAAAGAACTGGAAAAGTTTTCCAGGCCGGCTTAAGCCCTCCCTCTTCCCTCACGCAAGTTTTTAGGCTACTATTCCGATATATCTATGTACGGGGATTAGGGCATTCGTGTCCATTAGGGTATTCGGGTTAAATAATTATTTTTCCCATGCAAGTTTTTAGGGGTCTGGAACGATAATATTAGTGGAAAGATAAGTTTGCATCTCGGTTTGCCTGTAACCGGGGATGTTTTTAACGACGAGAAACAGGCGTCGTTTTTTTGTTTTTAGGAGGAGATTAAATGGCAGCTTGGGGAGTTAACGGCGAAGCAAATGGAGCCCACTTAAGTACCTGGGGAAGAACCCAGGGACATGGTAACACGGTCAAAGGAATAGTTGATTTCGTTGACAATACTGGCATTCCGGTTTATCTAAACACGGATAAATCGGTTGGTTTTGAAAAACGGGATGATCGCCAAGTCCCAGCCGCCCAGATCAGCGCCGCTTCCCGGGAAATGGGAAAAGTCACCTACAATCAAGAAAATGTCGGCAAAGCGTTAACCAATCTCAAAACCACCCTTAGTGGCTCTTCCAATAAATACGATCTTGCTAAAGTCAAAGCCGAACTGGCAAAAAAAGGGATCAGTCTTGAAGCCCTAGATCGGCTCGGCGCACAAGGGTTAACTGGGGATGCTCTGATCGAAGCCGCTTTAAAAGAAGCCGGAATTGATAGTAAGGACTGCTTCTCCACTTCATACAATGACAAACTAGCCGCTTTTGATGAAGCAGGGACAGAGTTAAAAACCGCCTTGGCCGCTTACAATGCTAATAAAAACCAAACGACACTCGCCACTTTGATCAAAGCCAAAGATAACCATGAAATCGCCCGCGCTGCAATAGGAAATCCTGCGCTTGATGGCGACAAAAAAGAAGTCTGGGCCAAAACGGCTGAAGCTCTTTCCGCCGCTCAAACTCCCACCACAACGCCAGCTAGAACGGCCCCGGCTCCCGTCGCCGCAAAACAACCAGCCCCACCGGCCGGATTGAACGATAACGGCCGGGCAATCTGGCTCTTTGTTTACAACCAGACCGGAGGGAAAGTCAACCTCGACATCAAAGCGACCCGTGAGATCGCCAAAGACGGCGCCATCGATGCCGATGAAGCCGGCAAATACGGCATCAACATGGTCGTGTTCGACGGGGTTGACAACGGGATGCTCGACAGCACGACCCGCGCCGCCGGAGCCACTGTCGGCGACCGGAAACTAGATGCCGCTGAACTCGCCCATTACAATAAAGTCGTCGAAGAGCTCGCCCAACGGACCGGCAAAACCACCAAAGAAATTTACGCCGCTTACCAAACCGCTAAATACCTGGTCAATGTCGACCTCCGCGAGGTCAGCTCCCGGATCGACAATCTTAGCGCTCTGGTCAAAGGCGGGAACATCGATTTTGCCAAGATCAAAGATGGCGACACCGCCGAGATCGAACGGTTAAAAACTCTGTTGGGCAAAGACGTCCATACCGATATCCTCAAGAATATCGTCGAACAGATCAAAGCGGGCCGGATAACCAGCGCCGAACAGCTCAACAAGTACTTCTTCAACGCCATGATGGGAAGCCTGACCGGCGAGTTCGAGTTCTGGGGAGTCGCAGACTTCGGCAAGCTGGCCAACATCGGGCGCTACGCTCCGCGCGCCGGCAAGAGCGGCGACGACCTCTCGACCTGGCTTAGGACCGGCAAGTCGCCGGAAGCGGAAGGGACAAGCGGCGCCGGCCAGGACGGCGAAGGTTATCGCAAGGCCATGACCGCCCTCCAGGAAAAGGGGAAAACTTATAATGACGCTGTTGCCGTTTATTCCTCCGGCGAGCACTCCGCGGTCCTGAAGGGGAATCCACAAGCCATTGAATTTGTTGTTGATCTGGCCATCAAAGAAGGTAAATATTCCGACTTGATCGAGTTCCTCAAGGGACAAACCCTGTCCGCGGAACAAAAAAGCGATATCTACCGCAAGATCGTCGAAAAACAGACCCAAAAGATCCAGGATAAGCTTGGGGCTTCTCCTCCCGACTTAAATGGAGCAAAGACGGAACTGGAGAACCTGAAAACTCTGGTCGCCTCCATGGGAACGGAAGGAACAGGCCACCAAGGACAGGTCTATTCAATAACCTTGACCATCGCTATGCAGTTGGCCCAACGAGCTCTTGGAACGGATAAGCAAGATGCCTATGCCTTGATCGAAATTATTCCTGAAGGCGCCGAATTCAATCACGGCCGGGACCAAAACGCGGTCACCATTCATGGCCGATTGGAAGCCCGGTTTGCCTTGGCCGCTTCGATCAAGGACAAAGAGCCGATGACTAATTTCCTCGCCACTTTGCCAGCGGGAACGACCGCAACTCAAAGGGCCTACGCCCATTATTATCTGGCCAAAGCCGGGGAAACTCCGCGAGAAAAGAAAGCGTTGGAATCAACCCTTGCGCTTTATAAAAAGTCGGCTGAAGCGATTAAGGATGACGCTTCGCCGCAAGCCGATTTGTTAAGGACCAAGCTTGAAACGGAAATGGGACAATTAATCGACGCTTACAATCGCAGCCATCAAACAGACTCGCAACATACTTTACAAGGATTGCGCGATAAATATATTAATAAAATGCCGCGTCCCGGCAGTCCCGCAACCTCCGCACCGGTAGGCGGTGGAGGTGGGGGCGGCAGCGCGGACATTCCTTAATTAGGTGAGGTAAAAAAATGACAATTGGCGGACTTGGCGGTTGGCTCAATATCCCTAGTCCAAAGGATGTGTGCAGGAAGGTTGGAATCTGCTCCACCGATCCGCTTGATGCCCCGCCCCCTCTCCCTCCCTCTCCACCAGCCGTAAGCGCTTCCGGCACGCCGCCGGCACCGCTCGCTCAAACCGACGAAGGGACCTTATTTGCTACTCCTTGCGTCCAGGTTGAAACGCAAGTCGGAACCGTAAAAGAGAACCGGTTTTTCCAAAACGGCGCCCCTCTCTCCGTCGGCGGAAGCTGCCCGGCGGCGGTACCGGCGGCGACAATTACCGCCGCGCTCATTAACGGCGTTGACACAAACAACCTTCGGGATTCCCTCCTGACCGCCTATAAAAAGCTCTGGGGAGAAGAAGAAGGCCCGCGCAAATTTGCCGGGCGGCGCTGGAATATAACCGATCTGATCAAGGAATACAACGACCTTCGGTTCTCAACCGACCAACAGACCAGGTCCGCCTTTACTCCCGCGCTGGGGGCCCTGCACGCGGCGCTGAAAAAAATACAAGAGAACGCTCAAACCGCGGGCAACACCAATCTGGCTCAAAGGATCAGCAATGAAGGGTTCAATTATCTGCCGCCGCTCGATCCAACCAAAACTTATGGCCGCCGGGAATTTTTTGCCGCGATCGGCGACGCCGACGGTTCGATGCAAGACGACATCGCGGAATTGTACGGCCCGGCAAAGAGTAAAAAACTTGACGACCCCTGGTCTTTAACCCGCTTTTTGAAACTATCCGTCTATATAAACGATCGGCAGAAAACTCCGGCTTTCGCCGATAAGACCAAAGAATTGCTCCCGGCCATGCGCGCCGTCATAGACCGGCTCGTTCATCTAACCGCCGGGGATACCGAGACCTTTTTTAACCAGTTCGGCAACGATGGCGCCCAGCTTAAAGCCGCTATCGGAGCCATTTACGGAAAAAACAGCGACAAGAAAATGGCCGAAGCCTGGACCAGCGATCGCTTCATCAAATTATACGTTTATTTAATCGACCATCAGAGCAATCCTTCGTTTCGCGATAAAACCGCGGAAATTATGCCGTTATTTACGGCGGTTTTTACCGATAGGATTAAGACGGCCGCCCCTCAAGCCGCTAATCCGGCCAATCGATCGTCTCTGGCCCCGTTGGCCAGCGACCAGTTTTTTGCCCAATTTGGTGAAGGCGGCAATTCCTTGAGAAGCGCGATCTCCGCTATTTACGGCTCGGCGGCAGCCAACAAAATGGAACAATTATGGACCGTCGCCCGCTTCACTAAACTGTATCGATACGCCATCGAACGACAAAACAATCCGACCGATAAAGATAAAATGGCCACCGCCCTCCCCCTGATGCGCCAGGCCCTTTTCCAGCTTTTGGCCAAGGCTCAACCAACGGCCGGCCAACCGGCCCCGACCGAACCAAGCCCGGCGATCGCCCAGATCGCTCCGCTCCTAAAAGTCGGGGAGTTCGACGCGACAACCTTTCAGGCCGTGGTAACGAACACCATTGAAGCGCTCGCCCGCGACCACAAAAAAGAGGGCCCTCCGCTGTTTGACGCCAACAAGATCAAGGCCGACCCGCGCTATAAGGCGCTGCAGGCCTTGATGAGAACGGACTCCTTCATGAACCCTGAATTCGCTAAGGAAGGGAACCCGGTTAAGGCTCAAATCGCGGGCTGGAAAGACAACCGGGAGCTTGGCCGCGGTTGTCTCGCGATCTTTACGACTCTCTATTCGACAACGGCCGGCCAGCCAACGATTATCGACGGGACGACCAACCCCGCCATGATCGCCAGCTTGGGCATCATGACGGAAAATGCCGCGGCGGACGCCGCCGCGATCAACACCGCCGCCGGGATTGTGGCCGCCGCGGAAACGCCGGCGCCGGTTACCGGCCCAACGGCCGGATCGGCCGTTCCGGCAGGAACTGAAGTCAGAAGAGACGTCAATAACGTGGAATACGCGAGATATACCGATGGTAAATTCTATACGATAACCCCTGACGCCAACGCTAAATGGGGAGCCGAATATACCGATAAGAAAGCCCCCAAACCCGGCACCCGCTGCTACAATCCAATAACCGATCGGGGAAACAATTTATGGACCGCCACCGGCGACGACGGGAAAGAGTATATTATCAGCTATAACAATTGGACGAATACGGCCCTTTAACAGCCGACGCGGGAATAGAAAAATCAGTGGGGAATCAACAATAGCTGTCGCGCAATTTGATCAAATCGGACCGAAACTGCTCAAGCGTCGATCTTCCTTCTTTAGTCGGGCGAGCCGCTTTAAAAAGAACGGTCGCGACATCACGAGGAATGAACTGCGACTCAAAGGCCGCGTTGATCATTAACTCCCGGCGCTGTCTTAGAAAACCATTTTTCCCATTGAGCAATTCAACCAGGGTCAAACACGTCGAGAAAACATCGGCTTTTTCGTCTATTTTGCCTTGCTCGACCTGTTCCGGCGAGGAAAACAATAATGTCCCTTTCTTCGCCTTTTCCCCCGCCGAGACCGCTTGACCAAAATCAATAATTTTGATCGTACCGGTCTTTGCGTCATAAAATATATTTTCCGGCTTGATGTCGCCATGGACCATCTTTTGTTCTTTGATCAGGACGAGCGCATCACATATTTTTATCACGATATCAAGGGCTTCGGTAAGCGGCAATCGCTTTCTCTCGCTGAGAATATCATGCAAAGTTTGTCCGCCAGCTCGTTCAAAGATTATATAAACATTCCCGTCATCGCCCTTTTTAACGCCGTAAGACCTGACCAGTGGGATAGAGTTGTCAGCAAAATCAACGTTCCGGCCGCGATATGTCAGCTGATAATTATTAAGCGCCTCGGAGATAAGATCGGTCTTGACTTGTTTAGCAACCAAGCCGATCCCCGTTATTCGATCGACAACGCTGTAAACCACCCCATTGCCGCCCGAGCCTATTTCATTTCCCCGCACAAAGCGGCCGCCAATAACAATAGAACGCCCCTGGCTGGATAACGAATTACCCACCGCAGCGGGAGCGTGGCTCTGATTGACTTTATTTAAACCGACTGCCATCTTATTTACTTATCGTTAAAAACTACCCTAAACTTGCGGTCTTTTCTTCTATCCCCCAGCTTTCGCCCCCCCCCCCTCTTCCCAACACAAGTTTTTTGCTATAAAATTCGATAAATATATAGATGGGATGAGGTCTTGGCTTGCCTGTTGCTAAGATAGTTCCAAGTTGTTGGTTTATCTCAACAGGCTTGTCATAATATTTGACAAGTCTGTTTTTTTAGGAGGAGAAATGGGAGACGCAGAAATCAGGCCTTCAGTCAGTCGACCGAGCGCCCCAACCGGGCCGACCATTTTTGGTCCGGGCGGCCCCACCCCGACCTTTAGCAGTGAGCTCCCCGCGATTTACGCGGTCAACTACGCCGAGCCCTTAACTCAAGGAAATATAACCGACCGGGAAAAAGAGGACTGGCAAAAACTGTTTGCCCGCCTCGGCATCACTGCCGCCATGAACCCGATTATGGGACTGATGGGAAGCGGCGGCCTTAACGCCCAGAGCCTGCAAACATTAAACCCGGCCGACCGCGGAGCCGCGATCGTCTTTGTCCGGACCCTGGCGGCTGACGCCGGCTATTCTTCCCACGTCCTCTGTAACTGTTTTGACGACCTGGCCCCACTCCTCTCCACTTTAAAAACCGACATCGAAAAACTTGAGTCCGGCAAACGACCCTCGTATTTGACCGCCGCCGACTGGGATAAAAACTCCAAGACCATCTCCCTCAACTTGATCCGGCATCTTTTCCTGCTCTCGTCCCAGCGGATCTCCTCCACTCGCGCCTTCAACGACGGGTTAGCCCGGGGAACCAGGGCCATCGTCGACTATTCTTCCCCAAATTCGCCTTTCGCGATCTCCCGCCCGCTTGATCGGGCGAACAATCCGGCCATTACTTCCGACTTTGTTGACCCCAAAGGCCAGGTTTTCGAGGTCCCTGATCCTAACTCCCCGCTCGGCGGGTTCCTCCGCTCCACCCTGACCGGCGCGACCGGCGACAGCCTCTCGGCCGCGACCTTCTCGGCTCGGCTGACTGAATTCGGCGGCCGCGCTTACACCGAAAAGATGCAGGAGATTAATACCGCCGTCAGCCGTCTGCCCGGCGCCGGCACCACCCGGGAACAGCAGGTTATCCGCCATGCCGAGGCGCAGGTCGAACTTAAACGGCTTCACGGGCAGGTTGAAACCCAGCTGCAAAACGCCAGCCTTAACGCCGCGCTCCGGGCATTCGCCACCGGTAAATTCACCGATCAACGGATAAGGGAAAGTTTTATCGCAACCTTTAATTCACAGCCAACCTTCGAGAAACTTTCTTTCCTCCTTCGCTACCAGACAGAAATCGTCGCGAACAGTCCGTCGGGCGAAAAGGGAGGCTTGGTCAATACTTTTGCTCAACTTGCCAAACTCCGCGGCGAGATCGTCGCTTTCGGCCGGACCCAGGGCCACCGGGTCTACAGTGAAGCGACCGGCAGCGGCTTTACCGTTGAACAGCTTCAAAGCCAATTCCACTCCCCCCTCTTTCAAGCCCAGTTCAGCGGTTTGACCCAGGACTACCAGCGGGAGTGGGGAGAGCTCAATGTCGTCGAAAGAATGATGTCGGAAGCCGCCACCAAACTCCCCGGTAAATTCGAGCTCGACACCACCAAAGAGCTCATCGCCAAATTTATTCGGACCGCCGGCCTGATCCCAAATTCAGGGGTCACGCTCCCCACCCAATTTCAGCGCTGGGAAACGCTCTCCATTCCAGAAAAGATCGCCGCCCTTCGCCAGGCGCAAACAATGATCCAGTCGGCTTCGGAAAAGAGCCCCGGCTTTTTCCGCAACTTCGGCCTCTACGCCTACAGCGCGGAAACCGGACTGATCCGCGACGGCCAACCGCTCCCCAATTTCGTGGCGCTTAAAGCCGATCTGGAAAACCTGGAGAAAGAATTAAAAGACGGCCGGGCGGCCCTGACCCGCCTTGAAAAGCGGGCTTATTACGTGGAACAAAAAGCGGTCACCCGGAACGGCCGGCTGGAAAACGTGGTCCTTGTTTCGGTCGGCGCCGAAGTGCCGCGCGAAGCCCTTGCTTCCGTCGGCCGGTATCTGACTTCGACCCTTCACCTGGCGATCTTCGGTGATGAAGCCAGCCGCTTAAGCCAAGAGCTGAATTCCTCCGTCTCACAACTGGGAGGTTCGACCAAGTCCTTTGCTGATCTGGCCAAAGAATTGGCAAAGGTCAGAAAAGACAAAGGAGACGAGAATTGGCTACCTCCCGGCAACGCGATCGCGGTCAGCCTTCTTGACCGGGCGCTCAAAGCTGATAAAGCTCTGCGCGAACACTCAGACAAATACACCCCGCCACCAGTGACCGCTTCCCTTCTGGAGCGGATCGGCCAATTATTTAAAAACTACCGGGAAGTTTTTGCCTATAATCAGGAGGCAACGATCAAGCCCGACCTACCGATCAATGGACAACTTCTCCCCGGTCTTACCTGGGAAAGTCTGGTCAATATTGAAATCGCGGTCGATGGGAACAAACCGGAGGAGGCGGCAACCGCTTACCTGAAATCAGCCGGGAGCCTTGACCGGCAAGCCATCACGAACTTAAATTCCCTCCGAACGGCACGAACCACTCGCGCACTTTCTCCGGATGAAATAGCCAGCCGACGGCTTTCGACCGAAGCGCCGCTCTTCCGCTCTTTCCTCGACTCACAAGAACAGCTCAATGCCATGATGATTAGGGCTTTAAATGATTACGGCGCCGGAAATAAGGTCGGCTTAAATCAGGCCCTCTCAATCTACCGGGATTTTGTCAGCGGAAAATTTTCGATCGCCGTCCTCCGCCCGCAAACCGGCGACGCCCAGGAGCAGTATTTCCTTTTTGAACCGGGGACCGGCGCCCGCCGACCGTTAACCAATGACTCGCCGGAATTAATCGTCGCCAAAGCAATGCTCCGTTTTGCCACTCCGAGTTTTGGTCAGACTACCCGGCCAACGCTGGGGGCCCACGGAGAAACAAAAGCTGATTCCCTGATCTCCGCCGCCGGCAACCCAGCGCTAAGAACGTCGGAAAAAGATCCCGGAGAAGAGGTCTCTTTTCGTTTGGCCGATTATCTCTACTCCAATACCGATACCAACCAAGAATTTGATGTTTCCAGCCGTGATTATAACGCGGCGGTCGGCCAGCTCAAAACCGCGTTGGAAGCGGCGCCGTTAAACAAACAATTTGTCCAGGCCATTCTGCTGGAACTTGGTCAGCGCTCGCAGGGCAATCCGGCCAACTTAAGACGGGAAACGCTGCTTCTGCTGGCCAGCTCAACGGAAGAGGCTTTCATGGAGGTTTTACGCGATCCGGCCCTGCGGCAAAACTTACAAGCCAATCTCCCCTCCGCCGTTAGCAAAGTTGCGGAAAAGTTCAAGGCGCTTCTGGTCAGAAAACAAACCGCCTTATTGGACAACGTAGTTAGAAGTTTTAGAAGCCAGATTGAGTCCCACCCGGAACTTAAAGCCAAGCCGGAACTTCAAGCGGTTTTGAACCAGCTTAACGCCCTGATCGCCAAAAACAAAGAAATCGTTGAAAAACAGGCCGATTTTATCAAAGACAAACTAACGATCGTTGTTTCCCAACTTTTCCAGAACCCGAGCTTGCCGATCAGTCAGCTCTTTGCCCAAGGGGACAATCCGCCACCGCAATTAGTCGCTAATATCCGGCAGATCATCACCGGGATCCTGAGCCAGGTTGCCAACGGCTATAAACCGGGGGAATGGAATAAAGGGGGACAAGCTCCGGTAAATGTGGTGCAAAATTGGACGATAATCGGTTCAGCGGAGTTTTCCAACGCCGCCAAGATCAGCATTAACTCCGTCGCGTCGGTTGAAGCCCCCAGAACCGCCGAACCGGTCTCAACCGGGAACCTGACTTACATCAGTCAATACGACGTCAATATCTGGAAAGATTACAACGACTTCGCCGATTTTAACGGCGGGGAACCGATCGCCGCTTACCGAATCGGGATCTATACCCTGTTAAGGCAAAGAGGATTAAGCGCTCATAACCCGGTTGAACAAGAAGGGCTGATCCGGGCGCAGATTACCGCGCAGGACATTGAAGACCAGGTCTATATTTCCACGTCCGAAACCTTTAACTTTTTGGGAACAAAACGCAATTTGTCGCCGGACCAGGTCGTGCTCCTTCAAAGAGTCTCCGGCTTGTTGAAGGAGAATAAGACCGCCATTAATTCTCTCGATCTCGACGAACAACGCTTAAATGATCCGGAGTACAGGCAGCAAATCCTCTCCAAGCTCTTTGTCGCTCCCGGGGTCGATAACCCCGACGCGGTCAGACAAGACGTCCTGGAAACCATCCTCATCTGCCGCGGCTTTGTCCGAACGATCGACAGCCTGGCCGAACAGGTTGAAGACGGACGTTCCCAGCTCATCAGCGTAATCAGGTCGGAAGGACGGGCCGACGACCTGGGGGCATTCAGCGTCTCCATGCGGACTTTTGGCCGCGACCTCTGGAGCCGCCTCGCTGAATATGAACAGACCGGTAGCCGCCGGGCGATCAGCAATGTGGACGATTCTCTCGTCCTTTCGTTAAAGGAACAGTTCTATCCAACAGACATTAACCACCTGCGGACCAAGCCAGCCGAGGTCAGCAGGGAGCGAAGCGAATTCCTCTCTTCCGGCCGGATCGACCGTGATTTTCTCCTCCATCTGATTGACGACTACGGTTTTCTATTCGGCTCATCGCTGATGCAGATCTCGATCGGCGCCCTCCCCGCCCCAATCGACGCCACCGATCGGACCTCCATGATCAACCGGAACCCGCTTTTAACCGGACTGCTCGGTGATCAACAGCAAAGATTAGCGGTTTTGCGCCAATATATTGAGAGCAGAAGCAATGTTGAGTGGGGGACCCTTAACGTCACCGCCGCCGACGATCGCGAAACCGCCCTGGTCAAGTTTCTCGTCCAGGGAGTGGTCCGCTTCTGCAAACCGGAAAATAAGCGCGAAAGGGGCGGAACAGTTGACCGCTTTGTTTCGGCTAACGCCGTCCCGTTCCGGCAGTCGAGCGTGGAATCGGTCCTCGACCGGGCGGCCCAACCCCTGGCCCGAATGATCAAGGCCGATCTGCTTCAGCGGGGCGCCGCCGGCGGAGGAATCGCCTGGCAATCCGGAGTTACCTTAACCGACGCCGAACTAAATGTCGCTGTTTTAAACAGCGTCGCTAATCTTTTCGAGAGATTCATCAGCGAAATGCTGGCTAAAGATCCAGGCTCTCCCCAACAGCAAGGGATCTTGTTGGCGATCGACCAGTCTCACTACAAGTTTCCAGCCGGCGTTACCAACACCGACGAAAAGATCGCCCACTTGCGAACTTACGTTGCTGCTTTGCGTCAGCAAGTCGCTAGCGGCCAGGGAATCAGCTTTAACCCAGCGCTCCCCCGGTTAAGCCGCGACCCGGTCCAAGAAGCGGTCAATGTTTACATCACCACCATCCTCCCCCTCATGGGAATGGACTCCAGCGAAACCGGTGAAGGGGGGATCAACTTCGCCCTGGCCATACGGCAAGCGGTAACCGAGGCGGGAGGAGGAACAAAAACGACCGGAGAAAAAGTCGAATTGAGGGTCCTGAATTTCTCTTCCGGTGAAGAGACCCTCCACGCGACCAGCGCCTTTGCTCATGTCCCGACCAAAACCGGCGGCCTGCTCGACGACATTCTTGACCAAGTGACCGGTGAAACCGGCCGCCCCTTGAGCGCCAGACACCGGTTCGTCGGCCGCGACGCCGAACGCTGGCTGGACCGCAACCCGCACAACCGCCTGGCCAATGTTTCGTTCGACGCCGCCGACACCGCGGCCAAAACCGTGCAAACAATGCTCTTTTTCAGAGGACTCCCTGTTTATGATAAAGTGACTGGTTTGATCGGTAACAGCCGCTTGATACCCAACCAAAATCTCTTTATGCGGCGCGCCGAACTTGGCGGAAAGATCACCAGAGGCGTCGGCGCGGGCGCTTTTGCCGCCGGCATGCTTCTTAATAACCGCCCCGGTGATTATCTACTGGCCGGCGGCTATGGTCTATCTCTTTTAGCCGGATCATCGGCTCAAAGGATGTCGATCATCTGGCTGACCCAGGGGACCGGCTTCTGGACCGGGCTTGGCCGACTCGGGTCTGACGCGCTGGCCGGTGATCCTTATCTGGGTGAAAACGCCAGGACCTTCGCCTACAAACAAGCGACCGCGGTCGTCGACCTGATCGGACCATTTTTCCCGCCGGTCTTGCTGGCCCAGGTTCTAAAAAACGTCTACGACGGCAACTACGACGACGCCGTCGCCAACGCCGTTGCCTTCTCCGCCACCGGCATGATGCAAGATTCATTCGCGGAGACCTACACCTTTACCAGAAGCACGCTTAGAGGGACGCTTAATCCAGCAATCGACGCTTTTATCCAGGTCTGCCAGTGGCTCAAGCGGAATCCAGGCGCCAACGCTGAAGGAACGGCTACTTTTCGTCAGGAACTTTTTGAACGCTACCAAATGGCGGAAGCGACCAAAGAGTTCTCGATCAACCCGACCCAAGAAACAATGGGAGAAATAATCCAGCGGGCCGGCCAGAAACCGGATAGCCGCTTAGGCCGCTTACTAAGAAGCTCCGGCGGCACCAGGATAGCCGAGGCCTGGAACCGGACCCTCGCCTTCAATTTCGAGAATATGCAGGAGGTTCTGCTTTCCCCCCGCCGCTTTGCTTACCGGGTTGGGAGGGGAATAATTGAAACTTACCGTCTCCACAATCCGGAGAGGATCGCTCGCGCCATGGGGCAAGGATCGCTCACCGATTACACCAAAGCCCAGCTTCACGAACAGGCCGCTTACCTGACGGAACGGGCGGTCAATCACCCGACCGAGCGGTTCAACCTGGAAATTACTATCGACGGCAGCCGGCCGACCGCCCGCCGGGGAACCCTGGCGTTCGAGGTCCAAAGCCTTAATTTTGAAACCGTTCCTCTCGAGCTCTACGGCCACGAGTACGCCGCCGCCCTGGAAGAACGGATCAACTACCAGGAAATGATCTCGCGCAGTCACAGCGGGACCCACCGCCGGGCTTTCGCCCAAATCGACACTTATTTTCAGGAACCGGCGGCCAGATTAGTCGGCAATATGCGCTCCGACCTCAAGGCCGATATCGCCAAACGGTACAATATTCCGCTCGCGGAGATCGACGGCAAATTGACCGCCGAGGTCGCTCGCCACCTGGCCAATCAGGTTGGCGACCAGTCGATCCGCGCCCTCTCTTACGGTGAAGGAAAGATCACCGGCCGCCAAATCAGCCACTTTGGCCGCGCCCGGGTCCACCTCCAGCCAACGACCGGGAGCCGCTGGTTCGGCACCTTAACCTCCGATGTCAAACGTTTATCCTCGTTCGCCCGGCTTGACGACGGCGCTTTTGCCAGAGAGGCAATGAAGCCGGAAAATCGCGCCTTCCTGGAAAGCAACGGGATCACGGACAGCCTCACCCCCTTTGAAGCTAAAGCGGAAATCATCAAGCTTTCCCGCCATCATTTAAACAGCGCCGCCCGATCGCTTGACGGCCACTCCGATTGGCGCGCTTATTGGGAACAAACTGAAGGCGGCAAAAACCTCAAATCCGAGATTGAACAGTTAAATTCCACGATCGAAGAATTTAACCGAACCAGTTTAGCGCCAAACGAGCAGATAACTCCCGTCAAGGTCAAAGAGACCGCTTTTGGTCGCTCGATTGAACAAGCAAAGGCAACCGGCAAAGCGCTTAAAAAAACCGGGACACAGTTTGCCGCGGTCATGATCGCCGCTCTCCTCGCCGAAGAGGTCCTAAAAAGCATGGGGATAAAAAACCCGGCCGCCTTGCAACTGGGAGGAATAACCACCGCCCAGCTGGCCGAATGGCGGATCAAACGAGGCGGGATTCCGCAAAGCCGGGCCGAATTAGCCAAAGATCTGCGAGGAACAGCCGCCGCCATCGCTTATACTTACCTCGCGTCGGGGCTTTACAACGGGATCCTCAACGCGGCCGGCGTTAAAAACGATTCATTTATGAGAAATCATATCGCCCAGTTAGCGGCCGGTTTAGCCGGGGCCCACGTCATTGGCCAAACGGTTTCCAGCCTGCGCGAAGACGTCACTCTGGCCAGAGCCATGATCAGAGGCGGCTTGAGGGTTACGCCGGGAACAGCCGCCGGGATCAGGGCCATGTCCATCGGTTCAGCTTCCCTGGCCGCTCTGGCTATTTTCCAAATGATCAATGATCTCGGCGTCGCCTCGATCTACAGCCAGCAAGAGCTCAATTTCCGCCTGCAAGTACACGAGGAAGGAATGAACGCGGTCGCCCGCGCGGTCTTAAACGGCGGGCCCTTTGATAAAATCGTCGGTTGCGCGATCCTTGGCTTTCTCTCCCTGCCAATGTTTGATAAACTCGGCGCGATCGCCGTCTCTTCCGGCGAAGTCAAGGTCAAGGCGGAAGAATACCTTAAAACCATCACCCAGATGCGCGACGGCACGAGAGCTCAATTACTGATGCGCTGGATGGGCGGCGAAGACGGGGCGGTCCTTAATTACGACGGCGGGCCGCGCGAGGCCGCTTTTTTCCAAAGCGTCGGGCTCCCCTTTGACGGTTTGGCTTCAGCTATGCGGACCAAGGTTGAGTTCCCAACTACCTATCGCGTTCGGGCGCACGACCTCTCTGACGGCGCCAGCGGCGTTCCCACCGATCCGAGGATGGCCGAGCGGGAAATGCCCTACCCGGAAGGGGATATTCATCTTGATGAAGCTCGGGCCTATCAATTTCTCCGCGAAAACGCCGGTAAACTAGAATATGCCGGGGCCCATCAAAGCCGGTTGACCGATGCCATCAGCCGACAATTTCCTCGGGTCGATATTCAGGATTTTATGCAGCGGGTAACGGTCAAACAGCTTCAAGACGAGATCGCAACCCTGGTCTCCAGCGACACCCGGGAAGCTGAGGATATCTTGGGCCGGACCGATAATCATCAACTACGCACCGCTTTCAACAGCGACGGCACCTTAAAAGAAGGAACGGAAGCCGAAAGCAGCCTCTCCGCCTGGCTCTTTAGCGGTAAGCCGCAGGAATTCCAAATGGCAATCCTGCGCGACCGGCAGATGAGACGCTTCAGCGAGCTCCTGGCTGGAGCGATGCCAACCGAAGCAGATATCAAGCTTGGTTTTGCCGCCGCAAACGGGCAAATCAACACCAGCCATGAGCTCTACCAGCCATTCCAAAAAGGGATAACGGAGACCATGGGCGAGGTAATAAAATTCGCGCAATTAATGGATGGAACACTTCAACCAACCCAAGCGGACCGGGAAGCCGGCTACGTCTCAACTAACGGAGAGATCAATCAGCAGCATCCGTACTATTTAATGCTTAGTCGGGCGCAACAAACATAACTTTGGGTGGGGCAGCGAAAAACAGGCTCGTTGCTCCGCCCTTATTTAATCGTTGATTCAACCTTGGTCGAAAGGTTAAGCGAATAGATCCCGCTCTGCGCTCCGGTCTTGCTGTAAACCACAATATCGCCGGTCGGGGCCATTCGCGGCAATTCACCTTTGAAATTCGCCATGATCTCCGACGTCGCCGGAGCGGCGGCATCGATGTCAACGACACAATAGCTACCACTAGCGATCCCGTAAACCTCGTTGGTGCTGACCGGCGAGAATTGCGGTTTCTCCAGGGTCGCTCCCGCCGGCAGATTGACCCGATTGGTCCCGTCGGAATTTATAACCGCCAAGTGCCTAACCCCGCCGTCGGCGTAAACAAAAGCGATCCGGTTGCCGTATTTCCAGGTCACGAAATCGACCCCGGCTTGGGCCACAACCGTGGTATCGGTCGCGCCGGTGTAGTCGTTCCAATTGCGGGTAACGACGCCGGTATCGTTGCAGAAAACCAGCTTGGTCCCGTCCGCCGACCAATCAAAGGAACGGATCCGGCTGGCGGCGGCAAAAACCATTTCCGCCCTGGTCAAGCCGGTCTGGCCGCTTGGCTTGATGTTCCGGATCGTGATCTTACCGAAGGAGGAACTTTGCAGATCCCCCATGAAAGCGACATAACTTAGGGTGGTCGCTGGCGAACAAGACATCGAGTAAGGGAGATCGCCGGTCGTGTCGAAAATAAAGGTCTCGCTCGCGCCGGTCGGGTCCATGGTCTTGACCGTTTCCGTGTAGGCCGAACTCAACTCCGAGCCGATAAAGTTCTTGTTGACGCTCTGCAGTCCGTAGATGTGAAGGATGTTCCCTTCGGCGGTAAAGCTCGGACTGTAATAGTAAGAGCGGGCCTCGTTCCGTTCGCCACAACCGGCCAAAAGCAAAATGCAAAATGAAAAAATGAAAAATGAAAAATGAAGGAAAGGGCCTTTTTTAACCTGCGAATAATTAAACATTTTTCCCTCCTTAAGCATACAGTTGCGGCGGCTGGCCGCCGGGTAAATAGCGATAGGGACGGTCGTTAAGCTCTTTGTTTGGCTTAAGCTTGCCGACCAAAGCGATCGCCAGGACCTCTTCCATCTCTTTGGCCAGGACGATATTCAGGTCGGTCGGGATCTCTTTCCTGATCTCGTCCAGATCGGGCTTGTTTTCCTTGGGGATTATAACATTCTTTATCCCGGCGCGTCGAGCGCCAAGCAGTTTTTCTTTCAAGCCGCCGATCGGCAGGACCTTCCCGCGCAAAGTAACCTCGCCGGTCATCGCCACGTCTTTGCGGACCGGCAGCCCGGTCAGGGCGGACACCAACGCGGTGGCAATGGTGATCCCGGCCGACGGCCCATCTTTGGGGACAGCACCTTCTGGAACGTGGATATGAATGTCGAATTTACGGTAGAAATTTTCGTCGAGGCCCAGGCTCTTGGCCCGGGAGCGGACATAGCTCATCGCCGCTTTGGCCGATTCCTGCATGACATCCCCCAGCTGGCCGGTCAGCGTCAGGGCCCCACGCCCGGTCATGGTCGTCACTTCGATCGGCGTAATGTCTCCGCCGGCTTCGGTCCAGACCAGCCCGGTCGCCGTCCCCACCTGGTCGGCTTCTTCCGCCAGCCCGAAATGATAGCGGACCGCGCCCAGATATTCCTGAAGCGACGCTTTGGTGATCACGAATTTCTGCTGTTTTTTATCCTTGACGATCTTGGTCGCGATCTTGCGCAGGACGGTCCCGATCTCCCGCTCCAGGTTCCTAACCCCCGCTTCTCGGGTGAAATCGCGGATGATCGTCAGCAAAGCCTCTTCTTTAAATTCAACCTGGTCATTTTTCAGGCCATGCTTTTCCATTTCGCGCGGCAGGAGATAGCCTTTGGCGATGCCGAGCTTTTCTTCCTCGGTGTAGCCGGACATTTCGATCACTTCCATCCGGTCCTGAAGCGGCCGGGGGATCGGATCGCGGGTGTTGGCGGTCGTAATAAAGAAAACATCGGAAAGGTCGAATTCCAACTCCAAATAATGGTCGGAAAATTCCTTGTTCATTTCCGGATCGAGGACTTCGAGCAAAGCGGCCGCCGGGTCACCCCGGTAATCGGTCCCCAGCTTATCGATCTCGTCGAGCAGGAAAACCGGATTATTAACTCCAGCCTTGTGAATGGATTGAATAATCCGGCCCGGCATTGAACCGACATAGGTCCGGCGGTGTCCCCTAACTTCCGCTTCGTCTCTCACCCCGCCCATCGCCACTCTGGTAAACTTGCGTCCCATGGCCGAAGCGATCGAGCGGGCGACCGAGGTTTTGCCGACCCCGGGCGGGCCGACGAGACAAAGGATCGTCCCCCCCATTTTTCCGGTCAGTTGCAGAACGGCAAAATATTCGAGGATCCGTTCTTTGACCTTTTCGAGGCCAAAATGTTCGGCGTTAAGGATCTTCTCAACCTCGCTAATGTCGATCTTTGACTTGGTCTTCTTTTTCCAGGGAAGTTCGACCAACCAATCGAGATAGGTCCTGATAACCGAAGCTTCGGCCGCCATCGGCGGCATCTGAATCAGGCGCTCCAGCTCCTTGTCGGCTTTTTCTTTCACGACCGCCGGCAATTTAGCGTCGGCGATCTTCTTCTTGTATTCGGCAATCTCCGGTTCCGACCCCCCTTCTTCCTCCCCCAGCTCTTCCTGGATCGCCCGGAGCTTTTCCTTCAGGTAATACTCTTTCTGGACCTTTTCGATCTGCTTGCGGACCTTTCCCTGAAGTTTTTTCTCGACGTTTAAGACCTCGATCTCTTTCTCCAAAATCTCGGTCAGCTTCTTCAGCCGCTTTTCCGCGGTCAGCGCTTCCAGGATCCCTTGTTTCTCTTCGACTTTCAAAGAGAGATAAGATGAGATCAGGTCGGCCAGACGACCCGGGTTTTCCACGTTAACGATCGACATCAGGGTTTCCGGCGGGATGCGGCGGTTAAGCTTCACGTATTCTTCGAATTGCTTGATCACGTTACGGACCAGAACTTCCGTTTCCGGCGTGATCTCATCCGGCTCCGGGATCCGGGAGATCATAACCCGAAAATATGGGGCTTCGGCGACGTACTTTTCGACCTTGACCCGGCAGATCCCTTCGACCAGGACTTTGGTCGTGCCGTCGGGAAGGGAGAGCATTTGGACGACTTCGGACAAGGTCCCGATGGTACAGAGGTCCTTGGGCCCCGGTTCTTCAACCTCTTCATTTTTTTGGGAAACGAAAACGACGACTTTTTCTTTAGAAAGGGTTTCTTCCAAGGCTTTAACTGATTTGCTCCGGCCGATAAAGAGCGGCACGATCATCTGTGGGAAGACGACCATATTCCGCAGAGGAATGAGCGGGAGTTCTTCCCGCCATTCGGCAAGTTTAGCCTTGTCCTGTGGCATTATTTAGTTTTAGCGGAAAGAATAACTTCGTCGATCAACCCGTACTTCACCGATTCCACGGCTCCCATGTAGAAATCACGGTCGGTATCTTTTTCGATCTTGGCCAGCGTTTGACCGGTGTTTTTCACCAGGATGTCGTTTAAGAGCTTTTTGATCCGAAGAAGTTCCTGGGTCTGGATCTCGATGTCGGTCGCCTGCCCCTGGGCGCCGCCGAGCGGCTGGTGGATCATGATCCGGGCGTTGGGCAAAGCAAAGCGTTTCCCTTTAGTCCCGGAACAAAGAAGCAAGGCCCCCATTGACGCGGCTTGCCCGACGCAGATCGTCGAGACCGGGCATTTGAGGAAATTGATCGTATCGTAGATCGCCAGGCCCGCCGTCACGACTCCGCCCGGGGAATTGATGTAGATGTTGACGTCTTTGTTGGAATCTTCGGCCGCGAGGAAAAGAAGCTGGGCAATGATAATGTTAGCGATATCGTCATCGATCGGGCCGCCGATAAAAACGATTCGGTCTTTGAGCAGGCGGGAATAAATATCGTAAGCCCGCTCACCTTTCGGCGACTGCTCCACCACCATGGGAATTAATTGCGCGCGTTTCAGCATAATTACTCCTCTCTTTCCGACAAATTAAGCCGCTTTGATCTCGGCTTTTTCCACCAATAGATCCAGGGCCTTTTGCCGCAACAGGTACTCTTCCATGAAGCCGCGGCGGCCGCTCTCGTTAAAGTTCTTCTCCAGCAGGTCAACCGGCTGGCCGGTCTCCACCGAGATCTGGTTCAATTCTTTCTTAATATCCTCATTGCTGACCTTCAGCTCTTCTTTTTCGGCGACCGCTTTAAGGACAACCTTCCCTTTGACTCGCCCTTCGGCCGCTTTGCGCATCTCCTGGCGGAGTCCGTCCATCTGCTTCTTGGTCCCCTTCAGATAGTCGTCAACCGTCAGATTGCTTTGGGAAAGGGAGCCGGCCAGCTCATCGAGCATAACGTCGATTTCGCGCTCGATCATTCCGCCCGGCAGTTCAACTTCCGCTTTAGAGATCGCTTCGGCGACCAGCTTGTTGCGCAGATCGGCTTCTACTTCCGCTTCTTTATCTTTAAGCATGGTGGCCTTAACTTCTTCTTTCAGTTCGGCCAAGGTGCCGAAGCTGCTGACCTTTTTGGCAAATTCGTCATCCAGAGTAAGGAGCTCTTTTTTTCCTTCGGCATTGGTCACGGCAAACCGCTCCTGAAGTCGGCCAAGGAGAGCGAGAATTTCTTCTTCGGTCACGGCGGCCGATTTCTTCTCCAGCTTCAAGCCCTGGTATTTGCCAAGTTTGACGGTAGGATAGACGTCGACGGTCAATTTAAAAATAAAGGGTTTCCCGTTTTCAAGCTGTTTGATCTCGACATTGGGATAGTCGACCGGTTCAAGCTTAGCTTCGGTAATGATCTTGGGATAGAGGTCGCCGATCAGGTCCTGGGCCGCCTGTTGTTCGACAGTTTGCCGATTGACCGATTGTTCCACCATTTTACGGGGCGCTTTGCCGGGACGGAACCCTTGGATCTTGATCTCGCGGCCGATTTCGTCATAAGCTTTCTCGACTGCGGCGTCAAATCTGGAGTATTCGGTCTCGACTTCGATCGCGACACTGTTGCCATTGCGGGAATTGTTAATTATTTTCATAACCTTGCAATTATACTACAAATGCCCTAAAAAAGGCAACTTCACGATGTGGATTTCTCCGTTGGCAGGGCTTCTTTTCTTTGCTATAATAACTAAACTATGACAAAACATAAAGTGTTGGCTAAATGGGTCAAAGAATGCGCCGATCTCTGTAGGCCGGACCGGATCGTTTGGATTGACGGTTCCGAAGCCGAAAAAGAACGGCTGGAGAAAGAAGCGACCAAAACCGGCGAATTGATCAAATTGAACCGGAAGAGGCTTCCTGGCTGTTTTTACCACCGTACCGCCAAGAACGATGTCGCCCGGACCGAACACCTAACTTTTATCTGCACTCCGACCAAGGAAGAGGCCGGACCAACCAATAACTGGATGTCGCCCAAGGACGCTTATAAAAAAGCCGGCGAATACTTTAAGGATTCCATGCGAGGCCGGACGATGTACGTCGTTCCCTTCTCTATGGGACCGGTCGGTTCCCCCTTCAGCAAGGTCGGGGTCGAACTGACCGACAGCATTTACGTCGTCCTGAATATGCGGATCATGACCCGGATGGGGAAAGCGGTCCTCGATTTCCTGGAAAAGACCAACGGTGATTTTACCCGCTGCTTACATGGTAAAGCCGAGCTCGATATCAACAAGCGATTGATCCTCCACTTCCCACAGGACAACACTATTTGGAGCGTCGGCTCCGGTTACGGCGGCAACGTCCTGCTCGGGAAAAAGTGCCTCTCGCTTCGGATCGGCAGCTACCTGGGCGAAAAAGAAGGCTGGATGGCCGAACATATGCTGATCATGGGAGTGGAAGATCCCTCCGGCCGGATCGACTACATCGCCGCCGCTTTCCCGAGCGCCTGCGGCAAAACCAACCTGGCGATGCTCATTCCGCCGCAAGGCTTGAAACGCAAAGGGTACCGGATCTGGACGGTCGGCGACGATATCGCCTGGATGCGGATCGATACCGACGGCCAACTCTGGGCGGTCAATCCGGAATACGGGCTTTTTGGCGTCGCGCCGGGGACCAATACCAAAACCAATCCGAACTTGATGTCGGCTATCCAGAAAAACACTATCTACACCAATGTTCTCCTGCGCAAGGACAAGACCGTTTGGTGGGAAGGCGGCGACGGACCGGTCCCGACCGACGGCTACGACTGGCAAGGCCATAAATGGAAACCGGGCCAGATCGACGAGAATCGGGAACCAGTCCTGGGCGCTCACCCTAACGCCCGCTTCACCGTTCCGACCCAGAACGTTTCTTCGATCAGCAACCGGATGGAACACCACCACGGTGTGCCAATTGCCGCGATCATCTTCGGCGGCCGCCGCAACCGGCTAGCCCCCCTGGTTTATGAATCTTTCAATTGGCAACACGGGGTTTTCGTCGGCGCGACTATGGCTTCCGAGCGGACCGCCGCCCAGGTCGGCAAGATCGGCGAAGTCCGCCGCGACCCGATGGCGATGCTCCCTTTCTGCGGCTACAACATGAGCGACTATTTCCGTCATTGGCTGGAGATGGGTAAAAAGATGACCACGCCACCGAAGATTTTCCACGTCAACTGGTTCCGCAAAGACGAAAAAGGGGCTTTCCTCTGGCCTGGTTACGGCGAGAACCTCCGGGTGCTGGAATGGATCATCAGCCGCTGTCGCGAAGAGATCGATGCCGAAAAGACCCCGATCGGCCACATTCCGCACGAAAACGACATCGACATGACCGGCTTGCGGATCCCGCGGGAGAATATGCATAAACTGCTCAACATCAACGAGAAAGATTGGCAGGCCGAAGCGGCCAGTCTGGACGATTTCTTGGCCTCCTTTGGCAAGAAGCTGCCGAAAGAATTGCGCAAGGAATTAACCGCTTTGAAGAAAAGACTAAGTAAGTAATATCTCAAAACAAAAAGGGAAACCTGCGACAAGATCGTCGCGGTTTCCCTTTTTTTAGCTTCTGTGTACTTTAGTTTTTGAAAATACCGAAGAACCGTCCGAGCCCGGCCTTCTGCCTGCTATCGATCACTTCGACCGGCACTTTCATCTCTTCACTTTCGGCGGCGCGGTGGACCCGGAAAGAACCGGACTGCATCCGCATTTTTTCCAGCGACTGCTGGCTGAAACCGAAGCCGATCCGGGCGGCATCTTCGCGGGCGGTCTGCTCGTCAACTTTCAGAACGTTGTGCAGAAAATTCATGATGATCTGGTTGCGCTCGGCAATCTCGGAGCCGAGCTCGCGACCCCGCTTGGTCAGGGTCACGGTCCCGTACTTTTCATGCGAGATCAGCTTGGAGGTTTTGAGTTTGGCCAAAGCTTCGGTCACGCTGGGCATTTTGATGCCGAGCCGGGCGGCAATATCCTTGATCCTGGCGCCGCCATTTTCCGTTTCGAGAGCAAGAATGGTTTCCAGATAGTTCTCCATGTTCGCCGATAGTTTTTTCATGACCCGCCTCCTGTTTAGGCCCCCCAAATTCACGGTCTTTTTTGGGGCCCAGATTATGCGCATAATAAACTCTGCCGGCAAAAATTGCAAGAGGTTTTTTTACGGCTTAGGAAATCCTTACCCGGCAAGTTAGGCTGGCAGTGGCGCGGGAGGAAATGCTATGATTCCCGGTGGAGGGATCAACCATGAAAAACTTGCTGACCGTCTTATTACTCGGTTCTTTTTGCCTGGCAACCGCCGCGTGGGGAGATGACCAACGCCTCGAAGTCAAAACCAATCTCAAGGCCAAAGGAAAAAGGATCCGCGTTCTGGTAGACAAAGGGCCGGCCTGGACCCATAAATACGGGTTTTTCTTTGTCGGGTTCGATCTCGGCCCGCAGGTTGCGATCTGGACCGAGGACACTTACGGCAATTACATCGAAACCCTTTATACCACCAAGTACCATGACGGACGGATGGAGGTCCTCCCCTACTGGTCGCATCGGACCGACCCGAAACATCCCGAACTGGTCGACGCCGTGACCGGCGCGACCCCCAAGACCGATTGGCTCTTAACTTCCCGGCTTAATAAGGAACAAGACACAATCATAGTCAAAGCGGAGCTGAATAATTCTTTCGATTACAACGAGTTCTTCACCAAAGACAATTCCGGGGTCAACGGCCAGCCGTCGGTCGTTTATTCGACCACCGTCGACATCTACAACCGGGAAAACCCTTACGTCATGAAACTGATCGGCAGCGGCAGTCCGAACGGCAGCGACGGGGCGCTTTCCGCCGAAGTCAACAAACTAACGACCGCCAAGGAGATCGCCAAGAAGATCACGGTTGAGATGTATTAAGCGAGCTACGAATTAGCGGCCAAGCTTCTTTAGACCGGCGGGCATTTAAATAAAGTGAAATATTCATTTATTTGCAAAGATAATTTCACATATGAGCACAGCTGCGCCTATAGGCGACTTTTGCCGTTTTAGCGCCACTCTTCGTCGGTTTTTAAGAACGGATAATCCGGGAGCGGCTTTATCCTCTGCCCACCCGATCACGCAAGCCGGACAATTAAAACTGCAGGTCAAGTTGGGCAACGGAGCGATCATGAAGCCGATTTGCGGATTAAGAGACTATCCCCGGCTTCACCTTCAGATATCCGAAGAACGGCTTGAAAACGGCGACGGCATTAAACTCCTTCGCGCCTGGGCATTGCGCAGAGAGGTCGGCGATAACTCCAAGGCCAGGCTTACTTATGCCCTCGCCTACCAGTGGGCCGGTTCGGGCTGGCAGATACTATCAGACCCGTATCCTCTGGCCGGCGCCAAAGATGTCCAGATCTCACGGTATAATTTGCGACGAACAGAAGAAGCCTTGCTTGTCGGAACGGGAGAGGCTCCATTTTATCGCTGGTGGTCGGTTTATCACAATCAAAAAAACAGAAAATCTTATATTTATTACAGTTGCTGTTTTGAAGATAACACGGTTAAGCGCCTGGAGATCAGCGGATTTAACGGCCATGCCCGGGTCATTTCAAGAATTGCGGAAGAAGACACGCTGCTCGTCGCATATTTTTATCAAACCCGGGCTGACGCGGAGGCTTCCACTGGCTGCATTAAAAAGGTCGCCCTGTCAGAAAAGAATCCGGTCGGCCCGGAAGACTTCACCGCCCCCAGATGGCTCCCGTTAAGAAAACCAAGGATCTTGGAAACAAGCAATTCGGCCTACTGCCAATCCATAAGACTACGAACCGAAATAATTGAGGGCTTTTTACATGCCAAGGCCGAGGATGGCGCTTTTTTAGATATCGATCCGCGCAAAGTGGATAAGACGGGGAGAATATCTTTCTTCCTTGACGGGAATGACATCAACATCCCCGGTCACGAAAATTTTATAGGGAAATTTTTGTTCGGCAGGATAAAAGTCATAGAGGGAGAAAAAAGAGTTTATTTTTGGCCTTCAAAAGAAGGGAGAGCGTTCAACCATCCCGCCATAGTCGCTGACGGCCACATCCTGGCCCGAAAAAACGCGCTGACCGGCGTTTGGGAAATCGTTCCCACTACCGTGGATACCGCCACGCTCCAAAAAAACAGGGCCGCCAGAGCGTATTCCAGATACTTGCTGGGGTCGGACAATCCCAGACCTTACGAGAGCTTTTGGCCGGTCAGAAAAAGAATGGCGGACGGAAAAGAAGCGGCTATAATCCATCGGTCGATCGAAAACCGCAAAGTTTTAATTCCCGTTCCGATAACTCTCCTGCCATGTGAAAACGGATTATACTCGATTACTCGAACCCTCAAGGGAGGATTTAAGTTTGTCGAATTCTGGAAAGATAAATCGGCTTATAATCGGCATGAAAAGCCGGTCAACACCAGGATAATCGCCTACAAGGACCAAACCGCCGGCAAGTGGCGCTCCTGTTGCGTCGCGCTCAACCCGATAAGCATCGCCAGATTCATAGGAGAGACCCATGCCCCCGAGGGAAACATTAAGGCGCTACTCGAAGACGAATATTTTTATCGCGACAAGTTTGTGTATTATCTTGACGCAATAAGAAAGATACTAAGGTCGCTTGGCTGGTAATAAAGTTAATAGCCGCATATAACAATTTCAGGCGCGCACGCTACGCGTCGGCCGCCAAAAGACTAGCCCTTAACGCTTTAGTCAATTTCAGATTGCCAGAAGTTTCTAATGCTTCCAACGTTTGCCGGATATAATCTTGATCTCGCCTCTTCAAAATGCCCAGTGCTTTAGCAATATCTTTATCGCCATATTCCTGGTGAGACACTTCTGGTGAGACTACATAGCTAACTTGATGCCAAGCGCATGACACATTATATTCATCATATTCTGTTTCTTCCCTCGTCCCTGTTTCTTCTGCTTTATCCACCACTTTCTTGGATTTCGGTATTACCACCTCGCACGACAAAATTCGCGCTAACGCTCTAGCGGTAGTTTTGGAATGCATCGCCAATTTTTCCAGAATTTCCCCATCACCCTGACAAGGGCTCGCAGCAGTAATTGTCGCTACAATTGTATCCATCTTCCCTGAAAACAAAGGATCATTTATTTGCGCTAAGGCGGTGGCTCGAACTTTGAGTTGCGTTTTTCCCCTAGCATTGGCTAAGACTCTCTCTAATGTTTTTTCTTGCCGCTGACTAAGTTGACGCCCGTTGCTCGCCTCAAATACCGCCTTATAATCTCCATTAAAACGGGCTAACTGATAAAGCCGCGTTGGAGCCCAAACCATTAATCTTCCCAAAGTTTCAAGTAAATAGACCGAACAGCCAACCACCCCACCAGCTATGGCAGCGCCGCCCATAAATATTACCGGATGGTCATTACAAAATGACTGGTCAAATAAGGAGACATGATGTTCAAGCTGGCTAACGGCCAAAGTATTAAGAAATCCGACAAAACCTGTTATCAAAGCACCGACTCCTCCCCAAGCGATGGCATGTTCAAGCTTAAAATCAAAGTTAACCCGGAGAATGTCTTCCTTTAAATTTTTCCAGGTAACCGGGAACTTTAGCTCTCCCCCATCAGTGCCCCTTACGGCAATTCCCTGCTCTGACAACTTGCTCCCCCAAATATGCAGTGGTTGTTTCAGCAAAGCTCTAAAAGTGCTCTTTAACGTTCCCGCATCAACTGGGCCATCAAGCGTTAGCTCGCCAAGAGAACCTTCGAGCCTTTGCCCCAGCCGGCCAGAGCCCTTAACCGTCGACCAATTTTGGGTCCGCTCGTTAAAATAAGTTAAAACTCCCCGCTCCGCCTTGACCTTCACCTTTTGTTCCTGCGATATAGCCGCCAAGGACCTGGCTACCCGACTAAGACCCATGGTCGGCGTTAATCTGTTCTTGCTCCGAACCGCCCAACTTAATTCCCCTTTTAAACTCACCGTTGCAATTGACATGTTGATTTTCTCCTCTTGTGCCTGGCCGCTTTTGGCGGACTTTCAGGCTCCGGCTGACATCTCATTGTCGACCTCCCCACGGTGATAATTTCACGTAGTTTTTCTGGGGGAAAGGAGAAGGGATCGTCCGCCTTGGTGAAAACCAAAAAAAAGGCCACGCTTAGCGTGACCTTATTAATTTAAACTAGCGGGGGTGGGATTTGAACCCACGACCTTCAGGTTATGAGCCTGACGAGCTACCGGGCTGCTCTACCCCGCGATAAACACCTAATGAGAAATCTGCTGTCCCGATGCCCCGACGCTTCGGTCGGGGATCGGGATCCCGACTTTCGCTTTCAGCGAAACGTCGGGACTCTACCCCGCGACACTTGATTCTGGTATAATTTTAGCATGATAAACCTGCAGCTGCAAGCCGACGTCAGAACAACGCTTGAGTTACTCCTTTCCCCCCGCATGCTACAAATGCTTAAGATCCTCAATCTCCCCTATCTCGAGCTGATCGAACACATCAACAAAGAAGCGGAAGAGAATGTCATGCTCGAGGTCGAACGGCAGGATGAATACCTGGAATTCCTCCGCTACCTGACTTCCGACGGCAAGATCAAGAAAGACGCCGACTTCAAGGAACTGCCGGGGTTGGAAAACTTCAGCCGCCAGGAAAAAACCCTGGAACAGCACCTGCTCGATCAGCTGGAAATCGAGGACGCGGAAGAACTGCACAAGAATATCGCCAAAGAGCTGATCGGCCACCTCAACGACAACGGCTATATTGAGGACTATCCCCGCCGTCGGGAAGAATTAATGAAGCAATATGATGTTTCCCGTCCAACGGTCGATAAGGTCCTAAAACTTGTTCAGGGCTTTGAGCCCGAAGGGGTCGGCGCCCGCGACCTGAAAGAGTGCCTTAAGCTCCAGATCGCCGCCCACGATTTCGAGAATGAACAGCTGGAAACGCTCTTATACGAGGCGGTCGACAAACACCTGGAAGATCTGGCCAATAAAAATTTCGCCGCCGTCGCCGCCGCGCTCGGGATCCCGGAGAGCGGCGCCGAAAACCTGGCCCAGTTCATCAAAGAAAACCTTAACCCCTACCCCGGCGCGACCTTTGGGAATGAGATCCGGCAGGTCATCCCCTCTTACGCGGTCGAGATCACCGACGAGGGAACGTTTAAGGTCATCAGCCTGGAAGAGCGCTACGGCCCGAGCATGCAAATCTCCCGCCAATACCTGAAAATGCTCGACGATCCAAAAACCGACGCCCAGACCAAGGCGTTCCTCCGGCAAAAGTTCCTGCGGGCCAAAAGCCTGATCGAAGATTTCGGCAAAAGAAGTGAAACTTTGAGCAAGATCGTTCGAAAGATTGTTGAGAAGCAGGAAGTCTTTTTGCGCCGGGGGATCCTGTGGCTCATCCCCCTCTCGCAAAAAAGCCTGGCTGATGAGTTCGGCCTCCACCCCTCGACAATCTCGCGGGCGGTGGCGGCAAAATATATTCAGACTCCGCAGGGCCTCTTCCAGCTGAAGTTTTTATGCCCGCGCGGCCCCAAAGGAATGACCGCCGCCCGGCTGAAAGCAATGCTGGCCGAGATCGTGGGGAGCGAAGATAAGACCGCGCCGCTGGCCGACCAGGAAATTACCCGCCTGATGAAGGAACGGGGGGCCAGGATCGACCGGCGAACCGTCGCTTATTACAGAAAGGAATTGAAGATTGCTCCGGCAAGCGATCGGGTGAAAAAATGAACTCGAAGATACTGGTGGTTGACGACGAAAAGAGCATGCGGGAATCGATGAAAATGCTGCTCGAAGGCCGCTACGAGCTGCACTTCGCCGCGTCCGGCCGCGACGCGATCGAGATCGTCAAAAAACACTCCATCGACCTGGTCCTTCTCGACATCCACCTCCCCGAGATCGACGGCATCGAAGTCCTCCGGATCATCAAGGGACTCGACGATTCGATCGAAGTGATCATGATCACCGCGGTCGTCATGGTCGGCAAAGCGGTCGAAGCGATCCGCAGCGGCGCCTACGACTACATCACCAAACCTTTCGATATCCAAGCGCTCCAGGAACAGGTGGAAAAGGTCCTGGAAAAAAGGTCCCTGGCCAAGGAAAATTATTCCCTTCGCACGATCATCGGCAAAGACCATCAGTTTGAAAAGATCGTCGGCAGCAGCGAAAAGATCAAGGAAATTTTCGGCGTCATCGAAGACGTCGCCCAGAGCAACGCCACCATCATCATCACCGGCGAATCCGGCACCGGCAAAGAGCTGGTCGCCCGGGCGATCCATAACCGGAGTCCCCGCAAAGACAAGCTTTTTGTCGCCGTCAATTGCGCCGCCATCCCGGAAAACCTGCTGGAGTCCGAACTTTTCGGCCATGAAGCGGGGTCGTTCACCGGCGCGGCGGAAAGACAGCTCGGCAAATTCGAGATCGCCAACGGCGGGACCATTTTTCTGGACGAGATCGGCAGTCTGCCGCTGGCCATGCAAGCCAAGCTCCTGCGCGCCATCCAGGAAAAAGAGATCGAACGGGTCGGCGGCCAAAAACCGATCCCGGTCGACGTCCGGCTCATCTCCGCCACCAATTCCGACCTGCGGGAAGAGATCAAGAACCGGAAGTTCCGCGAAGATCTGTATTACCGGCTCAACGTTATTCCGATCCATTTGCCGCCGCTCCGCGAACGCGAAGAAGACATTCCGCTCCTGGCCAACCATTTCTTGGCCAAATATAACCGTGAATTCGGCAAAAAGATCAGGGGGATCAAAAAAGAGGTTTTTCCTTTTCTTATTAACTACGACTGGCCGGGTAACGTTCGGGAATTAGAGAACCTGATCGAACGGCTCGTCGTTCTGACCAAAGAAGGGTACATCGAAGCCAAGAAGCTCCCGCACGAGATCAAAGGCGAAGAAGGTTGCGAGACCGGCTACAATGAAACAACCCTTTCCCGGGCGGTCAAAAAGTTTGAGATCGACTTCATTAAGCAGGCGCTGGAAAAAACCGGCGGCAAAAAAGGCCAGGCGGCCAAGATCCTTGGGATCCACCGCAATACGCTCCTCAACATTACCAAAAAACTGAAAATCTAATCGTTCTTGTGCATCGTCTCAATATTACGCCCACTATCTTGGGCAATTTCCCGCCCCTCAAATAAAATCAAGCGTGGCAATATAGTTGCTTAACTTAATGTGGAGGTGTTCAATATGAGTAACCTGGAAATGTTGGGATTACCGGAGAAAAAGCAGAACTGGAGCCCCGCTCGGGCCTTCCTCCCCTTGATCCTGGGACAAGAGACCGACCAGCTTGATAAAAAAGAGACTAAAAAGATCGAACTTTTTGAAAAAGGGTTGGAACAAAGTTTGAGTGCGGAAGACACGATCGAATCGGCGATCACCAAGATCGTCAAAGTCGCCCTGGCCGCCGAATATGGCCCGTCATTGGCCGCCGCCAAAAGCGCCGAACCGATGATCCGGACCATCACGCAGGCGATCTTAAGCAACGCCCAGCTTCGCAAGCAGGCGCTGATGATCATCGATCGTTTTGCCCATGTATAACATCCTGGTCATTGACGATGAGCTATCGATCAGGGAATCATTTTCCTTGATCCTGAAGGGAAAATACAACATTTTCCTGGCCGCTTCAGGCGAAGGGGCCCTCAAACTCGCCGCCGATAACAAGATCGACCTCGCCTACCTCGATTTCCGGATGCCGGGAATCAACGGCCTGGAAACTCTCAAGCGCCTGAAACAGATCGATCCCTCGCTCGAAGTCATCATGATCACTGCGGTCAACGATATGCAAAAAGCCGGCGAAGCGATCAAGCTTGGGGCAAACAATTACCTAATTAAGCCGTTTGACGTTGACGCCGTTCTTAAAATGACCGAACGGCTGCTACAGCGTAAAACCCTGATCAAAGAAGGGCTCGAAGTTCAAAAAGGGAACCAGCGACCGCTCCAATTAGTCGGCCAGAGTGAAAAGATCCTGACCGCCAACAAACAGATTGAAAAAGCGGCCGGAAGCACGGAACCGGTCTTGATCATCGGCGAAGCCGGGACCGAAAAAGAACCGGCCGCCAAGCTGATCCATCAGCAAAGCGCCCGGCAAAACTTCCCACTCTCCAGGATCAGCCTGACCCCGGAGATCGCGCCTAACCGCCTCCGGCAGCTCCTCCTTGGGGGTTCGTCCGGCTCCAACACGGTTGATCTGGAAAAAAAAGTCGGCCTGCTCGAAATTGCCAAGGACAGTTCGATCTTTATCAATAATTATGAGTTTTATCCGGCCGGGACCCCGCTGGGGAACGCCAGACTGATCGCCGCCAGCACTAAGCCGCTCAACAATTTCAAGGGGATCGTTATCAACCTGCCGCCGCTCCGGGAACGGCTGGCCGATATTCCCCTCCTGATCAATTACTATCTATCGCTCTTTAGCGGGCGTTACGGCCGGGAGATCCGGTCAGTCAGCCCGGAAGTCGAAGACCTGCTGACCAAATCCCAATGGCCCGGTAACACCAAAGAGCTGGAGCTGGTAATTGAACGGTTTTTTCTTTCCGGTGAGGCGGTCTCGCCGACGTATCTCGCTTTCGAGTATACGCTCGGCGGGACCGAAACCTTAGGCCGGGCTTATCTGGAATCGCTGGAAAAAGAATATCTGCGGCGAGTTTACGAGGAAGCGGGGAACGCGGAGCAGGCCGCGGCCGCGCTGAAAGTCCCGGTCGAAATGCTGGCCGCGAAATTATAAAAGAAACTGCCCGGAGCCGGACCTGCCTGCCGGCAGGCAGGATCGAACCGGCTTCCCAACCGTAGCCGCTCAACCATCAGCCTAATAATTCGTAATAAGATCGATTAATATAATAATCCCAAAAGGCGAATCCAACACTAACAAGCAAAAACAAGACAGAGAAAGTTAGTCTTAAATCTGGTTCATTTATCAAAAAAGTAACCAAAAACACAATTAGCAATAGCAAGAAAAAACATATATCACTTATTAAATATTGTTTTTTCGCTCTATCTTGTTTATTTTTCCCAAAAATATTAATTTCTTTAGAATAAAAATGATCGTATGCTACCCAAAGCAAATCAACTAATAGCATCATTATGAACCAAAAAACAAACCATCTTATGCGCCCAATATTTGAAGCAATTACTATTAAGCATATCCCATTGACAACGTAAAAATGCAAATCAGCTATTAGGGGATTAAAATACTCGGATTTCCCCTTTTTAATATTCTCATATATTGAACCCATAAATCCAAAAGAAAATCTTATTAATGTTAATAAAAATCCAATATAGAGAAAAACGTATGAAAGAAAATCAATAACATTCCCAGTCCAGTAACCAACAATTGGCTCAATTCCTTTGCCAATGGCCAAGCCAGCAAGAATAAAATAAAGCCATTTAGATGCTTCTTTTATTGAACCACACCTATCACTCTTTGATGATTTCATAATTTTTATTAAGAATTTTAACTCGAGAAGAAACTGCCCGGAGCCGGAATCGAACCGGCATGGCTTATGCAGCCGAGGAATTTTAAGTCCCTTGCGTCTACCAATTCCGCCATCCGGGCAATCTATTTCTCTTACTTCTCGCTTCTTGTTATCAATTCAATTCGAATACCATCTAAGTCTAAATCATTTTTCTTGATAAATAAATCATGTCTCATGCCTAAAATTGTTCTCAAATAGTTTTCATTTGTTGGATTTTCAATAAATATCTTAACCAACATGACCACTTCTTTGGAAGCATACAACATCATTTCGTGGTATTCCATTTTTAAAAATTCAAGGATATCTTGGGCATTATCAATATCAGGGTGCCTGCTCGAAAGATACTTTATATTTTTAGGCTCAAAGAAGGCATCCATAAACAAAAGGCATGATTTATATCTTTTTTCTTTCTGCTCTAATATTTTAAATTCTCGTTCTTTATTTTTATCTAGCAGATAGGTAATATATCCGCCAACAATACCCCCAATACCTAGGAGCGTTAGAGTAGACATCACTATTTGACTTGGATCATCCATAATTACTACCTTTTACTTTGGTTGGTTGTTTTTCGCCATTTCTCATTACTTATTAAATTTTCCGAGAATGAGACTAGGCTTAGCCTATAGGTCCCTTGCGCCTGCCTGCCGGCAGGCAGGTCTACCAATTCCGCCATCCGGGCATCAATCAATCAAACCAAAACCAATTCCGCTTTACCTAATCTTCCGATAGGCAAGCCCGCCGGAAGGCGGGCATCCGGGCATGGGTTACTTAAGAAGTAGCTTTCGAATTATTTCTCTGCCAAAGCCACTTTTTAAGTACTTCTCCCGCTTTCTCGCTTCCTCACGGGTCGCAAACAATTCACTATGGATCAGCTCCAGCGGAATACGGTTTCTGGTCGCCTTTTCATAACCGGAATTGTGGCGAGCCATTCTTTTCTTTAAATCGGCTGTCATTCCGATGTAAAGATTGTTATCCTTCAAACTTTTTAGCACGTAAACACTATACATTCTGTCCCCCACCCCACGTAAGTCCCTTGCGCCTGTCCCGATCGCGAAAAGCGCATCGGGATCTACCAATTCCGCCATCCGGGCAAAAACGAGGACTACTTCAACTTTTTCTTCTTCCCCACTTGCTTATACTCGAGATTGCGTTTCCAATCCAGCTGTTTTTCATCGCTCTGTTTTAAAAACATGGTGAGCTTGTCTTCAAAATTTCCAGGCTGCGGATTGTATTCTTCTCTCGGTTTTTTCGGCTTGGGGGGGGTCCAAACAGTTTTTCCGACCTGTTTGATCGACAGATCATATTTCCCTTCTTTATTGACCCCAAGGACCTTGACCTTGAGGACGTCGCCGATCCGGATATGTTTGCTGATATCAGTCACATATGAATCGGAAACCTGGGAAATATGGACCAGTCCGACTAGTTTTTCCGGTAGTTCCATAAAAGCTCCGAAATTGGTTATCCCGGTAACTTTTCCTTCAACTTCCAAACCTGTCTCTAACGGCAAAAATTATTCACCCCCCGACAATCATTTTTCCAAAACAACTTTATAGGCGGTCTCGCCTTTTTTTATCAAGCCCAGCTTGGTCCGGGCGATCTCTTCGACCAGATCGTTCCCCTTTAGCCTGGCCAGCCGTTCGCGCAGTTCCAGCGACCGGTTTTCTTCAAAAGCAACCCGTCGCCCGACCGCTTCCTGATCGCGGACCAGATCGCGATAATTAATTATATCCTGACGAATAAGAAAAATAAAGTAAATAATGGCTAAAACTGCAATTATCAGTCCTGCCCGCTTCATATCTGCCAGAACGCTCCAATGTACCAAAGAATGATCGTCTGGCCGCACAATAAAGAAACCAAGCCGCCAAAAGCCAGCGCCGGACCAAAGGGAATATAGTTGTCCATTTTGACCTTATTACCCATCAGCATGATCCCCGCCACGATCGCCGCGCTAAGGTAAGCGACAAATAGAGCGACAATTAACCCGGCAACGCCAAGATAGACCCCCATAAAAGCGGCCAAATAAAAATCCCCCTCGCCGATAACCTCTTTTTTGAACCAGAGGCCCCCTAATTTAGCGACTGAAAAAAAGAAACCCAAACCAAGCAAGCCGCCAAGCAGGGGGTCAAAGAGCGGGGTCAGCGATCCGGCGGCGCCGGCCTTAACCACGGCAAAAACCAAGCCGAAAAAGATCCCGCCGAAGCTGACCACGTCCGGCATCAGCATATGCTCCAGGTCAATAAACAAGATAACGAGAAGGCCCAGCACGAAGATCAGGTAAAAAATATAATGCAGGAGATTGCCGCCGGTAAAATTCCAGATCGAGACAAAAAGTAAAGCGGTCATCAGCTCGACGATCGGATAGCGAACGGAGATCGGCGCCCGGCAGCCGGCACATTTTCCCCGCAGGAAAAGAAAACTGATGACCGGGACCAATTCCACCGGCGTCAAAACTTTGCCGCAAGCCGGGCAATGCGAAGCCGGCCAAACAACGGATTCATTGCGGGGTAAGCGGTAGATGCAAACGTTTAAGAAACTTCCAACAACCGCGCCGATGATTAATAGAAATAAAATTAACATGACCTTGACATTAAGTGGGGTCGATTATATAGTATCCACAAGTCAAAGTCAAACAAAGGAGCCTGCAGTGGATATCAATAGTTTTTTGCTTCAGCTCAACGAGAACAAAGCCTCCGACCTCCTCCTGGCAACCAAAAACTACCCAGTCCTGCGCATCAATAACGATCTGGTGAAGATCGGCGACAAGCTCCTGACCAATGAAGAGGTCGACTCCCTGATCAAGCCCATCATCCGCAAGGAAGAAATGGAACGTTTTGCCAGGGAAAAAGAACTCGACACCTCCTATGAAGACGCTCACAGCCGTTATAGGATCAACCTCCACTATCAAATGGGGGGAATCGGCGCCACGATCCGCCGCATTCCAAAAGAAATCCCATCTTTGGATAGCCTAAGATTGCCGCAGATCGTCAAAACTTTTACCCAGCTGGAACGAGGAATGGTGATCGTGACCGGTCCGACCGGCTGCGGCAAATCGACCACCCAGGCCTCCATGATCGACCTGATCAACGGCTCCCGCCCCTGCCACATCGTCACCATTGAAGACCCGATCGAATTCGTCCATTCCCCCAAACTTTCGGTCATTGAACAGCGCGAGGTCGGCCTCGATACCAACTCGTTCGGTGAAGCGCTCAAACGGGTCCTCCGTCAAATCCCGGACGTCATCTTAGTCGGCGAAATGCGCGACCTGGAATCGGTCCAGATGGCGATCACCGCCGCGGAAACCGGCCACTTGGTCATTTCCACCCTGCATACGCAAGACGCCGTTCAGAGCATCGATCGTATCATCGACGTTTTCCCTCCTCACCAGCAAGCCCAGGTCAGGACCCAGCTCTCCTTGACCCTGCAGGGGATCATTTCCCAGCAGTTGATCCCCCGCCTCGACAAAAAAGGCTTGGTCGGCGCCTTCGAGATCTTAAAAGTCACTCCCGGGATCCGAAACATTATCAGAAAAGGGGCCACCCAGGATATCTATTCAATGATGGAGATCGGGGTCCAACAGGGGATGCAAACGATGGATTCATCACTCTACGCCCTGATGAAAGCCAACCAGATCACCATGGAACAGACCCTGGCTTACGCCATCAACCGGGAACGAATGGAAAAACTGCTCAGTGTCCTTACCTAATTTCCTCATTAAAAGGACGCCGAAGCTCAAGCATATCCGGGAAATCCGCGCGCAACTAGCGGACCACACTCTCCATACCGTCTGCGAATCGGCCTCCTGTCCGAACATCGGTGAATGCTTCTCCCAAGGGACCTGCACTTTCATGATCATGGGGGGGATCTGCAGCCGGAGCTGCGCTTTTTGCGGGATCGGGCACGGCGAGCCGGTCCCGCTCGATCCGAACGAACCGAGCAAGGTCGCGGCGGCGGCTAAAAAACTGAACCTTGATTACGTCGTGATAACCTCGGTGACCCGGGACGATCTCCCCGACGGCGGCGCGGCCCATTTTGCCGAAACTATCCTGGCGGTCAAAGCCGATCTCCCCGACGCGCAGATCGAGGTCCTGATCCCTGATTTTCAGGGAGATGAAAAAGCACTCCACACGGTCCTCCTGGCCAATCCGACCGTTCTGAACCACAACGTCGAGACAATTCCCCGCCTTTACCGCCGGATCAGACCGCAAGCGGTCTACCAGCGCTCGCTTAAATTACTTAAAACAGCCGCCGAGGGCGGTGTTTACACTAAGAGCGGTTTTATGGTAGGATTAGGGGAGGAAAAGGGCGAGATTATTGGGATTTTGGCCGACCTGCGGCACGCCGGCTGCGACCTGATCACCATCGGGCAGTATCTCCCTCCTTCGCGGCGCCATCTTCCGGCCGAGCGTTACGTAACCCCGGAAGAATTTGATGAATACAAGGTTATCGGCGAACAGATGGGCTTTTTGAGAGTTGATTCAGGCCCATTTGTCCGAAGTTCTTATCACGCCAAGGAAGCCCTAAGGAGTCGTTTACAATGAAAAAACTTGAAGAAGCGCAAAGATTGCTAAAACTACCGATCTATGTTTTCGCCCAACTCGACAAAATAAAAGCGGAAAAAGCGGCCCAGGGAGTCGACCTGATCGACCTGGGAATGGGGAACCCCGATATCCCGCCGCCGCCGGAAGCGATCGCCGCCCTGGTGGAATCGATGAAAAACCCGGAAAATCACCGCTATCCGTCGTTCGAAGGGGCGCCGGAGTTCAAAGAAGCGGTCGCTAACTGGTGCAAAAGACAGTACAACATCAACATCGACCCGGACCATGAGGTCGTGACTCTGATCGGCTCCAAAGAAGGGATCATCCACTTCACGCTGGCTTACGTTAATCCCGGCGATTTTACTCTGGTCCCGATGCCGGCCTACCCGGCCCATTTCCGCGGCACCATTCTGGCCGGAGGCGAGCCAATCTCCCTGCCGACGACCGAACACAAAAACTTCCTCCCTGATCTCAAGAACGTCGTGCCGGGGATCGCCGACAAAGCCAAGATCATGTTCTTGAGTTTCCCGACCAACCCGACCGGAGCCTTAGCGCCGCGGGAATTTTTTGAAGAAGCGGTCGCTTTCTGCAAAAAGCACAACATCATTCTGGTCCATGATTTCGCTTACGCGGAGATCTACTTTGACGGCCAAAAACCGCTCTCGATCTTCTCCATCCCGGGAGCAAAAGATATCGCCATCGAATTCCACACCACTTCGAAAACCTTCGGCATGCCCGGCTGGCGCTGCGGTTTTGCCGTCGGGAACCGGAACCTGATCGAATCGCTTCGCAAGATCAAGACCAACCTTGATTATGGTTTATTCACCGCGGTCCAAAAAGCGGCGATCACCGCCTTCGAATTAAAGAACGGCTACATGGAAAACGTCCGGGCCACCTACCAGCGCCGGCGTGACATTTTGGTCGACGGCCTCAATGCCCTCGGCTGGAAGCTCAAAAAACCAAAAGGTTCGATGTACGTTTGGATCCCGGTCCCGCAAGGGTACGATTCGACCGAATTCGCCACGGACGTGATCAACAAGACCGGGATCGTCGTTTCGCCGGGGATCTCGTTCGGCGACATCGGCGAAGGTTACGTTCGGTCAGCGCTGGTCGTCCCCGAAGACCGGCTCTGCCAGGCGCTGGAACGGCTGGAAAAAGCAGGCATCAGGTATAATGGATAACCTCTCCCACCATTTCTCATTACATTCGAAATGGTCCCCCCTCTCCATTTTCATGGAGAGGGTTATTAATTGTATTTATTTTTTCGGCCCTCTCCACGAAGTGGAGAGGGGGAACCCGAGCAAAGCGAGGGTGGGTGAGGATGGATAGACCGATCATCGGGATCACCATGGGGGACCCGGCCGGCATCGGTCCCGAAATTTGCGCTAAAGCTCTCGCTTCGCAGGAAGTCCAAAGCGTCGCCCGCTGCGTCGTCATCGGCGACAGCGGCGTCTTGCGCCAGGGATTGCAAACCGCCAAGATCAAGGGGATCGAACTTCATTCCATCGCCGCGATCAACGCCGCCCAGTTCAAACCCAAAACTATCGATATTTTCGACCTGAACAACGTCGACCTTCCCAAGCTCAAGATCGGCCAGGTCTCAAAAATGGCGGGGAAAGCGGCCTTTGAATACATTGACAAAGCGATCGGCCTCGCCCTCGACCACCAGATCGACGCCATCACTACCGGACCGATCAACAAAGAATCGATCCGCAAAGCCGGGTTCCGCTTTGACGGCCACACCGAGATCCTGGCGGCCAAGACCAAGACCAAAAAATACGCCATGATGTTCGTTTCCGAAAAGCTCTGGCTGATGCTGGCCACAACTCATCTCCCCTTAAGCGCCGTCAGCCGCCACCTGAAGAAAAAGAAGCTGGTCGCCCAGATCAAAATGGCGCACGATTTCCTGCTGGCCGACCGGGGAAAGAAACCGCGCATCGGGGTCGCCGGGCTCAACCCGCACGCCGGTGAGAACGGGATCTTCGGCAAGGAAGAAATTAAGATCATTAAACCGGCGGTCGAAGAAGCAAAAAAAATGGGGATCGACGTCGAAGGGCCGATCTCCCCGGACGCGATCTTCTATCTCGCCAACAGCGGCAAGTACGACATCGTCATCGCCATGTACCACGATCAGGGACTGATCCCGCTCAAGCTCCTCTCCTTCAATCACTCGGTCAACGTGACCATCGGCCTGCCGATCATCAGGACCTCGGTCGACCACGGGACCGGGTTCAACATCGCCGGCAAAGGCTGGGCCAGCCCGGAGAGCCTGATCGCGGCAATCAAAGTCGCGGCCCACTTCGCCCGGAATAAATGACCCCGACCCTGGCCGAAATCACCCGCCAGCTCCTGATCACTTACAACCGCTTTCCCCGCAAAAGGCTGGGCCAGCATTTTCTGGTCGATCCGCAGGTTATCGCCCGGATCATTGCCGCCGCCGAATTGGGCCAAGACGACCTGGTAATCGAGATTGGTTCCGGCCTGGGGGTCGTGACCGCCGAACTGGCCAAAAACGTCCATCACCTGATCGCCGTGGAGATCGATCAGGAATTGATGAGCATCAGCAAAAAGGTCCTGGCGCCCCTCCCCAACATTAGTTTTGTGAACCAAGACGTCCTCAAGACCAGCCTGGCCGAACTCGCCCTTGGCCGCCGCTATAAAGTGGTCGGCAATCTCCCCTATTATATTACCTCGCCGATCATTGAAAAGATTCTGGAGGCGGCAGAAAAGCCGGAGGTGGCGGTGGTCATGACGCAAAAAGAGGTGGCGGAGCGGATGGTCGCCGGAGCCGGGACAAAAAACTACGGCTCTTTTTCGATCTTCTGCCAGTTTTACGCCGAAGTTAAATTAAACTCCCTCGTTTCGAAATCGTCCTTTCTCCCCTGGCCGGAAGTCAGTTCAGCCGTCGTCGCCCTTAAGCCTTATAAAACGCCCAAGTATGAAGTTAAGGATGCCAAACTCTTTTTTGATCTGGTCCACGCCGCCTTCCAGCAGCGCCGCAAAAAATTAAGCAACTCCCTCAAACCTTTCGGGCTGACCAATTCACCGGTCGATCTCAATCGCCGGCCGGAAACGGTCTCGATCGAAGAATTCGCGGCGATCGCCAATAGTCTTTAGCCGACCTGGCGGCGGCGGGGCGAACAAAAATTAGCAAAAACTCTCGCCTGAACTTGCGGCTCCCTTAACTCGGGAAAAAACTGCAGAGAGCCGAAAAGGAATTTGAAAACAGTGTAAAAATTAAGTTCGATCAAGGGCCCGCGGCCGTCGCGGCGCAAGATTGTTTCGTCATCAACATTGATCCTGAACATTCCGATCTCCCCCTGATCATGGGCAAGCGATAAATACTTAGTATATTCGTTTGGCTGCCGCGCGTAATCGATCGGGGATTCAACCCGCTCCGAATAATATGTTAAAGCCAGCGGGATCGCCGCGTAAAGGGGCTCATTTTGTTTAAGTTTTATCTGAATAGCCGAAACAATCGTCCGGAAAAGACAAAAGTCCAGGTTCCCACCGCCAAAGATGATCTGATTAAAACCGGGGCCGGCAATCCCTCTTTGAGCGGCTGGAAATAAAGGGGAGAGAGCATCGGCAAAGCGCTGTTGTCCGGGAGGAAGAGTCGGATCGTCCAAGCGGCCCGACCAGGAAAAGACCTTAACGTCCGCCGCCGTATTATTACCGACCAGCGGCAAGCGCGACCCTTCCAGCAGGAGCGAGGCGCGTCGTTCAAAAGGCCGGCCGCCGGCAAACGCGGCATCCTGAAGGTCCCAAAGTTTGCCGCAATCCGGCAAACACCCGGCGGTTGGCGTCAGGTGGGTCAAAACAAGCGTTCTCGGTTTCGGCGATAGCCTGGTAGAAATAACCACGAATATATATCGCCATTTTCAGGAGAATATTTCAGGATTTATTATATTTGGCGATATACGAGACGCTGACCCCGCCCGCTTTAGAAAAGTCGCCGCCGACATAAATATTGCCTGAAGCGTCAAGCGCGACCGCCCGGACCAGGTTCCCGTCCAAACCGCCGCCAAAAGCTTCCCAGGTCGCGCCGTCGTAGGCGGTCAGGCCGTTAACGGTCACACCACCGGCCGTCGCGAATTTTCCCGCCACGTAGACTTTTCCCAAAGAATCGGCCACCAGCGCGTTAACGCTGTCGCCGACCGCCGTTCCCACCGCCAGCTGTTCCCAGCTGGTCCCATCCCAGCGAGCCATGATCCGTTTATCGCTGGTATCGATCAGCGCGCCGGCGGCAAAAACATTGGTGGTCACCGTCACAGTGGCGTTAATATAATAATCGCGGCCGGAGGATAAATCACTCCAGCTCGCCCCGTTCCAGCGGGCGATCCGTTTGGCGCTAACCCCGGAAACGGTATTAAGAAAGGCCCCACCGGCAATAAGTTTATAAGTCGCGTCATAACTTAACGAATGAACCGGACTATCGGTCCCGCCCGCCAGGTTCCGCCAAGCGAGGCCGTCCCATTCCGCGACATTCTGCACAATGGTCCCGCCGGCGGAAGTAAAAGAGCCGCCGACATAAAGATTGTCGGAGGGATCGATCGCCAGAGCATAAACATCCCCGTTAACTCCGCCACCGACCGCTTCCCAAGCAGTTCCCGTCCAACGGGCGAGATTGGAAGCCGCTACGTCGCCGGAAGAATTATGGGCGATCGAGAATGTTCCGCCCGCGTAAATATAGCCATGTGAATCTTTAGCTAAAACGTAAACTGTTCCGTTAAGTCCTTTGCCAAGCGGCTCCCAACGGGAGCCATTCCAACGGGCGACGTAACTGGTATCGGCAATCCCACTGGCGTTGGTAAAAGATCCACCGGCGATCAAATAGCCCGAATTGTCAAAGATCAGAGCGTAAACGGGGGCGTCAGTCCCGCCGCCGATCCCCTGCCAGCTGGCGGACGGCAAGGTCGTGGTCGTGGTGGTCGCCGGCGACGAACCGCCGCAGCCGAAGGTGTAGGTCAAAGCGCCAACAATCAAGGCATAGACAATATATTGGAGATATTTATTCATCTTTCCACCTTCCCCCCGGCTATTATAGCGGGAAAAAGGGAAAAGCCAAGCGGGTTAAAAGCGTCCGTTATTAATATTGTTCCAAAGAGCGAGCGCCTCACGGTCAGTCAGGCCGACGATCTTGTCGATCGCGGCTTGGGCGGACAACTTGTTTTTAATAAGATAATAATCAAAGATGGTCCTGACGCAATCGGTCATCGTCGCCATGAACTCCTGTTTGACCCGGCTGCCGATATAAATGTGCCGGTAATTAAAGCTCATCAACGCGTCTATCGCCGCCAGTTCCTGTTCCCCCATCGTAATATAATTTCGCCCGGCGCTGTGAGCGATCACGCTCCGCACCATGGTGTCGATCATCTGGGCCGGGGTCGTCCCCAAAATCTCCCTGACCATTTGCGGCAGATCATTGACCTCAATGATCGAGAGCCGGCCCGCGTCCAAAACATCCATGGGGAGATAGGCAATCCGGTCAGCCAGGCGGACAACGCACCCTTCCAGAGTCATCGGAAATTCACGATCGTCAAAATAGTTGCCATTTTCATTCGGCCTAAGAACCGGGTCTTTGCGTTCGCCGTCATGGCAAAGGATCCCGTTCATGACCTCCACGGAAAGGTTGAGTTTTTCCAGCTCCCGGACCACCCGCAAACTCTGGCGGTTGTGCTTGAACGGCACCCCCAGGTATGTCTGGCTGAATTCGTCGAGGATCTTTTCTCCTTCGTGCCCAAAGATCGAGTGCCCCAGATCATGCCCTAGGGCGATCGCTTCGGCCAGGTCCTCGTTCAAACGGAGGGCCCGACAGATCGAGCGGGCGACCTGGGCAACTTTTTCGACGTGGAAATGGCGGTTATGGACGATCTGGGTAAATTCCAGAGAGAGCGATTCCGGAGAAAAGACCTGGGCCTTGCCAGCCAGGAGCGGGTAATGATCGGAATAAACGATCCGATCACGGTCGCGGGCAAAACAGGTCCGGAACCGATCGGGCGCTTCCAGCTCTAGGCGACCTTGAGAAACGACGCTCTGGCAAGCGTATCGGGAAAGCAGGATCGTTTCCATTAGCTCAACTTTAACTCTTGGGACCCTCATTACCTCTCGCCCGTATCTTCCGACCAGTGTAGTAAAGGGACGATAAATTTTAGCGATATCGCTCATCAGTTATCTCCAAAGCGAATCGGGATCAAAGCCATATTTATCGACCATTTCTATATAAATATCGAGACATATTTTCAGGTATGGCAAGCGCTTATTATAATCGTCAAACTTAGCCGCCCCCAATTTCCGAGCCAAATTTGTTATTCCCCGGCCAGCCAGTAAACGATCGATCGTCTCGAATACCGGCTGTTTCTCTTGATAAAGATCAGGAAATTCAGCCGCCATTTTTCGATAACTACCGCCAGGCATTGAATTCGGGAAATTATTAAAGTACAGCTGTATCCCCTGGCAAAGCAACCCGTCAATTCCTTTCCGATCGCCGACCAGAACCCCGCGTAAAGCATTTCGTCGCCCTTCATAATAATCCGTTGATTCGCAAGAATAATAAAAACTACCATGGTCAAGCAGCGGGGAAAAGATATAAGGGAAATAGCGGTCTCGATTGAGCCGCGCCACAACGTTTTTGGAAATCCGGTTCAGCCCGGAATAAACCGCGAAATCAACGACCGCCTTCAGTAGCTCTTTTCTGGCTGGCGGGACAACCCCTGCCCCCTGCCGTTTGATCGGGATCGCCATTGGGGAAAGAGGCGTCATTTTAAGTTTTATTTGCATGCTTATTATTCACCACTTTCCGACAAAAATTTCAGTTCGATTGACCAGCCTGACAATTTGAACCAGACGTCATTCTCTGTTAAAATCATTATTATGAAACCAAAGATCACGATCATCGGCGCCGGGAACGTGGGCGCTCAATGCGCTTATAAACTCGCGCAACGCGATTTTGCCGACCTGGTCCTCCTCGACATCGTTGAAGGAATTCCCCAGGGGAAAGCGCTCGACATGACCCAGTCCGGGTCGATCGAAAGGTTTACTACCAAGATCACCGGTACCAATAACTACGCCGATATTAAAGGTTCGCAGGTCGTGGTCATGACCGCCGGCCTCGCCAGGAAACCGGGAATGTCGCGCGACGACCTGATCCACAAGAACGCCGAGATCGTCGCCGGCGTGGTCAAACAGGTCGCCCAACACGCCCCGCAAGCGGTCCTGCTGATGGTCACCAATCCGCTCGATGTTATGACCTATCACGCCTTGAAAGTTTCCGGCCTTCCGGCCAGCCGGGTCCTTGGCATGGCGCCGCTCCTCGACGCCGCCAGGATGCAGTCTTTTATTGCCGAGCTGGCCAACGCCCCGGTCACCGAAGTTTACGCTGAAGTTATGGGAAGCCACGGCGACCTGATGGTCCCGGTCCCCCGCCTCTCCACCGTCAAAGGGAAACCGATCACCGAACTTTTCTCCCCGGAACAGGTCGCTAGCCTGGTTAAGCGGACAACCGATGGCGGCGCGGAAATCGTCGCTCTCCTTAAAACCGGCTCCGCTTACTACGCTCCCGGAACGGCGGCCGCCAGGATGGCGGAAGCGATCGTCCGCGACACCAAAGAGATCATCAACAGCTGCTGCCTCCTCTCCGGCGAATACGGCATCAGCGATGTTTGCCTCGGCGTTCCGGCCAGGCTGGGAAAGAACGGAATTGAAGAGATCGTCACCCTTAAGCTGACGGACGAAGAACTGACCGCCCTGCAAAAAGCGGGGGCGGCGGTTAAGCATCTCCTTGGCGGCATAAATTTATAGTATAATTAATCTATGCGCGAGCTATCGGTCAAAAAGATCACCACGGCGATTCGGGACCTCTGCATTGAGGCTAATACAAACCTCTCCGAAGATGTTGAAGCCGCTTTAAATAAAGCGCTTAAAGATGAGGAATCCCCCAACGGCCGCGAAATCCTCCGCCAGCTCATCCACAACGCCGGGATCGCCCGCAAAGAAAAACGCCCCATCTGCCAGGACACCGGCTCGGTCGTCGTCTTGATCGAACTCGGCCAAGAAATACGGCTGACTGACGGCTCGCTGGAAGAAGCGGTCAACGAAGGAGTCAGCCGCGGTTACAAAGAAGGCTATCTCCGCAAATCGATCGTTTCCGACCCGCTCCGCCGCCAAAACACCGGCGACAATGCCCCGGCCTTCATCCATACCCGGGTCGTCCCGGGAGATAAGCTCACCCTCAACCTGATGTGCAAAGGCGGGGGAGCCGAGAACTGCAGCGCCATTAAGTTCTTCAAACCAACTTCCAGCCATGAAGAGATTAGCCAATTTATAATTGAAACTGTTTCTAAAGCGGGACCAAACGCCTGCCCGCCGGTTATCGTCGGGGTTGGGATCGGCGGGAACTTTGAGACCGCTCCTTTAACGGCGAAAAAGGCTCTCCTGCGGGAGATCGGCCATCGTAACAGCGACAGCGATCTCGCCAAGTGGGAAAAAGAACTTTTAGTTAAGATCAATAACCTCGGGATCGGGCCGATGGGCCTGGGCGGACGAACAACCGCGCTCGCGGTCAGTATCGAAACCGCCCCCTGCCACATCTCCCAGCTCCCGGTGGCCGTCAACATTGAATGCCACGCCCACCGGGCGCGCAAGGTGACGCTATGAGCGCGATCAAACTGACCACGCCGCTGACGGCAGAAATGATCGCCGGCTTAAAAGCGGGGGACGAAGTCCTGATCAGCGGCAAGATCTACACCGCCCGGGACGCCGCCCATAAAAAGTTCGGCGACCAGCCCCCCTTCGACCTCCAAGGCCAGATCATTTACTACGCCTCCCCCACTCCGACCAAACCGGGAGAAGTGATCGGCTCGATCGGTCCGACGACCAGCTCCCGGATGGATGCTTTTGCCCCGGCCCTGCTTAACCAGGGATTGGCAGGGATGATAGGGAAGGGAAGGAGGAGCAAGGAAGTTATTGAAGCGATCAAAAAAAACAAAGCGGTCTACTTTACCGTTCCCGGCGGCGCCGCCGCCCTCTACGCCAAACAGGTCAAAAGCGCCAAAATCGTCGCTTATCCGGAGCTCCTCTCCGAAGCGGTCTACGAACTCGAAGTTGTTGATTTCCCGGCAACCGTGACGATCGATTCGACCGGCGGTAATTTATTTGAAATAGGCAGGAAACGCTATGAAAACCAAGACTAAGTTTATTCGCTGGTTTCTCGTCCCTTCATTTGTCATTTGCTATTTGTCATTTGTCATTTCGGCAGCGTCCGCGGCCTGTTATGACGGCATTTGGTTCCTCGGTTTTAATCTCGAGAAAGAGCCGTTCAATAACGTTTACGTCCGCCAGGCGGCCGCCCACGCGATCAATAAACAGACAATCCTCCGGCTGGCCAGCGAAGAGGTTTCTCCGGGAAGCGTCATTCCGCCGGGAATGTCCGGTTATCGGACCGATCTGGCCCCCTATTCCTTCAACCTGAAACAGGCCAAGGTCCTGATGCGCCGGGGTAAATATCTCCCGGTCCATCCCAAACTGAAAAAGATCACCCTGCTCCACACCGACGGGATCAGAACGGTCGCCATCGCCAAAGAGATCAAAAAGGAATTAAAAGAGCTGGGAATGAACATCACTCTCATTCAGGTCAAATATGACGACAAAGCCTGGAACGACGAGCTGAATTCGCGGCGGCACCATCTTTATCTGCTCGGTTACAAAGCTGACTTCACCCAGAGCCTGACCCGTGAAGCGGCCCCCGACGTCGTCGACACCTATAAGCTCCTCGAGCCGCTCTTTCATACCGGCGGAGCGGCCAACGTCAACAGCTTCAGCAATTCGACGGTCGACATGCTCCTCGACCAGGTTTCAGTCATCAGCGTCGCCTACCAGGTGGAGCGGGAGCTTAAGCTCAAGGAAGTGAACAAGGTCCTCTATCAGGAACTTCCCGCCTTGGTCCTGTTCTACATACCCAAGCTATGAAAGACTCGATCGACGTCTTCCTGCGGATCAACAAAGCCGACATTTACATCATCTGCCCGTACTTCGAGGCTTTCCAGGGAATGGTCGCCATCCGGACCCCCAAACCGGAAGTCGGCGACAAAGCAACGCTTCACCTGATGGTCTCGCCCGACTTTACCGCCGATTTCGACCGGGTCATCGCCAACCTGGGGAAAACATTGGCGATCGAAAGGATCAATGCTTAGAAAACTTTTTTATCCGCGGGAGATCGTCCCCGATATTTTTCTGATCGACACGCGCGCCCTGCGCGAACGGGGGATCAAAGGCTTGATCCTGGATATCGACGATACTTTGATCCCGCGCGAGGTCAAAGAAGTTTACCCCAAAGTTTTTGCCTGGATCCAGTCCCGCAAAGAAGAAGGCTTCAAGATTTGTCTGACCTCAAACAGCCGTCATCCGATCAGGGTAAAGTATTTCGGCGAGACGCTCGGCGTCCCCTCGCTCCACTTCAGCCTCAAGCCCCTTCCCTTCGCTTTTTGGCGGTCGCTGGAAATTCTGGGGACCAAAGCGGAAGAGACGGCGATGATCGGCGATCAGCTCTTCATGGATATCTGGGGAGCGAACTGGGTCAACATTTATTCGATCTACATCGACCACCGGAAAGAAGAGTGGTTCCCACCCCGCCGCTGGATGCGCTGGGCGGAACGCTGGCTGATCGACAACTGGGGTTAAACGAGGTTTTTGAGAGCGGTCTTGATGACCCCTTCGACCGTAGTCACCGTTTCCAGGTCGACCTTCATGACCGCGTCGCGCGCCTCCCTGGGAGAATAACCGAGCGAGATCAGCGCCGAAATCGAATCCGATCCGAGCGAACTCTCCCCACCCTTGATCCCCGCTCCCATCTCCTGCGGAGTGACGGCGTACTTCTTAGCGATCTTCTCTTTTAATTCCACGACTACCCGTTCGGCGGTCTTTTTCCCAACGCCGGAAACGGAAGAGAGCAACGCCACGTCCCCTTGGGCGACGGCCGAGACCAGTTTGTCGAGCGGAAAAGAGGAGATCAGGGCCAGCGCCATCTTGGGACCGACCCCGGAGACCGAGAGAAAAAGCGAGAAAAGCGACCGTTCTTCGGTCGAAAGAAAACCGTAAAGCGAGATATCGTCTTCGCGAACGATCTGAATGGTATAAAGCTTGAGCGGGTCGCCGACCGCCGGCAAACGGGAGATGACCGCAGTTGGGACCTTCACCAGGTACCCAATATGACCGACTTCGATGACGACCATGTTCTGGCTAACACTCTCCAGGGTCCCATTTAAATGAGCGATCATGCCCCCCCCTCTTTCAGCCGATAGGAATGAAGATGGCAGATCGCAATCGCCAGGGCATCGGCGGCGTCGTCCGGTTTGGGGATCTGGGGCAATTTCAGCAGAGTTTTAACCATCATTTGGATCTGTCTTTTATCCGCCCGGCCATAGCCGGTCAGGGCCATTTTTACTTCAAGCGGGGTATATTCCGACAGCGGCAGTTTTTGTTCAGCCACCGCCAGGAGAATTATCCCCCGCGCCTGGCCGACTGCCATCGCGGTGGTGATGTTCCGGCCGAAAAAAAGCCGCTCCACGGCGACCGAATCAGGTCGGTAGCGGCTGATCAGCCCTTTGACCTGGCGGTAGATTTGCGAGAGGCGGCTTTGCGGGTTATCTTTAGGCGAGGTCTTGATACAGCCGCACTCCACATGCAGCAGTTTGTCCCCGTCCTGCCTGACTATCCCGAAGCCGGTCGTGGCCGTTCCCGGATCGATCCCTAGGGTTAGCATTGCCGCTATTTTAACACACCATAGCGTCAAATGTCGGCGGTTTCGGCGACGCTTTTGAAAAAGAAGCTGATCGGCGGGGTCTCTTCTTCCGTGACAACTACCCCTTTGGTCTCGGCGACCGCCAGGACCTGGCCGGCGGCGTTCTTGGCCGAAGCGAAAAGGTCGTAACTAGCGCCGTAAACGACTTTCAGGGTGGCAACGGCCTGCGGGTAAACCATTTCGGTGAAGACCGGGTCTTTGCCGGCGGTCACGGCGCTAATAGCGATCTTGGTCGCCGGCACCCCTTCCGACCAATGGATGCCGATCGTGACGTAGCCGAAATTTTCGATCACGATATTGGAAGCGGCAGGCTTTGAAGCGCCGCAGCCAAACGCGGCAAAAGAGAGCAGGCTTAAGGCGATCAGTAAAAACGGCTTGTTCATACGAATATATATCGCCAAATGAGCGGAAAAATTTCAGGTTATAAATTGATCTCCACGTTCCCCGACAGCTCGGTCGTTTTGTAATCCGGGCTGGTCTCACGTTCAAAGCGCAGGGAGGCGTTGACGTAGTCGCTGATCGAGTAACGGGCCTTCAGAGCATAATTATACCGTTCAGTTTCCAGCCCCTGGTACGACTTGGCGTAGAGCCAATCAAAATCGACCCGCAAGCGGTCGAAATAGCGGTAGATCACGCCAAAGCCGGGGGTAACGGTGTAAGAGATCGGGTTGGTCGTCAAATTATTAACATTTTTACTGTAACCCCCCGATAGGCTAAAGCTCCATTCCGGCGAATAGTTATACAGCCCTTTGAGCGAAGCGAAGTGACTGACGGTGTTGACGACATTATCGCCGTCGCCGCCGTTTCCCTGGGTAACGCGCTGGTAGGCGTAGCGGCTGTCGATCGAAAATCGTTCCGAGACCGAGGTCCGAACGATCGCTTCGAACTGCCGTCCGAAATTTTCTCCCGGCTGGTAGGCCTGGGCTTCGAGGCTGGTCAAGGTCGTGGTCACTCCGTTCTCCAACTGATAATTAAATTCCGTCGAGAGGTATGAAAGCGGCGCCAGTTTCAAACTGTAGAGGGTTGAGACGGAATCGGCGGTATTCTCCTTGATCCGATAATCCGGCCCCGCTTGTTTGGAAACGGTATAAGCGTGGCGGTATTTTTGCAGGAGACTGATCAACGCCGAATTATTGGGGACAAGGTTAACTTCCGCCTGCGACTGTTCGTTAAAATACGTCAGCCGATCGAGCCGGAGGAGTTTGGTAAAATTCGGCTTAAAAGTGTATTTCAGCCGCAGGAGGCGGCTCGGCCGAAGATCAAAAGCGAATGATCCGCTTTGTTTGGAGACCGCTTCGGTCGTGGCATAATCTTCCGTGAGCGACGAGATCGAATATTTGCCGTCGGTCCGGAAAAGCTCCGACGCTTCCGCCCGGTAGGCCAGGTCGGCGACATCGGTGACGCCGAGGGCCGAATCGTCGCTGTGGTCGAGATTGAGAGAAGTAAAAAGGGTCCGGTTCGGAGTCGCCGCCAAATTAACGGTGTACCGTTTTTTATTCGGCCGCTCGCCGGTCGGCTCTTCCCGGTCTTCCAGCTCGACGTTGGAGGTCATGGAGAAGCGATCGTTCCCGAGGGTCGCCAGGCCAAAGTTCGCCTTGTTGTAATTGGTCGCTTCCAGCGACGGAGAACTTTTCACCCATTCTTCCCGCGCCGCCTTAACACTGGTCGAAAGCGGACCAAGCCGCCAATTGCTCTCCCCCGCTTTGCGGGTAATGACCCGGCTGATCGGATCGCCGCTGACCGGGTCGTTGCTGTCGCTGGTTTGGGAATACTCGTATTCCAGCGACGGCCAGTGATCGGGAGTCAAGCCGGCGCCCGCGCTGTTCAGTTCGGTCAGGTAACTGGTCCCCGCCTGGAGATAACGCTGGTAGTCGGTCTTGACCCTGGCGCCAAAAAGGGAATTCGGCCGGTAGCTTAAGCCGCCGCCATACTGCCAGAGGTCCTGCTTCGGCGTCGGATCGGAGATCGCCGTAAATTCCGGATCGATTTTCTTGAGCGCGCCGGTCAAACCGATCGACCCCAGCTGTTGGCTAACAACCAGCTTGTAAGCTTTTCCCCGTTGGCTAGGGAGCGTTCCGGAGTAAAGATCGGGATTGAGGTCGGAATAAGCCAATTCGCCGCAGTAGGCGCCGGAGTCGGTAATCAGCGAACCGTCGATTCCAACCACATAATGGCTTTGCGGCAAGGTTTCCGCGGTCGTGACCGACGTTACCCCCTGCAGGCCGTCGGCATCGTTGATCAGGGTCGCGCCGATCTTGGCGTTAGGGCTTAAGTTGACGGTCGGTCGGAAAGCGTAAGTCACGTGTTGGTAGTTCGACTCGGCGTCGTCAAAATGGACTTCCACGACCGTAGTCGACAAAATTGTCCGCCGCTTAAAGGTCACGGTCCCGGCGTCATAATCGATCGTGTAATCGTCCCCCCGCCGCTGCGTTCCGCCGTCAACAACGATCCGCTCCGAGTTGACCACCACTTTTTGCGCCGCTCCCAACCGGTACGGCCCCTGGGTCCCGTCGCCATAAAAACGGATCAAGCGCGATTGGCCTTTGGGAGAGGAATAAAGAGCGGTCGCGTTCCATAAGCCATATTTTCCCTTGAGCCTAACCCCGGAAAGGACTTTGTTTAACCGAGCGAATTCGGTCTCGTTCAACTCGGCGGTAAAATCGCCGAAGTAGGCTTCGGTGCTGGCTCGTTTGACCAGGATCGAAACTTTATCGTCCCGCTGATAGTTCTGGTTGCTGCCGGCGACGCTGGTGCTGATCAGGTTTGCTTCGATCTCGGTCTCGTCGGCCCGCCCGGCGACGCTTAAGCGGAGCGACTCTTCCCGGGACAAGCCGGTCGAATAACCATCCCGACTCCCCTCCAAACTGCGGGAGGTAAAGCTCAAACTCTTCGCCCCTTTAACGATAAGCGGGATGTTTTCCTGACGGAGAGTGGCCAATTCAAACGCTTCTCCGGTCACGGTTAAGCCCGGCTGTTCGTTCCCCCAGGCCGCTTCCGGCGGGATCGATTCCCTGGTAATCGGTGAACGATCGGCCCTTTTGAGGGGCCGCGCCATTAACCGATACCAGACCCGCGAACGGGACCAGACCGGATAGTCGCGGGCCGGCCAGTTCTTCTGTTGCCGCATCCAGACGTGAAAATAATGCCAGCCAAGCTGATAGTCGTCCGGGAGCTGAAATTTACCCCACCAGTAGCCCTCCCGGTAGGTCATGGGGATCGCGACGCTCCGGTCGGAGTAGAGGGTCACTTTGGAAGCAAAGGAAAATGTCCGCAAACGAATAGTGATCTTTTCTCCGGCAATCAACGGATAGGTTGGATAAAAACTAATATAATAGTCGTTGGTATAAATGGCGTCTTCCAGCGGTACAAGGGCATTTGCCCCCCCGATCAGCAACAAGGAAAAAAAGACGATCTTGATTGTTCTAGACATGCGTTACTTTATCGTCATTTCCTTGAAGTTATTTCACCATAAAACGGGAAGCTACCACATCCCGGAAAGGGAGACCCGGTGGACATTATTTGAAGTCCCGCCCATCGAGTGCCCAATTAAAATATATTTCGATGGAATTGGCTTGCCAGGATTATTAGCAATAAAATCATTCCGCGCTTTATCAAGCCAACATTTATTCGTCATATTTATGGCAGGATTTGAATAGCTTCTATCCCCCACCTCCCATCCCATTTTTTTCAAGCTTTCCATGATTTTCACTAAAGTCATAAGCATAAACATATCCCTCCAGACCAACGTTATCTTCAAGCCACTTTTTAAAATCCCCAATTTTATCCTTAGTTAAAACAAAGACATCTTTCTCGCCAGTAAATATTTTATGATCATCGTTTATCCCATGCACCAGAATAACCAAATAATTGGGCGAGGCCTTAATGACTTCCGCGGCTCGAGCGGGGAGAGCAATTATTAATAAAGCACAAATTAAGACAAGTAATTTTTTAAACATTTTTTATATTTTTACTACTCTGTATTATCGCCTGTTTCGGGCCAGAAATTGCAATCGATTTTTCTTGTAAGATGGCGAGATTTCGTCACATCATTTAATTCAGTGTTTCTAATATTTTATGTAATAAAATGATACCTAAAATTAAGAGAAATCGTAAAAAAGGAAGTAGTTTGAGAATGAAAATAGTCATCAACGATCTCAAAGGTCCAAGGATTAGCACTGCTAGGAGAACCAAAGCCAGCCAATGCCCGCCAACCTGTTGCCAGTCCTCCCGCTAACGAAGTAAAATAAGCCCCAACTCCCATGCCAAAATAGCGCCCTTCATCCTGGTCAAAAAGTAAGTCTAAGGTCACCGGGATAGCACCCCCCGTCGTCCCAAACAAATAACTTGCGGATACTCTTGACCTCAAGGCAAATAATTGATAGTCATAGCCAAGACCAACCTGCCAGCCTGAATTGGAACCATAATCATAATTTGTTTCATTATTGTAGCTAGAAGAAGAATAGCCAACCTGTAAGTTTAATCCGGAAACAGCACGGGGCAAAATAGTCGGAGACAACTCAACCGGTTCATTTGAAGGAGCAACCGTTTGTTGATTTGCCGGAATCGAGATAACCACTTCTTGGCTAGCCATAACCTCAATCATCATCGAAAAATATTGTTGATCCCCCTTTTTCGCCGCCACCTGATGCCAGCCGGCTCTCACTTGTGCCAAGCTGATCGGGGTTTTGCCGACCGCTACCGCGTCTAGAAAGACCGGCACCACCCCCGATTCTGAAGTAATCGTTAAAGAGCCAATCCCTTCCAGAGCGTGTACACTTGAACTCATTAAGACCAAAAACAAAAGGACAAATCTACTCAATTGAAATATCATCGATATATACCCCCTCATAATCAACACTGGAATCGGTCGCGTATTTGAACCTAATATAGATCGTCTGGCCAGCATAATCGTTTAACAATAGCTCCTTTCTTGACCAGCTCAAATTAGTGCCGTCATAGCTGGCCAATGTCGTCCACGTTGCCCCATCGATTGACGCCTGAACATAAAGATAATCATACGAGGACTCCGTTTTGTAATAAGTCTGAAAAATCAACTTTTCCCCGACGGTTATAAGGACCGGGCTGACCATGGTCAAACTATTGTTTAGGTCATCTCCGCGGCCGGAATAAAAGCTGTGCGTCCCGCTGGCCGCTCTCACCGTCGTAACGGCAAACCCATTACTTAGCCATTTGCCAACGCCACTTTCAGCATCATCGGTAAAACTGCTCAACACTTCCCTGGTCGGCACAGGAGTTGAAGCTGCCGGATCAACATCATAAAACCTTGGCTCATTAGGAGCCGTTTGAACAACGTAATCGAAAACTATTTCTGAATTATTAAGCTCCTCAATCCTTAATTTGCCAAAACAACTGTTGCCGGAATTAATTAAAATAAAACAGTAAATATCCCCCTTTCTAAGGGTAGATTCGTCATATCTTTGGCCTTCCGCCGGCACGCTCCCACTGTAATAATCCCCAGTGTATTTTTCACAGACCTGACTAAGTTCGGTAATTTGGCTGTCAAAATAAGTCAGGTTAACAAGCCCGCCATCAAAAGAAGCGGTGGTCCCACCGTTATGGTTACCATTAAAGGCCAGTGAGGCGCCGTAATAGTATCTTTCCAGATAATCAACGTCGCCATAATATTGGTCCTTAACCGTACCGGAGAAAAAATCGAAACTTTTATTAAGCGGCAAAGTCACCCGGCCAGACCGAAGGGTCGAAGCTGGCAAAGAACTGTTCACTTGGATCGTTGTTTTCGCCCGCGCATCGAGTCGTCCGTTACCGACAAAAATATCAATATCTTGCAGGCCGCTGCTTGCCTGTGCCTGGACGATGGCAGAGGCACCGTTTGCATACAGATGGCTGGCGCCAGATCCGATCTTATAGCTTAAAATATTCCCTTGTTCGTCACTCGCGCTTAAATTAACCCTGACGTAACCGCCGGGAGCGACCGCTTGCGGGGATGCTACTACGCTTTGAATTGCCGGCGCCGCAGTGTTACTGGTGGTGGTCCCGCAGCCAACAATCGCCACCGGGACAAGGAACAGAGCCAGACAAATTAATTTTTTCATTAAAACTTCACCCCCGTGCTAAATTTTATCCTCGCGTCCTTATATCCGGTCAGGAGCGTTCTAACCGGCGAGCCGGCGGCAAAATCAGGGTAAAGGATAAAATTCCCTTCTCTTAAAACTTCATATTCTCCGGCCAGATCAAAAGTCAACGAACCAACCGCCAACCCAACCCCGGCACTGTAAGTGTTCGTTCTAAAGTTGGCTCCATTGGGATAATTTGGGTCGGCCGCGAGATTCGGTAAACGGGTAAAACGGTTACCCGAGCCTAAGCGAAAAGTTATATTGTCAGAAAACTTTAACTCGGCCCCAAGCCTCACGTCGTAAAGAGAAGCGTTGCAATAATCCAACAAATCAAGATTCAAGACTAACCGGTTAAACAACTTGTACGAAACTCCCAAGCCTAAACTGGCCTGATCGGTATAAGAAAAATCCTGACTGGTCGGGGAGGCAGAGGAGGCAACCAACTTTCCATTGATTTTCGCAGGGATATCGATCCTGCCACCCAACCCTAAGTTCTCAGTCGGGCGCCCTAAGATTCCAATTTGTCCGGCCAGCCCACTCCCCCTAAATTCGTAACTATTACCGTTGTGTATCCCAATCCATTGGTCGGTGTAAATCAAGCCAAAGCCAACCATAACCTTAGGGTGGATCGCCGTTCCGGCGTAAAGACCGACCTTCATTCCACCGTTATCATATTGAAATAGTTCGTTCTTAATTCTGGTATTATCGACCTTAACATTCAAGCCAAGCCCGCCGCGGTCGGTCGGGACAATAACACTAAAGTCGCTGGGACAGAGAGGATTTTCAACAAAGTTGCCGTAAATATTCCTTAGGCCAGGATAACCAAGATTAGCGTTGGGAATTGATAAGCTGGCGCGGCTATATTTCAACTCCCAGCCAAGGGCCAGCTCCGAATCAGCCACTTGTCCCAACCCGGCCGGATTATATTTTATTAATTCCGGACCAACCGCTTCGCCTATAAACGCTTCCCCCATTCCCAATGGACGCGTCGCTTCTTTTGGCTGGCGCCTGGCTTGATCCACAACCGAAAGACTCCCCAAAGGAATGATCTTAACAATATCACCTTTTCTCACCGACCCAACTGTCCGGTAGGACACGAGCCGGCAAACGGATGAATCTTCTGACACTTCAATAACTTCCAACTCACCATACTTTTCTTTTGGCGTCGCAATAGTCTCATCGCTAAGCGACAGACCTGGGCGATAAACATCGACAATATCGCCACGGGCGATTCCCGATCCCTTGCCAAGATCGACGTAAATCAATTCTTTTTCCTGGCTAACAATAGAGCCTTCAACTTGATAATTACGCAGCAAGGCTAAATACAACTCCTCGATTGCTTGGTCCAGTTTACTCAAGTCGGAACCAGAAAAACTTTCTTGAGCGATTACTTTTTGGGTCGCGGCATCGATCATTTTTAGGGAAACGAAATATTCGTTGACATTAACGGTATAAGTTTTTTCGCCGGAATTAGCCAGCAAAAAAAGCGGAGGAAAAATAAACCCATACATCCATAATGAGCTTGAACTATTTCCGCCGCTTTCCTTCTTCGTTATTTCGCGGACATTTTTATTAACCTTGCATAAAATAATCGCTTGCAAATCCATTAACTCGCTTAACTTTTGATAGTCGTAACCATCACTACCCATTATTGGAGGAAAACCAGCCTCTCTCTGCGCGGCGGCGATTTGTTCCTTCTGATAAACGCCAAAACGACTGGAATTAAGCACTTTTTCCGTTATCTTATTGATAACTTTCTGCGCTTCAAGGTTATCCTGTCCTGATTGGTCCAAAACTAAAACTGCTGGCTTCTCAACTGCAAAAGAAGCCCCCACAATCAAGAAGCAAAAAATAAACACAAACAACTTTTTCATATATAGCCCTCCTTGTAATCTCATGTCAATTAAAGCAATTTTATTGCCAAATCAACTAATGCTTATTATTAGTTATATTTATGGTAAATATATTAGTATTAATCAAACATATGACGACTATTCGTCACTGTTCTATGGGTGATTTGGTGTCGACTTCTCGTCATACTAAATAACAAAGCGGGGCTCCAGCAGTAACTGAAGCCCCGCTTATTCAACTAGAGGATAAAGGAAACGCCGCCACCAAACTGGGGACTAGTGTAGCTCTGGGAACCAGCCGAGATTGTGTTTTGGGTATATTCAAGCATCACTGAACTATTAGAGGCCCAAGCATAGGCGCTCCCCAGCGTTAAGCTAACTTGGTTCGTTGGGTCATTTCCCGTTGCCTGTGACTGGAGATACCCCAAAGCAAAGTAGGGAGTAAACAAACCAAGCTTTTTGCTGACTTCCAGGCCAGCTAAATATTGTGAAATATTCCCCCCCGAAATTGGCACATTGGCGGTAACAGTAACCGACCTAATACCTACTTTTCCGGCAAGATCAACCGGGAAATCGTCGCCCGCTTTGGCTATTAAATATTGGGCCGACAGGCCGTAGGAAGTAAAACCAAGCGATATTCCAGCCAGCCCACCCACATTCGCGCTAGCCAAATTTAAATAAAGGTCAAGCTGATCGGTCAAACCGTAACCAAGATTAACCCCGTAAGTAGACAGATCCCCTACACCGGCAGTATTAATCTTAGTATCCTTGAAATAAACGCCATTGACCGAGTATTTACCCTGACCAATTGGATCCGCAGTCATTAAGATTTCCGCCGAAACTGAACAAGCCATCAACACTATAAGCATTAACATCGAAATAATTCTCATTGTCTTTTCCTCCAAAATATTCTTTTAACCATGGAACTGCTTCTCCTCTAACCACCCCCTTTACAAGGGATTAGCAATTTTATTGCCACAATTTAACAGGGGTAATACGTCGACTTCTCGTCAGTCACAAGAGGAAGCGGTTAGTAGGAATAGACCCAGCCGAGGGTCGCGGTCAATTCGGAGGTGTCATTGGTCGGCCATTTCGCGGTATCTGTTCCGGAAGTGATCCAGGGGGAACCATCGTAATGAAGGAAGCGGTACCCCAGGCTCGCCTCACAAAGCCATTCGTCCGCCAGGGAGTAATAAAACGATCCCTTGCCGTAAAACGAATAGCCGGGCGAAGTAAAATTAAACGCCGGCAAAGAGGTGTTAGTCGTTGCGACATTGACCGGGTAAAGGGCCCCGGCGGAGTAACCGAACCAAACGGGTCGGCTCCCTTGGTTCCCTCTGACCTCGACAAAAAAGTTTTGGGAGATGATCGTCTCAACCGAGCGGCCGGTACTCTGGCGAACGCCGTTGACGTAAAAATTCTCCCGGGTCTGCTCCGCTTTGGAAAGCGACAGCCCGGATAAGATTTCCAGCCGGGGGGAAAAAGAGTAACCGCCGTAAAAATCAAAGACGGAAAAAATGTAGGACAAATCGTTGGTCTGGAATAGCGCGCCGTTAAAAGCCCAGCGCTCGGTCACGACCGAGGCGTAAACCGGGAAAAGAGAGCGGAACCCGACGATCGAGTTGTTCCAGTACATTTCGATCCGGCCGCGCAGGGCATAAGTCAGGGGCGAAGCATCGGAATCAATCCGGCCGGTCGTCCCAGTCGACGGATTATTAAAATCGGGAACATGCTCCTGATAATTGAGCAGGCCAGCTCCTAGATCAAAACCGCCGAAAAAGCGGGGACCACCGGCAGCCCCGCTGCCGGCCATAACCACGCATAAAAGCAGCAGCAATAGTCTCATTTGATCTCGACGACTTTTGTGCGGCTGGTCTCGCCGCGGACGATCCGGACGGCGCTCCGCTTCACCGCGTAGTGTTCGGCCAGAAAATCGATCAGGGCGGCGTTGGCTTTCCCTTCAACCGGCGGGGCGTTGAGGTAAACTTTCACCCGCCCTCCTTCAGTCACCAACCGCTCCTTCTTGGCGTTGGGAACGACCCTAACGGTTAGGAGCATCTTACATTCCCGGCAGGGAGAGTCCACCGGTCATTTTGGACATTCTTTTCGCCATGTCCTGCTTGGCGGTGTGCATTGTCTTGTTGACCGCCTCTTTGACCGCATGCTCGATCTTATTGATCGCCAGATCGGGCTGGATCTTGATCTCCAAAATATCCATTTCGCCGTTCACGACAACTTTCACGCCGCCGGCTTCCCCTTCGTAACGGGCCCGCTGCATCTCTTTCTTGATCTCGTTGGCCTGTTTGATCATCTCCGCCATTTTACCTAAATTACCAAAAACCATAATCGCGCCTCCGTTATTTTGATCCCCTAATTTTAGCACACGCCGCCAGCGAAACCAGACCTTGACATCCTCTTGGGATAATTTATGATTATTTCCGGAGGGATTTTATCTCCGTGAAAAAGCTGATCGCCTTATTACTACTGATAATCTTTGCCTTGGCCTGCGCCGAACCGGCGGCGGCCGCCCAAAAAAAGCGCCGCTATTACAGCCGGATCAAATTCAACGGCCCGGCCGGCATGCGGCGAACGACTGTCCACCCCGTCTTTCCGACCGACGGGAAAAAACTCAAGACCCCGGTCAAAAAAACCACCCGCCCGAAAGCCGTCGGCAAAAAACGCCCGATCATTGAGGTCCTGAAAAAACCACCACCCCCGCCCCGGCGTTACCTGATCCCGGCGGCCGGCGCCGGGAACGAAACATTCTTGCTCGGTCTAAATTACCAGCAACGGCTCGCCGGTAAGCTGAACTTTTTGATCGGCGGCGGTTACGGCTTCCGGCGCGCTAACTCCTCGTTCACCTTCAAAGCCGGGGGACTGATCGACCTGGCCAACAATTTTTTTGCCGGAGCCGCGCTCGACATCGCCAATTACGCCGACAAGGACGCCAGCGGGCTCGGCCTCTTCGCCGGTAAAAATTGGGACCGGCTCCATTTCTCGATCGGTTACAGCTCCGCCCTCGGCTTTAACGCCCTGGGGGGATATTCCCTGATCATTTAAGGAGAAAAATGAAAAAAAGCCTTCTGTTTTCGCTCGTTATCCTGCTTTTGTCGGGACTGATCGTTCCGGTCTTTGCGGCCGATACCGACAAAATCGCCGCCATAAAAAAAGAGCTGACCAGGTTGAACAAATCTTACGGCAAAGCCAAAAGCGCCTGGCAAAAGAAACAGATCGCCGACAAGATGCTGGCATACAAGGCGCGGCTCAAAATCCTGCAAGCTCCGCCGCCCACTCCGGTCGAAATCACGCCCGCGCCGGCCGTATCGGCCGAAACTTTCAGAAGCTGGGTCAGCGTCGCTCCATCGCCGGAAACGATACCGGTCAGGCTCGCCCCCGCTCCGCCGCCGCACCAAAAAAGGCTAATTATGCCGCAGTTCGGGTGGGTCGCTTCGACTATTTATATCGGCGGCGAATACCTCTTCTTCCCAACCCCGAATTTCAACCTGATGATGAACGTTGGCTACGGTTACGGCGGGGACTACTCCCTGACCGCGCTGGGGATTGGGGCCTTGTTCAATACCGGAGCCGATACTTTTGTGGAGACGACCGTGGCCATGGCCAATTATTCCAAGCGGGTCGGCAATGTCCCGGGAATTCAGGGGGCGGTCGAAGGAACCGCGACCGGCATCGGTCTTTACGGGGGAGAGAACATCGGCGACTGGCAGGTCAAAGTCGGCTTCTCGACCGCCATGGGGATCGGGATCACGACCGGCTACCGCTTCTAACCCGGCGGCCAGGCGAAATCTCGGCCGCCAAGCAGATGAAAATGAACATGATCGACGGCTTGTCCCGCCGCCGGCCCATGATTGACCACGACCCGAAAACCGCTCTCGAAGACCCCGTTATCCTTCGCTAATTTGGCCGCCAGCCGGTAAGCCAAGCCGACGACCGTTTGGTCTTTTAGTTCTTCCACGAATTTGGCGTGTTCCCTGGGGACAATGAGGATATGGACCGGCGCTTGCGGGGCAACGTCGCTGAAGGCCAAAAGTTTATCGTCTTCATAGACGATCTTGGCCGGGATCTCTTTCTTAATTATTTTACAAAAGACGCACATCTTAATTGATCTTAAGCTCGACTATCCGATGGTTGCCGCTGTCGGCGACATAGAGCAGCCCTTTCCGGCCGAGAGATAAACCGAGCGGCCCATTGAATTCCCCTTTGCCGAAACCTTTCTGCCCAAAGGAGAGAAGATGCTTGCCGTTCTTGGTGAAGAGGCAGATCCGGTTGTTGCCGGTATCGGAAACATACACAAAGTTGTCGTCAACCGCCACTCCCTGGGGATTAAAAAGATCGCCCGGCCCCCGGCCCATTTGGCCGAAAGAGAGGATCGGCCGGCCGTCAAAATCATATTTCTGGATCCGGTGGTTCCCGTAGTCGGCGACATAAAGGTAACGTTCTTTATCGACCGCCACGTCCATCGGCCGGCTTAAAAAACCGAGCCCAACCCCAAATCCCCCGACCTGACCGGAGAACCGGCCCTGGTCGTCAAACTTCAAGATCCGGTCATTGCCGGAATCGGCGACATAAAGTCCCCCCCACTGGTCAACTTCGATCCCGGCCGGGTACTGCAGGGTCCGGAAGCCGACCTCGCCGGTCGCCACTTCACGGAGGTAGTTCCCCCGGATATCAAAGACCGAAACCCGGTTGTTGTCCCGCTCGCTGACGTAGACGCGGAAGTTAAAGTCGACCGCGACACTGACCGGAGAATTAAGCGCGCCGCGGTTCAGGCCAAAGGAACCAAACTGGTAGATGAAACCGCCGTCGTTGTCGAGCCGCTGGACCCGGTTATTCCCGGTATCGGCCACAAAAAGGCTGAACAAGCCGGTCTCCAGGTCGCCGGAAAGAGGGATTTTGACGTCTTGAGGGTAAAAGAATTGCCGTTCGGCCGAACCGGGAAGCCCGAACTCGCGGGAAGTCTCGATCTTCGGAATAATGATCTCTTTGTCTTCGGGGACCTCGCCCATCGCGAAAGCGGCGGATACAAGCAGGCCAACAAGGCAGAAGGTAAGCAGTTTCTCCGTCATTTAGCCGATCAGCTCCTTCGCTTTAGTTTTAATTTCCGAACTGACCAGCAAACTTTCGCCGACCAAAACAGCGTCGACTCCGGCGGCGTGCAGTTTGGCGGTTTCCACGCCGCTCTTAATGCCGCTTTCCGACACGACCACCAGGTTTTTTAATTGGGGGAGCGTTTTCAGCAGATAATAGGTGATCTGCAGGTTAACGGTCAAAGCGTCCAGGTCGCGGTTGTTGATGCCGACGATCTCGGCCCCCGCGTTCATCGCCCGCTGGGCTTCCGCCAGATCATGGACCTCGACCAGCGCCTGCAGATGGAGCGTTTTGGCCAGCGCCAGAAAGCGCTTGAGCTCTTCGTCGGTCAAGATCCGGACAATGAGCAAAACGGCGTCCGCCCCGGCCAGGCGGGCTTCGTAGATCTGGACTTCGTCGACGATAAAATCCTTGCGCAGGAGCGGCAGGGCGGCTTTTTTCCGAATATCTTTAAGGTATTCTAATTTCCCTTGGAAATATTTCTGATCGGTCAGGACCGAGATCGCCGCCGCGCCGGCCGCTTCGTATTCCTTGGCCAGGGCGACCGGGTTAAAATCTTCCCGGATCACGCCGGCCGAGGGAGAGGCTTTTTTAACTTCGGCGATCAGGGCGAGTTTTTTTCTTTTCAGGGCTTTTTTGAAGTCGTGGGGCTTGGGGAGTTTGGCGATCGCTTTCAGGGTTTTATCGAGGTCGAAGGTCAGTTTGAGAGCGGCCACTTCCTGACGCTTGTTAAAGACAATATCGTCTAAATTCATGGTGTATAATAGTACCATGGCAGGGTCACTATATCAACACACACCGGTAATGCCGGGCGAGGTCTTGGCTTATCTCAATCTCCCGCCGGACGGGACTTTCGTCGACTGCACCCTGGGGGGTGGGGGGCACATCGCAGCGTTACTGCGAAATGACCAATATCCAATGACAAATGTCAAAATAATCGCCTTCGACCAAGATAGCAACGCGATCGCCGCGGCGCAAGAAACCTTGAAAGCGCATTCCGGCATCGAGTATATCCACGATAATTTTGCGAATTTGAAACAATACATTAAACAACCGGTCGACGGGATCCTCTTTGACCTTGGGGTCTCTTCCCATCAGATCGACGAACCGGGTCGGGGGTTCAGCCTCCAGCACGATGGACCGCTCGATATGCGGATGGACCAGCGGCAACCTTTATCAGCCAAGGGGATCATTAACAATTACGCGCCGGAAGAGCTGGCCCGGATCTTCTTCGACTACGGGGAAGAGCGCTTTTCCCGGCGAATCGCCAAACGGATCGCCAACACCAGGGAAAAAACACCGATCGAAACGACCGGCCAGCTAAAAGAGATCGTCGAATTGTCGATCCACTCCTGGAAGAAACGGGAATCGGTCACCCGGATCTTTCAAGCGCTGCGGATCGCCGTCAACGGCGAACTGGAAAAACTCGCCCGCGCGCTGGAGTCGGCCGATCTTCTGCTCAAACCGGGCGGACGGCTCGTTATTCTCTCTTACCATTCGCTGGAAGACCGGATCGTCAAGCATTTCATCCGGGAGCAGCGCGAAACCCTGAAAGTTCTGACCAAGAAACCGGTTTTAGCGGGCGAGGCGGAAATAGCGGTCAACCCGCGGGCCCGCAGCGCCAAGCTCCGGGCGGCGGAGAAGCTGTGAAATTCAAACAGATCTTAATGGGGCTGGGCTTTTTTCTCCTGCTTTGCGGCATTCATCTATTCTTCAACGCCCAGAACATCCGGCTGAAATACGAGGTAACCGATCTGAAGATCCGACATCAGGAATTGATCAGCCGGAACCGGGAACTCGGAACCAAGATCGCCATCATCGAAAACCTCGATTCGATCGACCAGATCGCCAAAAGCCGCCTAAATATGTATTATCCCGAAGAGATTACCTACGTGGTACCGTCTAAAGAAGTCGTGGTATACTAATTAATCATGGTTAGAGTACGTTTTGCCCCGTCACCGACCGGCGCCCTCCACATTGGCGGAGCCCGAACCGCTTTGTTCAACTGGCTCTTTGCCAGGCACATGAAGGGGAAATTTATCCTCCGGATCGAAGATACCGACCGGGAACGCTCTACTCTGGAATCGAACAAAGCGATCTTTGACGGCCTGGAATGGCTTGGCCTCGATTGGGACGAAGGGCCCAAGGTCGGCGGCTCATTCGGCCCCTACTTTCAGACCGAACGGGTTGAAATTCATCGCCAGCAGATCCAAAAGCTGGTCGACGAAGGGAAAGCCTACTATTGCTTCTGCTCCCCTCAAGAGCTGGCCCAAAAAAGGCAAGAGGCGGAGGCCAGGAAAGAGGCGCCAAGGTATGACGGCTCCTGCCGGAAGCTCTCCGACGCCGAAATCAAAGAGAAACTAGCGAGCGGCTGTCCGAAAGTCGTCCGCTTTCTCCTCCCGGCGGTCGGCAAGACCGTCGTCAACGACCTGATCCGCGGTCCGGTCACCTTCCAAAACGAGGTCCTCGACGATTTCGTGATTCTCAAATCGGACGGCTTCCCGACTTATAACTTCGCCTGCGTGGTCGACGACCACCTGATGGAGATCACCCACGTGATCCGCGGCGACGACCACTTATCCAACACCCCGCGCCAGATCCTTCTCTACCAGGCCTTTGGCTGGGGCTTGCCGCAGTTTGCCCACATTCCGATGATCCTGGGGAAAGACAAAGCCCGGCTTAGTAAGCGCCACGGCGCGACCTCGGTCATCGAATACGATAAGATCGGCTACCTCCCCGAAGCGATGATCAACTACATCGCCCGGCTCGGCTGGGGCTACGGCGACGAAGAGGTTTTTAGCCGCCAGGAGCTGATCGAGAAGTTTTCGCTCGAAGGGGTCGGGAAAAATCCGGCGGTCTTCGACATGGACAAGCTCAACTGGCTCAACGGCCAGTATATCCGAAAGATGATGCCGGAACGGCTCTTTGACCTCTGTGAACCAATGTTAATCGCCGCTTACGGCCATCAGGACCTGGCTTATCTTGCCAATGTCGTGAAACTCTTCCAGGACCGGCTGGTCCTTTTCCCCGACATCGTCGCGCTGTCGGAATATTTTTTCAAGGACGACTTCCAATACGACCCCAAGGGAGTGGAGAAGCACTTCAAAACGGAGTTAGCGAAGCCTATTTTGACCGCGCTGAAAGAAAAGCTTGCCGCGCTCGAACCTTTCACCAAGGAAACGATCGAACCGCTTTTCAAAGGGATCGCGACGGAGATGAACGTGAAACTCGGCGTCGTCATCCACCCCTGCCGTCTCGCCCTCTCCGGCCGCTCGGAAACTCCGCCGATGTATGACGTGGTGGAATTGCTGGGAAAAAAGAAGGTTATCGAACGTCTGGAGAAAGCCCTAAAATCTGATCGCGTGGCCTAGCCAGAAGACGAAGCCGATCGCGATAATGTGTAAAATCCACCAGCCAGGCTTAAAAAGCATAAATCTATGCATACTTCACTTCCATAATATATTCCCCAAGGCGTAGACAACCGCCCAACCAAACAGGTGGACCAACCACCAGCCATTGTTCGGATATCTAAAATAGCGCCCCTTAGGCATCGGATCGGCCGCGGTATTCAGCAATTCAAGGTCGAAAATGGCTCGGCCGAAAGCGAAGTTCCCCCACAAAATGGCAATGTCCGGCAGGAGCGTATTAAAAAGCAAACTGTTTAAGGTCAGCGGCCCGCTGAAATGAACGATCGAAAAATGGGTCATCGTTATCGTCCCAAGAATGACCATAAAGCCATTGAGGACAAAAGCGTAGGCAAAAGTCGACCGGAAATAAAAAAGCAGGGGGACCAGAACAACGCTGATCAAACCAGCGATAAAAGGGACCAGGTTATACCCTTCATTTAAGGGTGGATGGACCCGGAGATGCAAAAGCCAACCGCCGAGCGCCAGGACGATTAATCCGCTGATTAAGGTTCCTTTAATATAAACTTTTCGATCCATCTTTTTGCCCTTCTCGCGTGGATTATACTCTAAGCGACAAGGCTCATCAATAGGTTATCAGGGGGCGGCTTATCATTTTTTACTGAAATAATTCTTCAAAACCGAAGAAGTATAGCCGTGGCGCCTAAAATAGAAACCAGAACACCGAGCCAGCCGCGAAGAGCGATCAAGCCGATGTCGCCGATCACGCTCGGCGCGACTTTTACCGGCTTGAATGAAAAGGAGGCCGGGGAAGTGATCGATAAGACGATCCGGGCTTTTCCGCACGATCGGCTGCTGGTCATTGTTGACGGACTCTCCGGCACAGGAAAAACTTATTTTTGCCGACAGCTGAAATCCGGCCGCCGGCCGCTTTCCCGTCCGACTTCACAGATTGTTCACCTGACCGGCGACATCCTCCACGATCTGATCGAAAAAGCGGCCAATGGCTTTGCCAACAACCGGAACCTGCTCCCTCAATACCAATGGCCCTTTGAACAACGAACAGCCTACCAACACTCCTGCTGTCCGGAATATGCCCTGGCAAAATATTTCGAATTGAATCACCAGCGGCTCTTCGGCCGGCCGCCAACGTCGCTGGTTTTGTACGATTGCGTCAGATCATTCGCTTATATCCGGGGGATGGTCGACAATGTCGGCTTGTTCAAGACGAACCCGCCGCCGATGATCGGGCTCTTTGTGCGGATCGTCCCGAAAGTTACGGAAGTCCCCGCCCTTAATTGGTACGATATCGGCGTTGAATCGATCAACCCGCGGGGCAGTGCATATTTCAGAGGACTTTAGAGATACTCGCAGAGGTAGGCGGTATCGACGGCGACTTTCAGCTGGAACTTCGAATTAGCGGGGACTTGAAAGACCGAACCGGTCTCAAAAACCTGCCAGTATTGACTATCGGGGAGCATAACGGTCAGAGCGCCGCTGACGACATGCATCACTTCTTTAGAACCGGTCCCAAACTCATACTCGCCCGGTTCCATCACGCCAATCGTCTGTTTTCCCGCCTTTAAGTTGACCGTTAAGGATTTAACTTTGCCGTTGAAGTATTCGTTAAGTTGGACCATTATTTCTTCACCATCGTCCCAATACCGTGATCGGTAAAGAGCTCAAGGAGAAGGGCGTGGCGGACGCGGCCGTCGATTATGTGGGCGGTATGGACCCCTTTGCGGACCGCGTAGAGGCACGATTTGATCTTGGGGATCATCCCACCGGAGATCGAGCCGTTCTTGATCATCTTGTCGGCTTTATAGGTGTTAACTTCGGAGATCAGTTTCCCCGTCGGGTCGAGGACCCCGCGGACGTCGGTCATCATGATCATCTTTTCCGCTTTGAGGTAAGCGGCGATCGCGGCGGCCGCCTTATCGGCGTTGATATTGTACTGCTTGCCGCCCTTGCCAACACCGATCGAGGAGAGGACCGGGATATAACCAAGCTTGATCCACTTTAAGAGATAGCGGTACCTGATCCCGCCTACCTGACCGGTAAACCCGAGATCAAGCTTGTTCCCTTCGGCGTCTTTCTTCCAATACTTGAAGGCTTTGATCACTTCGCCTTTCTTCCCGTAAAACCCTTTCGACTGGCCCCCGGCCTTCTTGATCATGGAGACGATCTCCTGGTTGATCTTTTCGCCCAGAACTTTCACGACGACTTTCATCGTCTCTTTGTCGGTCACGCGGTAGCCGCCGATGAATTTCGGCTCGATCCCTTTCTTCTTGAGGAAGCGGTTGATCTCCGGCCCGCCCCCGTGGACAAGGACCGGGTGCATCCCGACCATCTTCAGGAAGACGACGTCACGGATGACCTCGTCTTTTAACTCGCTGTTTTCCATCGCCGCCCCGCCGTACTTAATGACAATGATCTTGTCCTTGAACTTTAACAAATACGGCAGCGCTTCGATAACAACATTGGCCCGTTCTATTAATTTCTCTAACATATATAATCCTTAATTCTTGGAACCTGCGACTAAACGTCGCGGTTCCAGGTCTTTTCCGAGAAAACCGTCCCGATCCGATCGGGACTGGTTTCCGAGGTTAAGTATGATAATCAGCGTTGATCTTCACGTAATCTTCGGTCAGGTCGCAACCCCAGCCGATCGCTTCGCCTTTCCCCGCCTTCAGATCGATCGTAATGACATCCTGCTTGGCCTTCATCTCCCAGCTCCATTTGAACTTTTCCCAGTTTATGTCGATGCTGGTCGAGCCGAGCGCCTGGAGGATCCGGCCGAAGTTTCGGTCTTGCCCGTAAACCGCCGCTTTCAGCAAGAACGAGTTGATCAGCGCTTTGACCGCGGTTTTGGCCTCGGCATTATTTCGGGCGCCCTTGGCCCGGATTTCAAGCAATTTGGTCGCCCCTTCGCCGTCGCGGGCGATCTCTTTGGCAAGGTAGATACAAACTTTCTCCACCACCTGGGCGAACTTTTTAACGGCCGCCCCTTTTACTTTCACACCCGACATCCCGTTGGCCAGGAGAAAAACGCAATCGTTGGTCGACATGCAGTTATCAACCGAGACCATATTAAACGATTTTTCGCTCGCCGCTTTGACGACCTGCTGGAGGATCTGCTGGTCAACCGCGGCATCAGTAACAATAAAGGCGTGCATCGTCGCCATAGTCGGGGCGATCATCCCCGAACCTTTGGCGATGCCGGAGACGGAATACTTGCCGACCTTCACAGTGATCCGTTTTTCCTTGAGGTCGGTCGTCATGATCGCCCGGGCGGCGGCGCTTAACCCGTCTTTGGAAAGTTTTAGCGAAGCGGTTTTGATCCCTTTGCAGACTTTGTCCATCGGCAGAGGATGGCCGATCGATCCGGTCGAGGTGACCAGAACTTTCTCCGGTTCGATCCCCAGCTGGGCGGCAGTCAAGCTCGCCATTTCGTAAGCGTCGCGCAACCCTTTGGCGCCGGTCCAACAGTTGGCGTTCCCGGCGTTGGCAACTATTGCTTGAGCGATCCCCCGGTGAATGTGTTTAATGGAGACGATGACCGGGGCCGCTTTGACCTGGTTAGTGGTAAAGACAGCGGCGGCATTGGCCGGGACTTCGGAAAAGATCATCGCCAGGTCGCTCTTCCCCGATTTTTTAAGTCCGCAGGCAACCCCGGCGGCTAGATAACCTTTCGGCAGGCTCATGGGAACAAGGCCAGCCGTTTTAAGGCGGTCCCTTCCGCGAAGCCGCAAACCAGGTTGAAGTTCTGGACCGCCTGGCTCGCCGCCCCTTTCATCAGGTTGTCGATCGCCGACATGACGATCACTTGCCCGGTCGCTTCGTTGTAGTCGACACCGAGATCGCAGTAATTGGTCCCGGCGACATACTTGGTGTTGGGTGTTTTCCCTTCTAACACCCGGATGAACGGCTCATCTTTATAAAAATCTTTAAACATTGTTGTTAGTTGTTGTTTGGTAGTTGGTTGTTTGACTTTCCCATAGATCGTCGCCAAGATCCCCCGGTTCATCGGGACCAGGTGCGGCACAAAGGTCGTCTTGAGCCCCTGATCCCCCGCGATCTTGATCGCCTGGTACTCTATCTCTCCCATATGGCGGTGAGTGGTGACCGAATAAGCTTCGATCCCCTCGTTCCGTTCGCAAAAGTGGGTCTTGAGGGTCGTCCCCCGGCCGGCGCCGGAGACCCCGGATTTGGCGTCGATAATAATGGCGCTGTTATCCACTAATTTGTTTTTAACCAATGGCGCCAAGCCGAGCAGTGAGGCGGTCGGGTAACAGCCCGGGTTACCGATCAGCCGAGCTTTTTTGATCTCGTTCCGATAAATTTCCGGCAGGCCGAAGACCGCTTCTTTCAGCAGGTTTTTGTCGGTATGCTCGACGTGATACCAGGCCTTAAAGACCGCTTCGTCGTTGAAGCGATAATCGGCCCCAAGGTCGATCACTTTCTTTCCCGCCGCTAAGATCTTGGGGACATGGTTCAGGGCAATCCCGTGCGGAAGCGAAATAAAGACAACGTCAATGGCGCCAAGATATTTGTCCAGGTCGTTGAGGTCAACCATCGTCAGATCGCACTCGCCGGTCAGATGCGGATAGAGATCGCTGATCTTCTGGCCGCTGCTCCGCTCACTCGACATCAGCCATTCGACTTTCACTTCCGGGTGTTGCAGCAGGATCTGCAAAACCGACATCCCGGCATAACCGCTCGCGCCTATAATACCTACTTTAATCATGACTTCTCCTCTTTTCCCGTCTTTCCTTAATGATACCTTGTTACAGTGAATCTGAAAAGGTCTACCGGCTCATTTTTTCCAATGCCACCTTTTTGACGGCAAATGGCGATCTGTTCGTCAGGAGTATCCACTCCGTCTAAGTCGGGGAGAAGAAGCCCGCGCCGGGGTCCCGCTTTGACGATCACGCCGTACTTTTTAGCGTCTAGATCGGCGACCGACTTGACCGGTTCGGGGGCCGAAAGAACGTCGACGGAGATCTCCAACCCCTCCAATTCGTCGGCAGTCATCGGCCTAAAACGGGGATCTTCGGTCGAAGCCGAGATCGCGTTCTGGATTATCTCTTTAGCGACATTCTCCGTCGTCGGGGCAAAGGTCCCGATACAACCGCGCAAGGCGTTGCGCCGGTGGAGCGACACAAAAACGCCCGCTTTGGCCCGCATCTCCGGAGTCAACTGTTGAGGCGGGGGGATAACTTTCCCTTCATTTAAGTAAGTGGTGATCGTCTGTCTGGCGAGGGCGACTAGCGGATGTTCGCTCATTGGGCCGTGCCTGCCGGCAGGCAGGGCTGCAGCGCCGCGACCATATAGCCGACGCCAAACGGCCCTTCGTAAGAGAGGACTTCCGACTTCACCGGCTGGCCATCGAGGGCGCCGAGGAGGACGGAAATCGACCAGAGGGCGTCCTGTCCCGCTTCGTCGGCCAACGCCGGGTCGAAGTTGAGGATCCCCTGAACATCGTAATTGCTGACCAGCGAGACGAGTTTGTCGTCAAACTCTTTCCCTCTGGGAGAAAAGCCGGACGGCGCGTCGGGGGTCAAGCGGTGGGACATATCGGCGGAAGCGATCACCAGGATCTTCCGGTCCAGGCTTTTCGCGGTCTCGGCTAAAGTTTTACCAAATTGGAAAAGTTTATCTAACGGAATGAAAGCAACCGCGATTGGCAAGATCGGCTTATTGATCCCGGCGGCGGTCGGATAATGGAGCGGGACCATGACGCCATGATCAAGGATCGTTTCCGGCAGGGCCGACGCTAAGTTGGAATTTTTAACGACCGCCAGTCCCAAAACCGGGTCCCCTTTATAGAGGACGGAAGGTTTGGGGTGGCCGAAATCGGCAAAGTTTCCTTCAAAGACGTGGCTGGTGTAGACGGGGACCGAAGCTTGCCCGACCCGCCCATGGGGGGTAATGACGACGATGGTGTCAAACTCTTCCCCTTTGAACATTTGCGAGATCTTTTCCAGGGCTCGTTTAGTCTTGTCCGCTTCTTTTAAACGATTTTTACCGATCGCCGGGACAATTATCGGCGGATGCGGCATTATCGCGCCAAAAACTACACTCATTTGATTTTATGATAATACAAAACTTGGGAAACTGCAATGATGGCAATTGCTCTGAAATTTCCCTGTCAAGCGCCTGATATATATTTGTCCAATTATTCAAAAAATGTAGGAGTAAGAAAATGAACAATTCATTCGTCAGCATCAACCTTGACCGAAGCAGAGGGATCAGATAGCCAGGCGGGCATCTGGGGAGCCGCGAGGCGGCCCGCGAACTTCGCGAACACCTCCTCCCGGACTTTATGACCCGTGCTGGGCTGCAAGACCTGACAGAAAAGGGACTGCGGATCACCGTTGAAAACATCAAGGTCACAATTTGTGACCTTGAAATAAATGATCTTTAGCGCCGAGGGAATTGTTATTCTTTAAGATTCCAATTTGGAATGTAAAAGAAACAAACAACTGATATAATTACAGTTGTTAGCTTAATACAATAGAAGGAGTCCCTCATGACCGAAATCACTCTCGAACTAAGGATCGTCTTAAACGCTGACCACAACGAACTAGTCGGCAGCCGACTCTATGTGGTGGAGCCGGAGCTCAACAACAAAGTTAACGACATAATGTACGACTTGGTCGCGGAAGAGTATAAAGTTAAGAAGAATAAAATCAAGATCATGAAAGGTCACAACTCCGCGCAGAAGACGCTGAAGATCATGTAGAGTTCGCACCCGCGCTTCTCACTTCGTTTCTCGCTTCGCCTCCGCGCGACGCCTCCCTCCCACCTACTCTGGCAATATAATTGCTGCATCATGCGTGGTCGACCAAAGAGGATGTCGCAATTTGCGAGATCCTCAGACTTGAGGTTCCATTTTGGAACCTCAACCTGGAGGTCACAAATTGTGACCTCCAAATTTAACAAAGGAGAACAAAATTATGAATGATTTAATACCAATTGAAAGGATCGAGAACAGGATCCATTTGATCAGGGGACAAAAGGTGATGCTTGATCGAGACCTAGCCGAACTTTACGGAGTGAAAACATTCGTTTTAAACCAAGCGGTCAATCGAAACCGTGAAAGGTTCCCGGATGACTTCATGTTTTCCTTGACTAGACAGGAAATATCAAACATATCACAAATTGTGATATGTTCCCACAAAGGGCAGGTTGATAAAATCAAGCATGCCAAGAATGTAAATGTTTTCACTGAACAAGGCCTAGCTATGCTCTCCGGGGTTCTTCATAGCCCCAGAGCGGTACAAGTAAATATTGCCATCATGCGAGCTTTCGTCCGTCTCCGCCAGGTTCTCGCTACCAATAAGGACCTAACCTATCTATTTCGGGAACTGAAGGGGAAAGTTGACCGACACGATAAAGAGATCGGGCTAATCATTCGAGCGATCGAGAAGATGGTCTCTACTGAAAGTAAACCGAAGCCCAAAATTGGGTTTAGGAGCGAATAATGGAAGAGCGAATCGTCGGGCGTCTTGCGTTACGCGTCCCGCGCTTCTCATTTCGTTTCTCGCTTCGCAACCGCGCGACGCTTTTCGCATTTCCACCTCCTCTCCTGCTATAATACCCTCGTCCTACCCAAGGAGGCAAAACATGAATAAAAATATTATCGCTCTCTTAGTCGCCGCTCTAATTTTAGTCTCGCCCAGCTTCGCCGCAACCGGCCGTCCAGCCTGGTCCCTCTTTTCAGATACGGCTTATAATCTCAAGCAGGGCCAATGGAATGTCAGTTTAATAGGTTGGGCCAATTACGGGGTAACGAGCAAGCTCCAACTGGGAACCAACGGTCTGCTCGATCTCTTCCAGGTCCCCAATTTCTACGGTAAGTTTGTGGTCGTCGAGGAGTCGGAGAGCACTTTGCAGGTCGCGGTCGCTTCGTCGCTATACTATCCTCTCGCCTCCAGTACGCCTATTTCAACCGACGTCGCGCTTCTCCTCTCCCGCTCTTTAGATAGCGGTAACTATATTCTCCACGCCGGGATCAAACAGACGACCAATATCAACGACAGCCCCCTCGCGACTTCTAACCCAATCAACACCCCCGGGGTGGGGATAAAAGCGGGGCTTATTACCAACCAGAGCGATACCAATCACTTTTTCATCGAGGCTTATCAGAACTGGATCCCAATCGGTCGGAGCTCGGAACTTGCCGTCGGCGCCGACTTTGTTAGTGAAAACAGGACTGTCTCCTTCGGCGGTCTTTTCTACGCCGCTGACTCGATGGATCGGAGAGCCAGCTTTTTACCGTTTGTGAATGTGCAGTGGGGTTTTTAGGGGGGCAAGTGACTAAGCCCTTGTCTTCAGCTTCCCACCCAGCCATGCGCACGGCATCGTCAGGATAGCCAAAGAGATAGGATACCAGGCTGCCGACGCGTCCCAATTGGCGATCGAGCCGAGGATAGTGAGGACCAACCCAATTCCACCAAGAGTTAAAGCGTGGCCCATTGGTCGATCGGGCGCCAGGGCCGCCGCTACGTAACACCCCGCGGTGTTATAGATACAGCGATAGACCAAGGCTAAAGCCAGCATCCAGGTGACGAACAAGCCCGCTTGCTGCGGTGGGAAAATGCCGGTCTTCTCTAGAATCATGTCAGTACCAATTGATAAAACTGCTCCGACGATCATCCCTGCGACAATGGCCCAGATACTTTTAAGGATTTTCATGTTGTAGCCTCCTTTAGGATAAGAGAATTTTAGCAAGTCGAAACGGTAAATGTAAACATATTTTCCCCGTCCGACTGACGGTTATTAATAGTATAATTATCCCACAACAAAAACCGATGAAAATAGGCAAGACCCTTTACATCTCGAACCGTAAAAAATGGCGTGCCTGGCTTTCGAAAAACCACAGCCGGGCCAAAGAGATCTGGCTTATTTACCCCCGCAAATACACCGGCCAACCCCGCCTGGGCTACGCCGATGCTGTCGAGGAAGCGCTCGCCTTTGGCTGGATAGATAGCCAGGTTAAAAACATCGACCGCGCCAAGTTCGCCCAGCGCTTTTCGCCGCGCAAACCAACAAGCAGCTGGTCGGAGGCCAACCTTGCGCGCATGAGAAGGCTCATCAGACAGGGGAAAATGACCAAAGTCGGTCTGGCGGCGCTGAAAAATCGGGCTTTATTGAAAAAGAAGCAGAAATTGGAGATCGCCCCTGCCACCTTGCAGGCCCTAAAGCATGACAAAACTGTTTGGCGTAATTTTCAGAGATTCCCTCTTAATTATCGGACCATAAGAATCGCCTATATAGAGGGCGGGCGCAGACATGGAACTGCGGAATACAAAAAGCGGCTAACTAATTTCATCAAAAAAACGAGAGCGAATATAATGTTTGCTTTCGGTGGGGTGCAAAAGTAATCCCAAAACGGCAACTCCCCCGTCCGTCCTTGATCGATCTTTTAACTCAACCCATATTTCTGTCTAAACCTTTCCACCACCCCTCTCAACCGGTCGTCCAATCGGGAAAGCGCTTCCTCTTCGATTTCAGCCAGGATCCCTATTGCTAAGCACAAATGATCTAAACATTTTGAATTTTGATATTTGCGCTAGTTTAGAATTTCTGATTTCGTGCCTTCCCCATTGTTTTGCATTTTAATATTCGTATTTCCCTCTCTAAATGGGTCATATGTTAATTGACCTTCGTAATGCCTTTCTTATTCGCGTAATGGTTCCGCATTGGTTAATTTTACATTCCCACACGCGAATAACATTCCATCCCGCCAAGCGCAACGCCTTATTAGTCTTGCAATCACGCTTTATATTAGACTCAATTTTTTTAGTCCAATAAGCCAAATTACTTTTTGGCCGTCTAAAACAATATGGGCATTTGTGCCAAAAACATCCATCAACAAAAAGCGCAACCTTATTTTTTTCCCAAACAAAATCTGGCGTCCCAACAATGTTTTTATGTTTTCTCCAACCTTTCAACCTATTAAAACGCAACAATTTTTCCATCTTCAACTCGGTGGAAACATTTCCTCGCGATTTAACGGCCGCCATTACTTTTGACCGTTGTGCTTTGTCTTCCTTATTGGTTATTTTATGCTTACCCACGACTCATCGAATCCCAATTCTGATATTACTTTATTAAAATCTAAAACAGGAGGCCTTTTTATCTTAAATCTAACAGCAGATGAAGGCACAGTATATATTATGGTGAATTGCGACCCGTGTGGCTGCCAAGTAAACTTATGATCACCGTTAGTTCTGTCTACTCCTTCAAGGTTCCCATTTTTATTCACCGACCAACGATACTCTTTGGGAACAAATCTATTAATTTCCGTTTCAAAAAGAGCAAACTCAAGCTTATTAACATTCCTAATCAATATCGCAGATCTTACATTGACATACTCATCTACAGCAATATTTACCCGTTCATTCCAAATATTTAAAACAGCTGCTCCTGTTTTTTGCGGGTCGTCATGCGGGTTTGATATGCCATAAGAATAATCGGGAGAATTTCTGCCAGAAATGACCCTTACTACTTTACATTTATGGGGATCGTCGTTTTTGACGCTTTTTATTGACCAAGCCCCATCAGCTAAAACAACATCGGCCAATCCAACTGGGCTAGACAAGTGGATTCCATTCAATCCCTTTGCAAATATATCGCCCCAATCCTCTCCGCTTATATCAGACTTCCCAACTGCAAAATGGTAAACAATCCATTTGCTAATTTCATAGATAAATATTTTTGGAAACTCCCCTAGCGGGTGCGCACTAGATTGCCTGCTTTTTTTTGAGTCCCTCAGCCTTGGCTTGAGCATTTAAAATCTCCTTTATAACAAATCTAATCATTGGAACGGGAACAGCGTTGCCCGCTTGCTTCCTCGCATATGCATCAGAACAAACTATCTTATGTTTTTCAGGGAAACCTTGCAATCTCAACATCTCTCTTGGTGTTAATCGCCTTTCTCCATTTACCAGAAGATAGTTATAAGAAGCATTCGCGCGCAATGCGCATGAATATGGATGGCTGGAAACATTTCCACCTTTGTTCTCATGCCAAATAGACACTTTTAAACTTGTTTGATGCGATTTCTTCCTTTTTTCTCTTATCATCGGACTGACGTAATGTCGCCTATCAACTTCCTTATCTAATAATTTTTCAAGCGGGGTGTATTTCTCAATTTTTGCAGGCCAAAAATACGCTACGTCATGGTTGAGAAACCCAACAATTATTGTTCTCTCTCTTCTTTGAGGCAAGCCATAATCCAAAGCGTTAAGCACTTTCCAATAAGTTTTGTATCCAATTTCTTCTAAGCATTCTAAAATTCTAGTAATAGTTTTTTTATTGTCGTGGGTCGCTAATTGTTTGACATTTTCCAGGATAATCATAGGGGGCTTTTTATCCTTTAATATTCTGGCTATTTCAAAAAACAAGGTCCCTCGCATATCATCAAATCCCATCCTATTGCCAATAATACTAAAGGGTTGGCAAGGAAAACCAGCACACAACAAATCATGATTTGGAATATCCTTTGATTTTATCTTTGTAATATCCCCTTGGGGCTTTAAACAAAAGTTTTCTTCATATGTTTTTGCAGCTTCAACATCTATCTCACTGGAAAAGACACAGTGTCCACCATTATCCGATGCTGCTATATGAAATCCGCCTATGCCAGAAAACAAATCAATAAATGTAAACTCTTTCAATTTTCTACTCATGGTATTATCCCCACCTCCCCTTTCTCCCCATACTCCAACGCGTCCCTCCCTTTCATTAAGTCTAACAACATATCTCTACCTAGAATAGGCCTCAGCATACACCATATTTCAAATCATCATTTATTTCATATTGTACTACATATTTTGGCTTTGGGGTTAGGCCAATCGGCAATAAATAAAAACGGCTAACTTGTTTCTTTCTAAACCTTTCTCTCAGCTCAATCATTTGTCCTAAAACATAAATTTAAATAAAATTCCGAATGGGCGCGCATTTCGGGATATACGAATGGCTAATCCGAATACCCGAATAATTGGAGATAAATACGAAACACGAAATCCTAAACTCGAAACAAAAATGAAAATCCAAAATTCGAATTTCGGACTTCGAATTTGTTTCGTATTTCGACCTGCCTGCCGGCAGGCAGGAATTAGAGTTTCGAATTTTAGTTAACCATTATCTTCTCAAAAGCATCGCTACCAGCCCGGTCATCTTTTCTTTCTCCCTAGGGTGGCTTTCGGCTATAAGGAGGGTCAGCGCGGTCAAAGCCGTCGGCGTCAGCCGCCGCACATCAAGGATTCCGGCGTGGCGCAAGAACCAGACAAAGGCAAAAGCCCCGCTCCTTTTGTTCCCATCCGCGAAAGGATGGCTTTTTACCACAAAATATAGTAAATGCGCCGCTTTTTCTTCCAAGCTCGGGTAAAGATCTTTTCCGTCAAAGGTTTGCATCACATTCCCAACAATCCCCTCAAGAGAACTACCGCCGCGCTCCAAGGCAAAAAGATCGCTCGCTTCCCCCTTTTTCTTCAGCTCCCCCTTCAGCCTCTCGATCCCGGCAGTCAATTCACTAGCCGCGATCGCAACCTTCTTCCTAGTCACCTTCCCCTGGCCAAAACTCCCCCGATCGTATGCCGCCAGCGAAAACCAAGTCCCGGCAAATAGCTTGATCAGCTCAAGAATGTCGGCCGTTTCCACTTTAGAAGAGGTGGGCAGTAGAGATCGGACGCTCTCCACTGCTTTCATAAAGGAATCGTAGTTTTTAGCGATCCGTTTGCGGTTGATAGTGTAACCCTTAAGAAGATGATCCCTTAATGTCCTAGTTGCCCACTGGCGAAAAGCAATGGCCTTGGCGGAATTAGCCCGATAACCAACCGCTAAAACAACATCCAAATTATAAAATTTTACGTCATATACTTTACCGTCACTGGCAGTATGTGCAAAATTTGCACATACTTGCTCCTGGTCGAGCTCTTTATCTTTTAATATGTTACGAACATGCTTTGTTATAACCGATCGCTCAACACTAAAAAGCTTCGCGATCTGTGCCTGGGTCGCCCAAATTGTCTCATTCTCGTCATCCGCTTTTAGCTCCAGGGAACCAGTCGGCCCCTGGTAGATGACTTTGTTATTTCTCCTTCTCCGCATGATAGATGAATCAGCAATTTTATTGCCACTTGTCCCCTACTTCCCCAAACCACCTTCCATAAGCTATAATGCCCATATATGGCACTAAAAATCTCGATCTCCGGCGTGCGCGGCACGATCCCGGATTCCCTCACCCCCGAGCTTTGCCTCGACTTCGCCAAGGCCTTCGGGACCTACACTAACGGCGGTACAATTGTTATAGGGATCGACCCCCGTCCGTCGTCAGAATACATTAAAGGGATCCTCTACGCCGGGCTTCTTTCAGCTGGTTGTAAAGTAATAGATATCGGCATCGCCCCGACCCCCACTGTTGGGATCATGACCAAACTCCTCCGCGCCGACGGCGGAATTGTAGTCACTGCCTCCCATAACCCACTCCCTTGGAACGGGATCAAGTTCATGACCCCCGAAGGGTTGTTCCTCAACGAGAAAAAAGCGGCCAAGCTGATCGACCTCTACGAGAAAAAGAAGTTCCGCGTCGCCGTCCCGCAAACCGTTGAATCCAACGACCAGGCAATCGCCCTTCACATTAAAAAGGTCCTTAAAGTCGTCGACGTCAACCTGATCCGTAAAAAGAAATTCCGCGTCGCCTTAGACGGTTGTAACGGCGCCGGCTCCATCGCCCTGGTCGAGCTTCTCAAAAAACTCGGCTGCGTCGTCTACCCGATCAATTGCAATGTCTTGCTCCCCTTCCCGCACAACCCGGAACCGGTCCCCGAAAACATTACCGAGCTTATCGGCTACGTCCAGGCCAAAAAAGCCGATGTCGGCTTTGTCGTCGACGCCGACGCCGACCGCCTCGCCATTGTCGCCGACGGCGGCTTCGCCATCGGTGAAGAATTGACCCTCGCTTTGGCCGCCGCTTCGATCCTCGAAGCCGCCCCTAACGCCAAAGCCCGTAAACATACCATTGTCACCAACCTCTCGACCAGCCGAGTAGTGGATGATGTCGCCAAGAGCCACGGCGCCAAGGTCGTTCGGACCAAGATCGGCGAGATCCATGTGGTGGAAGAAATTATCCGGCAGGAAGCAATAATCGGCGGCGAAGGGAACGGCGGGGTCATTTTCCCGCAGGTCGGCTACAACCGGGACAGCCTGGCCGGGATCGCCCTCATCCTCCATTATATGGCCAAGAGCGGCCAGCCCCTCTCCAAGCTCGCCAAAAGCCTCCCCCAGTACGTCATGATCAAGAGCAAAGTCGACTGTAACAGTCAGTTCGAGGTCACAGAGTGGCTGGAAAAGGTCAAAAAGAGCTTTGCGGGTGAAGAAATGGTCATCAAAGACGGGATCAAAGTCGTTTTCCCCGATGCCTGGGTCCACGTCCGGGCCTCCAACACCGAGCCAATCATCAGAATAATGGCCGAAGCCCCGACCAGAGAGGCGGCCGAAGAGTTAATTAAAAGAATTACCGGTTAGGAATTTTTTAGGAGCGACACGAGCCGCAGCACTCTTTCCCTTTTGATTTATCGATCGACTCTCTCCCTTCCATAAAAGCATAGTAGGCGATCCCTATCGTCCCAAGAGAATCGATATAGCCGACCTTGAAGAGTTCATACAAAACACTGGAGACGAGCAGAATTACCGACAAATAAACGCAGGTCTTGGTGCAATTGGCGTCGGCGATAATCGCGTCGGAGGAAAGCCTCTCCCCCACAAACATCTTGGCCTTCATTAAAAAAACCATCGTTAATATTGAAATGACGGAGATTATTATCCCCCAAGATGTGGTTATCGGCTTATGGTCGATATAAATATTGTAGGCAACCGTTAAGATCAAGCCGATGGTCAAGAGATAAAAAGAGATCCCCGTTATTTTTAAGGCAGTTTTTTCAAAACTGTCCCGCTCTTGGTCGTTCCTTTTGATCCGGACAATCATATGCCAGACGCCGATCCCGGATAAGACTTCGACAAAAGAATCGATCCCAAAACCAAGAAGGGTCAGCGTCTGGTCGGTATAACCAAAATAGATCGAGACCAACCCTTCAATAATATTATAAAAAACGGTGACGATCGCCAGCGATAAGGCGATATTCCATAAAACTTTTATATTCATTTGAACTCTACTTCTTGTTCGGCGATCCGATCAGCAATCGCCGTCCTCGGCAGGTCAAAATATTTGGCCAGTTCACCCAGGTTCTCGCCGTTCTTATGCGCCAGGAAATCAAAAAGCCCGGCTTCAAAATTCCGGCGGACATCGTCTAAGCTGACCAGGCCGTTCATCTTCGCTTTTTTAAAGAAGACCTGTTTGTAAATCCGAAAATCTACTGCCAGGTCGGCCAGGGACAAGATCTCTCCCCGGCTCCGCAAGACTCCTTGTTCAATAAGTCCTTCAAGTTCCCGGTAGTTGCCGGGAAAATCATAGGCGGCCAGAAATTCTAAAAGGGCCGGTTCTATCCCTTTGAGCGGCTTGTCGTGGTCGGCACTGTAGCGCTTGATCAGGGCGGCCAGAATGAACGGGAGATCCCCTTTCCGTTCCCGCAAAGGGGGGATCACGATCTGCGCGTATTCCTGGGCCAGCGTGGAAAGGGCTCCTTTCTTCTCCGTCGTCCCTATTATCACTAAAATCGTCTTGTCGAGGGTCTCTTTCCGGCTCTTAAAGAATTCGAAGATCGACATCTTAAAGCCGGAATCAAGCTGGTCAAAATTCTCGAGGTACAAAGTCCCGCACCGTTCGTCTTCGTCCTGCAGGGTCGTCGCGGTCGGCAAAGCTAACAGTTCCTGGACCGAAGTCCAGAAATACGCTTCCAGGTTTTCCCGGCGGAAAGAGGCCAGGTCGATGACTTTAAATTGCCGCTGGCGCTGGCGGCTGTTTTGGTGGATCAGTTCGGCGATCTCTTTTTTTTCGATCCCGGTCTCGCCGAACAGGAGAATATTGGCCGACAAAGCCAGGCCCCGCTGGATCTCGGCGTAAAGCCCTTTGAGCCCTTCCCCTTTGGCCCAAGCCGCTTTGGCCGGGATAAAGGCGAGCCCCGCCCTGGTCGCGGTCCGCTCGATCGCTTCTTTTAACGCCGGGGGACTGAATGGTTTTTTCAGGAAGTCGGCGACGCCGATCTTGGCGGCCGAGACCGCTAATGGGATGTCGTTGGCGGAAGAGACCATCACCACTTTCAGGTCGGTATTGAAGAGATGAATTTGGCGGAAAGCGGCTAAGCCGTCCAGCTCTTTAAGGTCGTTGTCGATGATCACAAAACGCGGGGGGCGAAGCCGGATCAGTTCGAGCGCCGAATCCAAACTGTTAGCGGTGTAAACTTCGTTCTCACGCGCCGCCTCGCGGACCACCGCCGCCAGGTCGGCATCGTCAGAGAGTAGGACCAGAGAGTTGCTTAACATTCGACTGAATTATACCAGTCCCTGACGGACAGGTAAAGTGACGGTAAATGAAGTCCCCTTGCCAATCTCGCTTTCCAGATCGATAAAGCCGCGGTGGCCGTCCACAATACTGTGGGAAATGGTCAGCCCCAGCCCCGTCCCGCCGTATTTTGTCGTGTAGAACGGATCAAAGAGCCGTTTCTGGATCTCTTTGGAGATCCCCACTCCGCTGTCTTTGATCATCACTTTGATGCTCCGGAGTTCCCCTTCCTGCCGCTTCCCTTCCATCGTCAGAACAGTGAGAGTTCCGCCGTCCGGCATCGCCTGAATCGCGTTAAGGACCAGGTTCGAGAAAACTTGGCCCAACTGACCCCGGTCAACTTCGATCGGCGGCAGGGGCAGATAGCTCTTTTCGATCTTGAGGTTTTTCGACTGGTCGGCGTAATCTTTAAGCGTTTCTTCCAGCAGTTCGTCGATCTTGACCGGCGCGAAGGTCAGGGCCGACGCCCGGGCAAAACTTAAGAGGCTTTCCACGATCCGGTCGATCCGGTTGATCTCCCGGGGCAAGATTTCTTCCAGCTTTTTCCGGTATTCCGGGTCGTTATAACGGGTCGGCAGGAGTTGGGCAAAAACTTTCATCGAAGAGAGCGGATTTTTGATCTCGTGCGCCATCCCCGCCCCCATCGTCGCCAGCGCCGCCAGTTTGTCGGCCCGCCGAACTTTTTCTTCCAGCGCTTTAACTTCGGCGAGGTCCTGAATGGTGATCAGCACGCCGATCTTTTTCCCGTCGTGGTCGCGGAGGAGGGTCGAAGCGAGCGAGACCGGAACGATCCCCCGCTCGTGCGAAGTCAGGTTCGCTTCGTGGTTGGTAAAGCAGTGCTCTTTGAACGACTGCAGAACGATCCGGTTGAGGAGCGATTCTTCCCCCCAAATTTCTTCGCAGGTCTTGCCTAACACTTCGGTGATCTTCCGGCCGGTAATTTTCTCCGCCATAATGTTGAACGTAACGATCCGCTCTTTCTGGTCAACGGTCATGACGCCGCTGACCATCGATTGCAGGATCTCTTCGTTGTAATCTTTCATGTTGACGACCTGGGCGTAGAGCCGGGCGTTGTCGAGCGCCACCGCCGTCTGGCTCGCCAGCGTGCTTAATAGTCCGATATCTTCCGAGGTCATAATGTCCCCCGAAGTTTTGTTCCCCAGAGCAATGATCCCGATCATCTGGTCTTTGGAGATGATCGGCACCCAGACCGGGATCCCCAAGCGGTCCATTTCGTCCCGGACTTCTTCCAGATCGGTCGGTCCGGCAATTAACTGGTAGTGGGGCGACTGCCGCTCGACCTCATCTTCAATTTCGTCCCGCACCAGCACATCCTGCATGATCGAGAGCCAGGAAACGATCGGACTGTCGACGTCGATCTCGATCCGTTTGTAACGCGGGATCGACATCGGGACCGAGCGGAAATGCTCCCGCTCCCGGTCGAGAAGCAAAAAGGAGATCTCCGAGACCTCCATCGTTTTGACGAACGACATGACAATCAGTTTGGTTAACCCTTCGATCTTGATGACCGAGGCGATCTCCCGGCTGATCTTCAGGAGAGTGTTCCGGTAGTCGTAGCGCCCTTTAAAAAAGAGGCGGTCGGCGATCAGGCCGAAGACAGTGACCAGCGGCTGGTAAAGGATGGCAACCGCCAGCGCGTCAAAAGCGGAAAAGGTCAGGAGCCCGAAGCCGGGCCGGCCGGCAAAATACAACTGGCCGATCAGGGCGATGATCGAAAAAAGGAGGAGCGAAAAAAGGGCGGCCAAACCATAGACCGTAATGTGGTGGATGATGATCTCCAGGCTCATCAGGCGATGTTTCAGGATCGAATAATAGCCAAAGGCGGTCAGGATCATCAGGAAGAACGGCCCGTAGCCGAGCAGTTGGTTAAAACCGATCAGCGGCAGAAGGAAGTTGCCCAGGATCGGCACGATCAGCGCCAACAGCCCGCCCAGTATAATGTACCCGACCTGGAGGCGGCTGGTCCCGAAATAACGCTTCCGTTTCTGCCGGAGTATCTGCGCCGCGTACAAGATCGTCCAGCCGATGAACAAAAGATATATAGGGAGCCCTAACCCGGCGTTAAAACCATTCCCTTCCGGGGAAATGACCGCTTTTTCAAACAACAGGCCGGTGAAGGAGACCACCAGCAAGGCTAAAGCGCATATTCCCCAGGCAACCAGCGTTGCCAGCTTCGGCAGGCTGTCGAGCTTCGGAAAAAGAAAAGAAAAATAAAGGAAGCTCCCCGCCATCAGCAGGCCGCTGATGGCCGCCCCCCTTAAATGGAAAAGGGCTTCGGCCGGAACTTTGGCGGTGGAAAAAAAGAACAACGCTAAAGCAAAAGCAAAGATCGAGCCGGCCAGAAAAGCGTAGGTGGAGTTGATCCGGTTGCCAGGAGAAGAGATTAGGACCGTCCACCCCATCGCTAAAGTCGCCAGGCCGGCGTAGAAAGGGAGAATGAACTGCGGCCGGCTGAACAAGAGGGCCAGTGTCCCGACGACTCCGATAACGATCAACAGCGGGGGGCTAAACAGCCGCATTGCGCCTCTGCCGCAGGAGCTGTTCGATCTCCGCCAGTTCGTCCTTGGTGTTGACCCCAAGCGTTTCGGCGGGATCATCGGTGCTGAAAGCAAAGACCGGCCGCTTTTGGCGCCGGAGAATCTCGATCGTGTCGGTCAGGTAATATTCCTTTTGGGCGTTTTCGGAGCGGACCTCTTTCAAAGCGGCAAAAAGGGCCTCCTTATCAAAGCAAAAAGTCCCGGTGTTGACCTCGTTGATCTTCAATTCTTCTGGGGAAGCGTCTTTTTTCTCGACAATTTTCAGGATCTCGCCGTTTGGCTGGCGGACGATCCGGCCGTAATTTCCCCCGGCGGGCAAAATCGCGGTCAGGTCGGTCGCCGCCGCTTTTTGCTGGCGATGAAAATCGATCAGGCGGCGCAGGGTCCGCTCGGAGAGGAGTGGCACATCCCCCGCCAGGATCAGGACCGTCCCTTTAAATCCGGCCAGGTTCGGCTCCGCCATCAAAACAGCGTGGCCGGTCCCCTTCTGTTCCGCCTGGACGACAAACTCGACCGGCCAATCCTTAAAGAAGTCGGTGATCAGCTCGCGCCGGTGGCCGACGACGACCAGAGTCTTGGCCGGTTGCAGTTTTTGGGTGGTTTTCAGGACATGGGCCAGCATCGGCTCGCCTAACACCGGGTGAAAGACCTTGGGAAGGTCGGATTGCATCCGCACCCCTTTGCCGGCCGCTAAGATCACTACCGCTAAATCGTCCATTAACGTTCATTGTAACAACCGCCGCCCGGGTTGACAAGCATTTTCTACATTGTTATAATTCAAGACGGAAACATGATATCAAGAGCGGCCATCCTCGAACGGCTAAAAAACTCTCTCGATCAGGAACGATTTGCCCACTCCCTCCGGGTAGAAAAGATCGCTCTCGAGCTTGCCGCCAAACATCATGTTAGCGCGTCCCGGGCCAGCCTGGCCGCCCTGCTCCACGATTGCGCCCGACGATACGACCGGCCGGGCTTCCTCCGGATGGCCAAAAAACTCAAGCTGAAGATCGATCCGGTCCGGCGCTTCGAGCCGAAACTTTTTCACGCCGAGATTGGCCGCTATTTAGCGGCCAAAGAGTTCGGCGTCAAGGACGAGGCGGTCCTCCAGGCGATCGCCAGCCACACGACCGGACGGGCGGGAATGACGAAACTGGAAAAAGTGATCTACCTGGCCGATCACCTTGAGGTCGACCGGCAATTCGCCGGGATCGATAAGGTTAGAAAGCTCGCTTTCCGGGACCTGGACCAGGCGATCATCGAGTTCACCGGCCACTCGGTCGCTTATTTCCTGGGCCGGGGCTTGCCGTTCGATCCGGTCACCGTTGAGACAAGGAACGATTTGTTGCTGAAAAATGGAAATTAAAAAGCGCTCGAAAAAAATATTCGTCGTCATCGGCATTGCTGTAATCCTGTTCGGCATGGTCGCCGGTTTCGCCATCGGCGTCGCTTCCCGACTTGCCCTGCTCGAAGTCTTCTTAAGCCTCGCCCCAACTTCGCCGATCTTCCCGAAGTCGAACATCCTGGTCTTGGGAGTCGACAAAGGGTATTCCCACCGTTCCGATTCGATCATGGTCGTCCATGTCGATCCGGACAAACGGGCGGTCGGCGTCATCTCCATTCCGCGCGACACCTTGGTCACCGTTCCGGGACGCGGCCTCGACAAGATCAACCACGCCTTCGCTTACGGCGGAGTCGAGCTCGCCCGGCTGACCGTGGAAGAGTTCCTCGGGGTCAAGATCCCTTTTTTCGTGACCGTTGACCTGACCGGGATCGAAGAGATCATCGACAAGATCGGCGGCGTTGAAGTTAACGTGCCGAAGCGGATGTATTACGTCGATTACGCCGACGACCTGCGGATCGACCTCCAGCCCGGCCGCCAAAAACTCAACGGCCATCAGGTCATGGGGTACTTGCGTTTCCGCCACTCCGACAACGACTTCTCCCGGATCAACCGCCAGCAGGATTTTGTGAAGACCGTCGGCAAACAGCTGATGCGGCGCGAAAACATCCTGCAAAGCCCGGAGATCTTCTTTACTCTCCTGGGTTGCATCGAAACGAACCTTAATTCCCGCCAGGTCCTGGGCCTCTCCCTGGCGCTCCGCGGCGCCGAAGAGACCGGCCAGATCGGGATGACGACCGTTCAGGGGAGCAGCCTGATGGTCGATGGCATTTATTATTTCAAACCGGACGCGGAACTCCTCCGCTCGACCGTCGGCAGTTATCTCAAAAAAGAGAGGGAATAGTCATTACCAGAAAAACCGACGAAAAATTGATCGAGCTGATCGCCAAAGCGGCCGAAAGCAAACTGGCGCTCGATGTTAAAGTCCTCGATGTCCGCAAAACTTCCAACCTGGTCGACTACTTGATCATCTGCGGCGGGGAAAGCGAACCGCAGCTCCGCGCCATCGGCAACGAGATCGACACCGTTCTGCGCAAAGCCGAGATCAAGGGTTATCGCTGGCAGGGAGTGATCGGCTCCGGCTGGATCATCCTCGATCTAGGCTCGATCGTCGTCCATATTTTGGGCGTGGTGGAGCGGGAATATTACAATTTGGAAGAGCTCTGGGGCAAAGAAGCTATAATTTATCATTATTAATTCCCAACCCGGCCCTTTTGGTGTATAATAAACAACGGTTTGCGATCCCTTTCCCGTGTCTCATTGTTTCGCATTTCGAGTTTAGAATTTAGATTTTCCCGCCGCAGGCGGAAGTGTGGGGCCGTAGTTCAGTCCCGATGGTCATTATTTTTAATAATTATGGAATCATCGGGATCCCGACATCCGCTTCGCGGATCGTCGGGACTGGGAGAACTTTTTGATCGAATCAAGAAGTTCGATCTTTTAAATTTCAATGTGGGGCCGTAGTTCAGCTGGGAGAACGCTTGACTGGCAGTCAAGAGGTCAGGGGTTCGATCCCCCTCGGCTCCACCATTTTTTTGGCATAAAACGAGTCACGAGACCCTCCTTGGATCCGCGATTCGCGAAAGCAAAATTCAGAAAGGGGTAAAAACAATGGCTAAAGGCAAGAAAGAGATCAAGTACGTTTATCGGTTCGGCGGCAAGAAAGCGGACGGCAAGGCGGAAATGAAGAATCTGCTGGGAGGCAAGGGGGCCAACCTGGCGGAAATGACCAACATCGGGATTCCGGTCCCTCCGGGCTTCACCATCACCACGGAGATGTGCACGGTTTATTACAAACTGAACCGGAAATATCCGAAAGCGCTCGACGCCCAGATCCGCGAAAGCATGAAACACATCGAAAAGACCATGGGCAAGGGAGAAGAGTTCGGCAGTGAAACCAATCCCCTGCTCGTTTCGGTCCGCTCCGGCGCCCGCGTCTCCATGCCGGGAATGATGGACACCGTCCTTAACCTCGGCCTCAACGACAAGACCGTCCTCGGCCTGGTCAAACAGTCCGGCAATGAACGGTTCGCCTGGGACGCCTACCGCCGCTTCGTCCAGATGTACGGCGACGTCGTTTTGGGACTCAAGCCGCAGACCAAGACCGACATCGATCCGTTCGAAGAGATCATGGACGAAGTTAAAGAAGAAAAAGGGATCAAGCTCGACGTCGACCTTAAAGTTGACGACCTGAAAGAATTAGTGAAACGCTTCAAGGCGGCGATCAAGAAACGGAAAGGGATCGATTTCCCGGAAGATCCGTGGACCCAGCTCTGGGGCGCCGTTGAAGCCGTTTTCGGTTCCTGGATGGGCGAGAGGGCGATCAAGTACCGGCAGATCAACAAAGTCCCGCACGACTGGGGAACCGCCGTTAGCGTCCAGGCGATGGTCTTCGGCAACATGGGGAACGACTCCGGCACCGGCGTCGCTTTCACCCGCAACCCGTCGACCGGCGAACACAAGTTCTACGGCGAATACCTGATCAACGCCCAGGGCGAAGATGTCGTCGCCGGCATCCGGACGCCGCAACCGGTTAACAACTCCACCAAGACTTCCGCCGAACAGAAAACTCTGGAAGAAGTCATGCCAATCGCTTACAAGACCCTCGAAGCGACCTACAAGAAACTTGAGAAGCACTATCGCGACATGCAGGACATCGAGTTCACCATTCAAAAAGGAAAGCTCTGGATGCTCCAGACCCGGAACGGCAAGCGGACCGCCGCCGCCGCCCTGCAAATTGCCTGCGACATGGTCGCGGAAAAACTGATCGACACCAACACCGCCCTGCTGCGGGTCACGCCGTCACAGTTCGACCAGCTCCTCCACCCAACTTTCGATCCGAAAGCAAAAAAAGAAGTCATTGCCAAAGGTCTCCCCGCCTCTCCGGGCGCGGCAACCGGCCAGGCGGTCTTCCACGCTGACGAAGCCGAAGAATGGGTTAAGGACGGGAAGAAAGTAATCCTCGTCAGGATCGAAACCTCGCCCGAAGATATCGGCGGGATGAACGTCGCCGAAGGGATCCTCACCGCCCGGGGCGGAATGACCTCCCACGCGGCGGTCGTCGCCCGCGGCATGGGTAAATGCTGCGTGGCCGGTTGCGGCGATCTCGACATCAATTACAAGGCCAAACAGTTTGCCGCCAAAGGGGTCGTTATTAAAGAAGGGGACTGGATCTCGATCGACGGCAGCACCGGCGAAGTGATGAAGGGAAAAGTTCCGACCAGTCTCCCGACACTCTCCGGTAATTTCGGCAAGGTCCTGGCCTGGGCCGACAAAGTCAGACGGCTCGGCATCCGGACCAACGCCGACACCCCGAAAGACGCGCAGGTCGCCCGCGACTTCGGCGCCGAAGGGATCGGCCTCTGCCGCACCGAACACATGTTCTTTGAAGGGGACAGAATTAAAGCGGTCCGCGAAATGATCCTGGCCGACGACTTGGCTGGACGCAAAAAAGCGCTGGCCAAACTTCTGCCGATGCAAAAAGGCGATTTCGTCGGGATCTTCGAAGCAATGAAGGGCCTGCCGGTCACCATCCGCCTGCTCGATCCGCCGCTGCACGAATTCGTCCCGCACGAAACGGCGCAACAGCAGGAAATGGCGAACGAAATGGGCGTTTCGCTGGAACACGTCCAGAAGAAAGTCGACTCGCTCCATGAATTTAACCCGATGCTCGGTCACCGCGGCTGCCGCCTTGGGATCATCTACCCGGAGATCACCGAAATGCAGGCCCAGGCGATCATTGAAGCCGCCTGCGAACTGAAGAAAAAAGGGATCGTCGTGAAACCGGAGATCATGGTCCCGCTCGTCGGGTCAGTCGCCGAGCTCAAGAACCAGACCGCGATCATCCACCAGGTTGCCAAAGAGACCATTGCTAAATTCGGCGTGAAGATCGAATACATGGTCGGCACGATGATCGAAGTGCCGCGCGCCGCGCTGGTCGCCGACAAGATCGCGGAAGAAGCCCAGTTCTTCTCTTTCGGGACCAACGACCTCACCCAAATGACCATGGGCCTGTCCCGCGACGACGCCGGCAAGTTCCTGCCGACCTACGTCGAAATGGGGATCTACAAAGACGATCCGTTCCAGGCGTTAGACCAGGAAGGAGTCGGCCAACTGATCGCCATGGCGGTGCAAAAAGGCCGCAAGACCAAGAAGGACCTCAAGCTCGGGATCTGCGGCGAACACGGCGGCGACCCATCGTCGATCGAGTTCTGCCACCATGTCGGGCTCAATTACGTCAGCTGTTCTCCTTACCGCGTGCCGATCGCGAGACTGGCGGCGGCTCAAGCAGTTTTGAAAGCTAAAAAATAGGAGTTGATCCAGACTGCTAATTCGTGAGGAAATCGAGGGGCGGGAGAAGCAATTTCTCTCGCCCCACGCTGCTTTCTCGGCCAAGACCCGGGGCCGCAAAAAGCAGGAAAAAGAATGCCCGCTCCGCACCGCTTTCCAGCGTGACCGTGACAGGATTATCCATTCCAAGTCTTTTCGCCGTTTAAAACATAAGACCCAGGTTTTTATCTCACCGGTGGAAGATCATTTCCGGACCCGGCTGACCCATACCCTGGAAGTGGCGCAGATCGCCCGGACCATTGCCCGGGCCCTGGCCTTGAACGAAGATTTAGCGGAAGCAATCGCTCTTGGCCACGATCTGGGACATACCCCGTTCGGCCACGCCGGCGAATATGTGCTGGATGAGGTGCTCAAACATTACGGCCGGCGCTTCTATCACAACGAGCAGAGCCTGCGGGTCGTCGAACACCTGGAGCGGGAAGGCGAAGGGCTCAACCTGACCTGGGAAGTACTGGACGGGATCCGCAACCACACCCCGGACGATCCCTGGCCGGCGACGCTCGAAGGGTGCATCGTCCGCCTGGCCGACCGGATCGCCTATCTGCGACACGACATGGAAGACGCCATCGTCGCCGGCGTGCTGAAAGGCGGGCAGCTTCCCCGCCGGCATATGCGGGTCCTGGGGAAGAACATTCTCGACCGGATCGTAACCGATATCGTCAAACACAGCCGGAACAAGCCGGTCATCAGGATGAGCCGGGAGGTCCAGACCGCCATGGACGGTCTCTACGATTTTATGTACAAAAACGTTTACACTAACCCGACCGCCAAGCACGAAGAGAAAAAAGTGCCGGAACTGCTGCAGCGTCTGTTCCGCTACTATCACTACAACCTGCAGTTCCAAAAAGGCGTTAAGGAATCCGACCAGCTCCAGCACACCGTCGATTTCATCGCCGGCATGACCGACCGCTACGCCATCAATAAATTTCAGGAGCTTTTCGTCCCCGACGAATGGAGGCAAACTGCTTGATCCCCGCCCAAACGATCGAAGAGATCAGAAAAAAATCGGACATCGTCTCGGTCATTTCAGAATACGTGCCGCTCCGCAAACGGGGCCGGAGTCACTTGGGGCTCTGCCCGTTCCATTCTGAAAAGACCGCGTCGTTCACCGTCTCCGAAGAGAAACAATTGTTCCACTGCTTCGGCTGCGGCGCGGGAGGAAATGTTTTTGACTTTATCATGCAGATCGACAATCTCGGCTTTGCCGAAGCGGTCCGCGAGCTCGGCGAAAAACTGGGGATCGAAGTCGAAGGGGCCGGCACGGGCGGCGGCGGCAAAAGCCAGCGCGACCAGATCTATGACCTGATGCAGCTCGCCGGCAAATTTTTCGTGAAGGCCCTGCAGGAGCCGGGCGGACAACCGGCCCGCGATTACATGAAAGGGCGCGGCATCAGCGACCAGACCGCCGCCCTCTTTAATCTTGGTTACGCGCCGGAGGGCTGGGACCATTTGTATCGGTACCTCCTCTCCCGCGGCGCTCATCCGCAAATGATGGAACAAGCCGGGCTGGTCCTGGAGCGAGAAAACGAAAAAGGGAGTTACTACGATCGCTTTCGGGGCCGGTTGCAGTTCCCAATTATGGACACCCGGGGCCGCCTGCTCGGTTTCAGCGGCCGTTCTCTCGACGGTAAGGAACCGAAGTATTTAAATTCGCCTGACACGCCGGTTTTTCATAAAGGCGAAGCGATCTTCGGGCTTAACTTTACTAAGGAAGCGATCAAAGCGGCCAAGACCGCGGTCCTGGTCGAAGGGAACGTCGACTTGATCTCGACCTTCCAGGCTGGAGTCAAAAACGTCGTCGCGCCGCTAGGCACGGCCCTGACGATCGGCCAGTGCAAGTTGCTGGCCCGCTTCGCCGATACAGTAGTACTGGCTTACGACGCCGATCCGGCCGGCGAAACCGCGGCCGAACGGTCGGCGGAGATCGTCCGGTCGGCCGGGCTCAAAGTTAGGATCGCCCAATTTAGCGGCGCGAAAGATCCGGACGAGCTGGTCCAAAAGCACGGCGCCGAAGCGCTGAAAAAAGCGTTGAGCGAATCACTCCCCTATCTCGAGTTCAAGATCCGGCGGACCTTGAGCCGCCACAATCTGGCCGAGATCGAAGGACGCGGCCGGGCGCTGAAAGAGATCGGCCCGCTCCTCGCCCAGGAGAGCGACCAATTCGCGCAGAAAGAGTACGCCAAGCTGGCGGCGGCCATGCTCAAGACGACGGACGAACAGGTCCTGGCCGAAGCGAAAAAGCTCCGCTTTTATAATAATCACGGAACGCGCGACCTGCGCCGGACGGTGGAGAAGCCCGCTTCCAAGATCAGCACGGCCGAAAAACATTTGCTAGCCCTGGCGGCACAAAGCAGCGACGCGCGGGAGACCTTGAAAGCGGAATTGCCGCTCGATCATTTCATAACACCGGAAGCCCGCCAGATCGCGACGCTGTTATACGGCGCGGACTTGAGCGGCGCCGAACAACCGGAGCACGCGCTCCTTGGAATGATCGAAGACGAAGGGGCCAAACGGCTCCTGACCACCGCCCTGCTGGGCGAAACGGTGGAAAATCCGCAGGAGATCCTGCGCGATTGCATCCAGTCTCTAAAGGGTGAACATTTGAAGGGCCGGGTCAGCGTTATTAAAGAAGAATTGCTTCAGGCGGAAGCGGCCGGCAACGCGGTCCGGGCGGCCGAATTACTCTCGGCGTTAAAGACTGAAATTTCCTAGCCGGGTGGCCGATAATAAATTGGAGGGGATTGCATGTATTTTGGTAAAAAAGCAGATTTTGAAACATTGAAGACTTTGGGGGCCCGCAAGGGTTTCTTAACGCCCGAAGATATCCTCTCGGTCTATCCTGAACCGGAAAAGAAACTTGACCAGATCGAACAGCTTTTGAGCACCGGCATCGATCTGTCGGAAAGCGCCAAGATGGCCAAGGAAGAAGAGATCCCGAAAGCCGAGGACCTGCAAAAGGAACTCCTGGGGCTTAAAGGGGTCGGTGTCGACGACACCGTCCGGATGTACCTGCGCGAGATCGGCAAGTTCCCGCTGCTGACTTCGGAAGAAGAAGTCGTCCTGGCCAAACGTCTGAAAGCCGGCGACATCCGCGCCAAGCACAAGCTGGTCAACTCCAATCTGCGCCTGGTCGTCAGTATCGCCAAGAAATATACCGGCCGCGGCATGCTCTTCCTCGACCTCGTCCAGGAAGGGAACCTGGGGCTCATTCGCGCCGTCGAAAAGTTCGACTACCGCAAGGGCTACAAGTTCTCGACTTACGCGACCTGGTGGATCCGCCAGGCGATCACCCGCGCCATCGCCGACCAGGCCCGGACCATCCGCATCCCGGTCCACATGATCGAAACGATCAACCGGCTGCGCAAGACTTCGCGCATCCTACTGCAGCAGCTCGGCCACAAGCCGACGGAAAAAGAGATCGCCCAGCGCGCCCGGATGTCGGTCGACAAGGTCCGGGAAATCCTCCGGATCTCGCAGGTGCCGCTCTCTCTCGAAGCGCCGATCGGCGACGAAGAAAGTTCGCGGCTTGGCGATTTTGTCGAGGATGTCACCATTCAGGCGCCGGACGACATCGTCCTGCAGGGACTGCTGCGCGACGACTTGGAAGAAGTGATGAACACTCTCTCGGAACGCGAACGGACCGTCCTGAAGCTCCGCTTCGGTCTGGACGACGGGCATCCGCGGACCCTGGAAGAGGTCGGCAAGGTTTTCAACGTTACCCGCGAGCGCATCCGGCAGATCGAAGCCAAGGCGCTGCGGAAATTAAAGCACCCGACCCGCGCCCGGAAGCTCAAAGAGTATTTAAAGTAAGCGGTTAAAGAATTTCCGCCATTCGCCGGCGATCGTTTGGATCCGGCGGATGTGAAGCGGATTAAAGCCGGGGCTCCCCGGCGCCGGCTGGAGCCCGCCGGCGACTTCGGCAGCCAACTTATAATCATAAGCGATCTTCTGGTACCGCCCGGAAAAGACCGTTTCATCGCTCGGATATAACCCCATCGGCAAAGCCAAGCTAACGACCGGGCGGCCGGTCACGTCGCTTAAAGCTTTTGACGACCGGGCCAGCGAATAGGCCGCCTCCTTGGTCGAAATATTTCCCAACCGATCATGACTGTAGGTATGCGACGCGACTTCGAACCCCCACTCTTCCAGCTGACGGAGCTTTTTGGCTTTATATTCCGGCCGTTCCGGCTGGCCGAAAATATTCCGGTCGGGGTTATTGGTCCTAACGACGATAAAAAAGGTCCCCCGGGCCGGCCAGTCCGGATACTTGGCCGCGAACTTTTTAATGATCCCGACCGCGCACTCCGGGTCCACCTCCCCATTCGGTAAATAGCGGAACTGGCTCGACGATGAATCGTCAAAAGTCAGGACAACCGGGGTTTTCCCTTTAGGCAAGCCAGGGAAACCGGCCAGAATATCGCGCAGGTTAAAAGGATAGTAGTCGTGGGCACGCAGCCATTCCAAATCGCGCCAAAAGTTTTCCGGGGTTCGCGACCAGCGGGCTTCCGGCCGGCGGATCAGGTGATACTCCAGGACCGGGAATTTCTTAAAGGAATATTTGATCGCCGGAGTCGGCGGCAAGTCTTTGTGTCTGCTAACCTCAACTGAAGGCCCAACACAACCGGTAAGGACTAATAGCAACAAGCCTATAACCGCGGAATTAATTCCGCGGTTATAAAAACCGATTTTGGAACCCGCGGCGATATTGCCGCGGGCTTCCCCTTCTTGTCGCGTTAAGCTATCATTTATTTCCATTGCTTCTCAAATTTTTTATAGATCGAGTGGGCGTTTTCCCTAACTTCCCGGTTCTTAAATTTCCCCCGCTTGTTGTATTTAACGATGTAGAGCTCGACCGGCGAATCGATATCCTCGTAAAATTCCCCTTTGTCGCGGAGAATATCGATCTTCCAGTACCGTTTCCCCTTAAAGTAAGCGTAGCCGCGCCCGCCAAAGGTATCGGCCACTTCAAACCGCTGGCTTCCAAATAAACGAGGGATCATCACGATACTGCCGCCGGGAAGAAAGTTCAGGGCAACAAAATTGCCCAGGCGACGGCCGTCTTTGGAAACCCGGCGGTAACGCCCGGTCTCGCTCCAATTTTGGGTGTAATAGGTCGTCACCAGGATTTTGATGGATGGATACGGCGGCGCGCTTTTAGCCGCGAGCGGCAAGACGGTCAAAATCAAAAATAACGAGGCCAGGAAAAACGCTAGGCTTCTTTTGGCCATGTCGAGAGATCTGGCCCGTATTTGGCCTTGTTCTCCACCAATTTGACCTTCAATTTAGCGACATTCTCGGCCAACCCGTGGATCGTTTTCTCGAATTCGTCGATCTGAGCCAACAATTCATCAATATTTTTCGCTTTTTCATCCATATAAAACAACCTCCTTAAAAAGTGGGCCCTATAGGACTCGAACTCTCTCGACTCGTCCGCTGCCAACAAGGCAGCGTCGAGATATGGGCCCTATAGGACTCGAACCTATAACCAATCGATTATGAGTCGATTGCTCTAACCATTGAGCTAAGGGCCCTTCTCGTCTGATAATCAGTCTACCCCAGCTTGTCGGGGGCGTCAAGGCGTGCTACCATAGAAGAGCCGATTTCCCTTTAGGGGCGCGTAGTTCAGTGGTAGAACGCCTGCTTCACACGCAGGAAGTCAGAGGTTCGATACCTCTCGCGCCCATTTACCCCGAGCTTGGGGTTCTCCGGGCAGTTAGTTCAGCTGGTTAGAATGCCTCGCTTACACCGAGGAGGTCGCTGGTTCGAGTCCAGCACTGCCCATTTTAAATCCGGTCTTCTAAAATATCCCTTCTTGTCTTCTCCATCAAACGCATAAAAAAACGAAGGTTGTGGATCGTTAGAAGGTGCATGGCGGTTATTTCTCTGGCCCAGAAGAGGTGGCGGATGTAGGCTTTGGAGAAATTACGGCAGGCAAAGCAGTCGCATTCCGGATCGATCGGCGAGAAGTCCTTTTCAAACTCCGCTCGTCTAATGCTTGTTTTCCCTTCGAGGGTCAAAAATGAGCCGTGCCGGGCGAGCCGGGTTGGGATCACGCAGTCAAAAAGGTCGGCCCCCAACTTAATCCCGCCTAAGATGTCAGGAGCGTACCCGACCCCCAACAAATGCCGGGGACGGTCGGGCTGAAGGATATCGGTAACTATGTCGAGCATCTCGAACATCTCATTTTGCGGCTCGCCGACGGAAAGCCCGCCGATCCCGTAACCGGGAAAGCCGATCTCGGCAATCTGTTCGGCCGAGATCTTTCGCAAGTCTTTATAGGTGGAGCCTTGAGCGATGCCAAATAGAGTCGGACAGGTTTCGGCCTGCTTTTTATTCTGCCAATACTTATAAGCCTGCTTCGCCCAACTGGTCGTTCGAATCAAAGCCGCTTCCGCTTCCTGCTTCCCGCAGGGATAAGCGACGCATTCATCAAGCGGCATCATAATGTCCGAACCAAAAGCAGTTTGGATATCCACGACTTTCTCCGGAGTTAGAAAATGCTTGGTCCCATCCAGGTGAGAGGTGAATTCCACGCCGGTATCGGTCACTGTCCGCATGTGAGCCAGAGAGAAGACTTGGAACCCGCCTGAATCGGTGAGGATCGGTTTATCCCAATGCATGAATTTATGAAGACCGCCAGCCGCTTTGATCAACTCGATCCCCGGCCGCAGATAGAGATGATAAGTATTAGAGAGGATGATCTGGGCTTCTAACTCGTTAAGATCGCGGAAAGTCATCGTCTTGACCGTCCCCAGCGTCCCGACCGGCTGGAACATCGGCGTGTCGACCACGCCGTGCGGCGTATAGAGCTTCCCTACCCGGGCTTTCGATTTGCTCGATTTCTTTATTATTTCAAATTTAAAATTCATTCCGCTTGCAGGTCAACCTCAAAGAGAGAAACTTTTGGCTCCGGCAAAAAAGTCAATTTAACCGGCAAATATCCATTGTCAATCACTCCAACATACAAAGCTTTCAAGCCGGAGGCAGGGATCAGCCTGGTTGAATTTTCCCGTTTTCGCCAATCTCCCCTCTTGACGTGAAAAACCTTGTCAAAAGCTTGTCCATTTTGATCGATCAGGGTCAAAACACAGTTTGGGCCGCCAAAGGTACTGGTGAATTTATGGGCGTTCCTTATTTCTAAATCGATCGCGACCCATTTTTTGCCATTTGGGGCTTTCGTGCCAAGCGGATCGGTTTCCGGGTAACTTACGCCGTAAACTTTAAATTTTGACATTCCATTGAAAAGCCAATCCTTGACCTTCCCTGTCCGCCCTTGGATCTCGGTCCCTTCCAGAGCCGCCTTATCAATATCATCCGTTAAATTCACCCGATAGACCGGAATCTTTGTCCCAAGGATATAAACGATTCTGATTGGAGTATAATCCTGGGGAACAATTGCCAAATAAAATATTTTTAGGCTCTCCCCAGGTACCAAACGCTTGCCGGACTCCCTTTTTCTCCATTCGGCCTTTTGGACATTATATACTCTGGCGAACAATTGTTCGTCTTTATCCACCAAATTCAAGGAGCCGATCGCCCCGCCGTATGAGGTCGTAAATTTTTGATTATTGACCAGCTCTACTTCAATCGCTATGAATTTCTTGCCGGCGTCTGCTTTTAATCCGTTCGGCCCGGCGTCCGGATAGCTAAAACTAATCACTTTAAATTTCGACGTCCCATTGGCCAGCCATTGCCCAACTTTCCCCTCCAACCCCAACAGCTCATTCTGCCCGCCAGGAATTAGCTTGGCCTTAGCGGCCTCGGCTCCCGCTTGAAAACTGACCGTAAAGAGTAAAGCTACAAAAACCGCGATTCCTTTCCAGTTTTTCATTTTTTCTCCTTTTTTTCCTTGTTATTAATTATAACACTATTCATTTGCCGTTCGTGAGATCGTTCCGCTCTCCTAGGTCGCAATCAAACGATCAGCATTGCGTCGCCGAAAGAGTAAAAACGATATTTCTCCCTAACCGCCGTTTCATAAGCCTTAAGAGTGAACGCCTGCCCGGCAAAAGCGGCCACCAAAGCGATCAGCGAGGTCCGGGGAAAATGAAAATTGGTAATGATCGCGTTTACCAGCTTAAATTGATAGCCTGGATAGATGAATAAAGCAGTCTCTCCCTTGATCGGTTCTTTTTTCCCCGCCTTGACCTGGTCGGCAACCGTTTCCAGCGTCCGGATGGCGGTCGTTCCGACCGCCACAATCCTTTTAGCCTCGCCTAACAGCCGCATCGTCTCGGCCGGGACCTCGAAAGCCTCTGAATACATCGGATGGTCTTCAACATTTTCCGCGTAGATCGGTTTAAAGGTCGCCAATCCGGTGTGGAGGGTAACGTAAGCGATCTTTACGCCGCGCGCTTCGATCCTGGCGAGGAGTTCCGGGGTAAAATGAAGCCCGGCGGTCGGCGCGGCGGACGCCCCCTCCTTCTCCGCAAAGACCGTCTGGTAACGGGCCCGCAACTCTGGGGAACGGCGATCGGCCTTAACGTAAGGCGGCAGGGGAAGTTCACCGGCCTTTTTCATGTAACCCCAAAGGTCCCCGCTGAACTCAAGGATCTGTTCGCCGCTGGCGGTCTTTTCCAAGACGGTGCCAACAGTTTCGTCTTCACCAAAAATAACCCGATCGCCAAACTTCAGTTTTTTTCCCGGTTTGACCAGGCATTCGAAACGCGGCCAATCACTATTAGTTGCCGCCAATTGCTTGCTCAATAGAACTTCGATTTTGTTCCCGCCAGCTTCCTTTTTGCCAACCAGATTGGCCGGCATCACTTTGGTATTATTCAGCACTAATAAGTCCCCGGCCTGAAAATAGTCGAGAATCTCGTAAAACACCCGATGTTCGATCGCCCCCCGCTTCCGGTCAAGGACCATCAGCCGGGAATGGTCCCGGTCAGCGGCCGGCGTTTGGGCGATCAATTCTTCCGGCAGGTTATAATCAAAATCAGCTGTTTTCATGCTTTCCTAAAAAAAGAGGCAGGACCTCGAGCGGTCCTGCCTCTAGCCTTCTACTTAGGCTGGCAGCTCACCGGACAGCCGCACTTGGCGCAATTTTGTTGCCCCTCGCAAACCGTTTTCTGGCAAACTTTAGCGCACTTTTTCAGACAAGCGGCCGAAACGCATTTTTTACCGCAATCGGTTTGGCATGGTTTTTCGACAGCCGCCCAAGATAAAGTCGCCAATAGTACGAGGCCAAGGACCGTTAATATAATATTTTTCATTGTTATCACTCCTTAAAATTGGTTTATAGCGGATCTAAACCAAAGGCGGAGCGATCGCCGGATGAGCAGTTTTTTCCAGTAAACAGAGCGGCGGAACATCATCTAAGAAACAGACCGGCTGGAAAGTCGCCACGATCTCTACCCAATCTATTGAAGTCGGCAGAATAGGCGACCAAACGATCCTGTTATCCGAAGCAACCGCATCCGGTTCAGGCAGGCTGACCCAACAGGCTTCCTCGCCCGAGCAGCAGCAGTCCGACAGGCAGGGCGGCAGGCTAAAAAAGGCCGCCGCCTGAAGAAACAGCAATAAACCTAACGCTAAAATTTGTCTTTTCATAATATTTAAAATCGGGGTGGCGGGATTTGAACCCACGATCTCTACCACCCCAAGGTAGCGCCTTAGACCAAGTCCCGACGTCATATTTAATAATTCAATGAAAGTCGGGATCCCGATCGCCACCTACGGTGGCGCATCGGGACTGGGCATCTTTTTAATATCGGGGCAGCGGGATTTGAACCCACGATCTCTACCACCCCAAGGTAGCGCCTTAGACCAAGCTGGGCCATGCCCCGTATTAAAACCTATCTCTATTTAACGACGGATGATAAAGTTAAGCAAAACAGTTAAGACAATACTGGCGATGATCATCGTGGTGATCGGGACCAGGACCGTCAGATTTTCCCGGCGATACATGATATCGCCAGGCAACCGGCCGATCCAGGGGAGCTTGGCCGAAAGGACAAAGAACCCCCCGATCAAGACCACAATCACGCCAATATAGATCAACATCCGTCCCAGTGACTCAATAGCCATATTTCCTTATTGCAGCGCGAACTTGACCGGCACTTCGAACCAGCTGGCGATCGCGGCGCCGCTTTGGCTGGCCGGATTGAAACGCCATTGCCAAAGAGCGGAAATTGCCGCCAGGTCCAGGTCGCTATTGCCGGAAGAATTTTTGACTTCGACCTTCCAGGGCTGGCCGTTGTCACCGACATAAACCGACAGGATAGCCTGGCCTTCAAGTCCGTTCTCCAGCGCGGCCTGCGGATAGACAGGGATGACCTTTTGGGTCACCGACAGAGGAACGATCGGCAAGGGAACCGAGCGGATCGGCTGCATTACCGGCTGCAAGACCGCGGTTTTAGTCGCTACAACCCGGCCCGCCTTAACGGTCGCGGGCCGCTCAACCCGGATCTCCTCGCCGGCAAAAACCGGGTAAGCCTGATCGACAGACAAGTTTGTCCTCATGATAAAAAGGGCCGCGGTCGCCGCCATCCCCAAGCCCAGGAACATCGCCACTCTCGGCAAAGTAAGTTCTCTCATTTGTGTTACCTCCATGGTTATTATATCAGACTAAATCGCCCATTTCACGCCCAGCGAATAATTGCGCCCCGGCATCGGGTACTTGCGCAGCTCATAAGTAGTCGGATCGGCCCCGATCGCTTCGCTGTAACGTTCATCAAAAAGGTTGTTCACCCCAAAAGAAACCTCCGCTCCACTAATCGGCCGGGTCAGCTTCAGGTCAACCACCGTGTAAGCCGGCAGCTCGATCAGGTTCTGGGAGTCGATAAAGCGGGTCCCGACATACCGGACCAGCACACTATTTCCGCCGGCGACCAGGCCGACATTGTATTTAGACTGCGGCGTATAGGGGACGATCTTATCGACCGCCATTTTTTTGTCGACCACTTTCTGGTAAGTATAATTAACGTACCCTTTCCCGGCGGCAAAATTATGCTCCAGGTCAAACTCCACCCCTTCGGAACGGACTTCGCCGATGTTGGTCGCTTGGGTCAGATAGGTCCCCGGATCATACGCCCAAAGGATCATATCGGTAAAGCTGGCGTTATAGTAACTCAACCTGACAATTTGCCGGTCACTTAAGTTCCGTTCCAGGCTGATATTATATGAGGTCGATTTTTCCGGCTTCAGGCTGGCACTGCCGAACATCCCCCAGGCCGGGTCGTTCCAGTAAAGTTCGTTCAGGGTCGGGGCCCGGAAAGCGCTCCCGGCCGAAAGTTTGAGCGCCATCGTTTTGTTTAACTGATAGGTTAAGCCGACCCGCGGGTTGACCGAGGTCCCGGCTAAACTATGTTTGTCCGCCCTAACAGTCGCCGACAAGGCCATTCGCCCCAAGGCCAGCTCATCTTGCACAAAAAAGGCGTAATTGCGGATCGAATGTTGGCCCGCCAGGGTCGAATCGCCCCGGTCCTCAACCGCTTCGGCCCCGTAAAGGGTCTTCCCCAGGCCAAGGTTGAGCTCTTGCTGCCATTCCAGAGCGTTGCGCCACCCTTTGTTATAACAAGCCCCAAAAAGATACGGGTCGATCTGCTGGTCCAAGCTATTGGCGTAGGCCCGCAGGGAAAAGGTCTCTTTTCTCAGCGCGGCGCTGATCATGATGTTTTTATCGGTCTGCCGGTCGTTCGGCTGGGTGGCGGAAGCGGGGTCGCTTTCCGAAGTCGGGACCCCCGGGATCCCCTTGACTGCGTCGTAATACCCGCCGTCAACCACCAGGTCGGCAAAGCCGAGCGGCAGAGTTAATTTTCCATAAACGTTCTTGGCGACGTACGCCCCATTCTGGCGGAAACCGTCAGACTTAAGGTAGTCGGCGGTCAAGAAATAATTTCCTCCGGCCAATTTGGCGTTATATTGCCAGGTCCCAAAGGAAGCGGTCGTGACGGAAAAACTTTTTTCCTCCTTCGGTTCTTTGGTGATAATGTTGATCACGCCGGAAACCGCGTCGGATCCGTACAGGGCGGAAAGCGGCGCCCGAACGACCTCCACCCGCTCGATATTCGAAGTTAGAATATCACCGAGGTCAAAGGTCCCCAGGGTCGGCGAATTCATCCGCCGGCCGTCGATCAGGACCAGGACCTGGGTCGCGTTCGCCCCGCGCAGGCGGGCCGAATTAACGGAGCCAAGATAGCCGTAAGAGATCAGATCGATGCCGGCGACGTTGCGGACCGCTTCACCGACATTATGGAAGTTACGCAACTCGGCCTCTTTGATAATGGTCGCGTTCCAGGGAGAAACACTTAGCAGTTGAACGGAACGGGAACCGGTGACCAGGACTTCCTGGCCGTAAAAGGTCGGGACATCAGCGGCAAAAACCGAAGAAGCAATTAAGCCAAGGAACAACACAATAAACAATTTCATTTCTCTATACCTCCATAAAATTTGAAGTATAGAGTTCTCGGGAAAACCCTAATTCAGCCATCTTTTCGGAGTAGGATTGGAACCTACTTAATATCTAGCTCTCTCCCGTTGAGAAATCCGAAATGACAGGTTAACAATCGACCTCCGGCACCTCCTTTTCTTTATCGTCGCTCAGTCCCTCGACGACGATCACAATTTCACCCTTGACCGCTTTAGCCTGAAAATGGGCCAGAACTTCGGAAGCTTTTCCCCGCTTGATCTCTTCGAACTTTTTGGTCAGCTCCCGGCAAACAGCAACTTGCCGATCGCCCATCGAAGTCACGATCTCCTGCAGAGTCTTGAGCAAACGGAAAGGCGATTCGTAGATTATAATCGTTCGTTCTTCATTTTTCAACGCCTCGAGCAATTTTCGTTTCTTCCCCGGCCGCTTGGGAAGAAACCCTTCGAAGGCGAACCGATCGGTCGGCAGGCCGGCGGCCGAAAGAGCGGTAATCGCCGCCGACGCGCCGGGGATGGGGACAACGGTTATTCCCCTTTTGGCCGCTTCCCGCACCAACTCATAACCGGGATCGGAAATGCAAGGGGTGCCGGAATCGGTGACCAGCGCCAGGTCGGAGCCAAGTTCAAGTTTACCGAGCAAATATTCGGCCTTCGACATGATATTGAACTTATGATATGAGGTCAGCGGCGTTTTGATCTCGTAATGATTGAGGAGGATCTTTGATTGCCGGGTATCTTCAGCCGCGATCAGGCTAACTTCGGAGAGGATCCGCTTCGCCCGAAAGGTTAGGTCTTCCAAATTTCCAATTGGAGTCGCGACGACATACAGGGTCCCGGCCATTTAGTTGGAAAAGATCGGGGTTTTTCGCTCGGAATAGTTTTCGATCATCGCGTCGCCCAGACCTTCTTCCTTCGCTCCCGGGTTAACGGTCACTTTGCCGCTATAGGAGGCCCCTTCTTCAATGATGATCCGTTCGCCGCATAATTCGCCCCTGACCTTACCGGTCTTGGCGATCTCCAGGTTCCCGTTAGCTTTGATGTTCCCTTCAACTTTTCCCGAAATAACAATCGACCCGCCGAAGATCTCGCCGGAGATCATGCCGCTCGGCAGGACCAGGACTTCGCCGTCCGCTTTGATCTTTCCTTCAAAGAAACCGTTGACGCTGATCGACCCGCCGGTGACAATTTCACCCTTAAAGGTCGAATGCTCGCCCAGAACGGAATTGACCCCCTCGAACATCGGCCCCTTTTTCCCGGTACTGTTAAATACGCCCATTTTTATTCCCTCCACATCCGACTGGCGGTTACGACATTCATGTCTAAATAAGCCATCGGATTTTGCGCCGTTTCAAATTTTCTGACTTCGTAATGCAAATGAGGCCCCGTCGTCCAGCCGGTCATCCCGACAAAACAAACGATCTGGTTCTTGTTGACTTTTTGACCGACACTCACCGCGTAACCGGAACAATGTCCGTACAAGGTGGAAAGCCCGTTCTCGTGTTGAACGATGACCGCTTTGCCGTACCCCCTGATCCAGCCGGTAAAAGTAACATGACCCCCGGCCGTCGCCCGGGCCGGCGCCCCATAATTCGCCTGAATATCGATCCCCTTGTGCATCCCGCGCCACGGAGAAGTTCGATATCCGTAACCCGAGGTTATTCTACCATAGATCGGCCAGGATGTCGGAGTTTGCGCCAAGCGGTTCTGGACTTTTCTCACCCAAGCCTTAAGTTCTTCCAGGCTTTTCTTCCGTTCCACCAGCTGCAGGGTCATATTTTGCAGGTCGCTTGAGATTTTGTTGGCTTCCGGGGTGGTCGGGCCAAAGGGCAAGCGGGCTTGGTTCCGCCAGCTCTTTAAACCCAGCATCTGACGAAGATTGTTCTCTTCCGAAGCCAGCTTATTAATGGTCCCCATAATTTCCTCGGTCTTCTGGGAAAAAGAGACAATTGTCGCTTCCTGCTTTTCATTTTGGTTAAGGGCATGGCTGTAGCCGACCAAACGGCGGGATATTAATGTAGAGTAAACAACGGAAGAACCGGCCAAGACAACACAAAAGATCAAAGCAAAGGCGGCACCATAAAGCCAGACGGCCGGCAGCTTAAAGCTGATCGGCTGTCCCTGCGCGTCGTGCGGAACGATCATGAAAGTAAAATGTTTCTTCTTTTTTGGTCTTGCCACTATTACACCCGTATAAAGCATACCCTGTATTTCGTAAAAAAGTCAAGGTTTCGGGTTATTCTACTTTGAAAAAGGCATTACTTATCCCGCGATTGATCTTGATGTTATTAAAGACCATCTCAACCTCCATCCGCCCGGCCGGGGTAGTGACATAGGAAGCATTTTTTACCGGGACCCAAATCCCGCCGATCTGTTCATAGCTGATATCCGATTGACTGACCACCCGGCCCTTTTCACCATACATCACGATCTTGGTGGCAACCCAGCGATCGCCGTCGATGTAGAGCTCCATTTTGGCCAGGAATTTGTTTTCTTTCTTGGGAATGCCGGAAATAATATAAACGGTCTTCCCGCCGGGAACCCCCTGGCTGGAGACCGTAAAATCAAAATACTCCTTGGCTTTTTCTAGGTCCATCTGCTGTGAGGAAGCCGGCAGCCCGCTCTTTTCCCGGAGTTTTTTTAAGTCCTGGACGACCTTCCGCCCGGTTTCAACGTCCACCATCATCATTTGATCGCCGTTGGTAACCGTAATCTGCTTGACCGGGGAAAGCATTTCAACCTTCGATTTTTCCTTCCCTTTGGTCCAAACTCGCCCTTTTTGGGTCATCGTTTGCGGGGTATTTTTGTCCGATCCTGGCACGGTCATACTGGAACTAACGGTCGTAGTCGTTTCCGCGTACATGTCGAGGATCTTATCCTGGTTCAGTTGGACCTGCTTAACGATCAGATCAACCGAAGCCATGGAAGCGAATAGCACCGTTGACAGTAAGAAGCCGCCAAATAAACTCAAAAACACCTTTTTCATAATCAAACCCTCCCTGATAAACTCACCCTATCATTATAGTTCTTTCCCGGACCACCCGCCACTGTTATTCAGCAATGTTATTGCCATCTCCCCGGATTATTGCTTGAGAAAGGCCAGCAATCGCCGCATAAACTCTTTTTGATCGTAGCGGTCAACATCATGACCGGCCCCTTCAATCTCAATATATTCTAAATCCTTGACGTTCTTTCTGACAAATTCTTTGGTCGGCGCAAGAAAATCTTTAGCCCAGGATTTGGTCCCGGCATAATAGAGAAGCGAAGCCTTCATTCCCTTAACTTTTTCACCGATATCAATATAAAGGATCGACCGGTTGACCTGAAACCACATTTTCTCGTTAAAGTATGGATAATCGAGCCGGTAACTGGCGCAGACAAAATCCCGCAGTAAATAAGCCCCAAGATACTCGACGTCATGACGAAGGGTGACCGCTTGCCGCCGCAGTTCGGTGTTCCCCTCGATCGGGATGTTGTTGAGGCCAACCACAAAGCCCTCTATCGCCACGACCTTTTTGTATTTTTCCGGGTATTTTCCGGCCAGATACATCGCCACCGAACCGCCATAGCAATAGCCAAGCAAATACGCCTCTTTGATCCCGATCTGATCGAGCAACGCGTTGACAATTTCCGCCTGCTCCTCGGTCGTGTAGCCAAAGAAATAGTTTGGCTTATCCGATTCTCCCGCGCCCAAATGATCGATGTTTATTACCCGGTATTGGGCGGCAAGCTCCGCCATGTAAGGGTCCCAATGGTGGGTATAATGTATCCCTCCGCCGATCAGCACGAATGGGTAGCCGCCGCCGGCGTCAACATAGTGAAGATTGTACCCTTCAATGACCGCGAATTTATCCTCGCCGACGATCGCCGGTCCAAAATTAAGCGACCGGTTTGAGTTGATCTTTTTGTTTTCAGTATTACGGAAAACGTTAAGCCCAAAAAGCACCCGCCCCCCTCCCCGGTCCCAATCGCCCGCCAGATCAAGGTCGATATAGCGATTAAGCGGGTAGGTCAAGCCTAAGGTCGGGCGCTCGCCAGCCAGGCCGAAACGGAAAAAAGCCCTGGGCAAGAATTGCTGTTCATAACCCAGCCCAATCTTCCCCAGCGAGTCGCGCGCCACCACAACCGATCGGTCCCGATCTTCCGTGTGATAAGCCAGATTAAGATTATAATCGGCAGGGAGGATCGCGCCATCAGTGTTTTGAACGGCGGCGGAAAGCGCCCAATTCCGATTAAGATCGGCGTCAAACCCAAGGTCAAAGTCTTTTTTCCCGTTTAAAAACCGGACCCCGATCCCAAGGCGAAAAAAAGAATAAGTATTAAAGCCATGCCCGACAAATAACAACCCGCCCTGATCATACCCGGCCCGCCCAACCCCTAAATCACCAATCGATAAGGCTAAGCAATCTTTGGGGACCGCGCCGGCCAAAAGACTTTCCCCCGACAGTCTAATCGCGTCGTTCCGGGCCAAATAGGCCGGATTGTAAAATAACCCTGCCGGATCAGTAGCCGCCGGTGAATAGATGTTTCCCATCCCAAGAGAACGAACGGAGAAGGCCGCCGCTGGAATTGCCATTAAAAGTAAAATAACGATTGCCCGCCAAAACATGCCATCATTATGTCATTTCCTCAATTAACGGTCAAAGATTTTGTCTCAATATATAGTGGCGAATTTTCGTCAGATACAATTGATATTATCACTGGTTTGTGGGATAATTTTAGTGGAGATAACTAATGAATTTTTACTCTCTACCTCCATTGTTTACCGGGGTCCTGGCCGCGTTCTTCGGCCTGGTTGTCCTATCCAGCAATCCCCGCTCTAAAGTAAACGGCCCCTTCGCCTATTTATGCCTAAGCGCCGCCTGGTGGTTGGCCTCTTTTGCCGGCATGTATCTAAGCCGGAACGAAGTGATCGCTCAAGTTTGGGCGCGGATCGGTTTTATCGGGATCGCTTTTATCCCGGTTTTCGCGCTGCAATTCAGCGCCGCCTTCGTCGAATTCAAAATCCCGCGCTGGATTTTTTCCTCTCTCTTCCTCTTGAGCGGGCTTGGGTCGGTCGCCGGCCTCCTCACCGCCCGGGTTTACACCGGAGTGATCCAATATTTTTGGGGTTACTATCCGGAGGCCGGACAGTTGTACCTGGTGTTTTCCGTCTATTTCTTCGCTCTATTTGCCGTCGCTATCTGGCTCCTGGCTTTGAACTATTTCCAGGCGCAAAAACAGGGGCGCCCGCTTTTGGCCCGCCAATCATTTTTCTTGCTGCTGGCGTTCGCCAGCACCCTGCTGGGCATCGCCGATTTTCTTCCGAATTACCAGGCCTCCGCCTATCCCATCGGCTATCTCTCCACCCTGATCTTTATGGCGGTCATCATCTACGGGACGGCCAAAGTTCGCCTGCTTGACGTGGAGCTGGCGCTCAAACGGAACACAATCTATTATTTATTAAGCACTTTGCTAACCGGCGGACTGGTCTCGTTGATCCTGATCGGGATCAAATACATCAAGATCACGACCAATCACGGTTCCCTTTGGGTCGGGATCGTCGCCGCGTTTATTATCGCGATCCTATTCCAGCCGCTGCGCAACGCCATTGAAAGAGTGATCGACGATTTTCTTTTCCGTCAGCGCTACAGTTACCAATTGGTCTTAAGCAAATACATCAACGCGATCGCCAAACCGGAAGTCGACCTGGAACGCTTCAGTCGCCTCTTCCCCTACCTATTGACCAAAGAGATGTTCCTGTCGGCCGCTTCGACCATGGTCCTCGACCGGGACAAACAGGCCTACGTCGTTCGGGCCGGGGAAAGAGAAGCCACTGATTCGATCGGGATAGAGATCGCCGGCGATTCACCGCTGGTCGAAGAACTCCTCACCCGCCGGCGGGAAATCGTCCTGGAAGAGATCCAAGCCCTGTTGAAAGTCCGGGGGGCCGCTTACCCAAGCGAGCGGCTCCGCCTGCAAGCGATTGTCGACGAAATGAAAAAGCTCAAGGCAACCTTGATCATCCCGAGCATCTCGGAAAGCGGCTACTTCAACAAACCAATGCTCTTGTCGACCATCAATCTCGGCAAGAAATTCAATCAAGAAGCGTTCTCCCGCGATGACATCGAATTCCTGACCACTCTCGCCCACCAGATCACCATGAACATCGAATACGCCTTCATCTTTGAAGAATTGAAGAAAAACCAGGCCTTTTGCATCCAAGCGGAAAAACTGGCCGCGCTCGGGACCGCGACCGCCGGCGTCGCCCATGAGCTGAAAAATCCCTTTACCTATCTGTACACCGTCGTCCACGCCATGCCCAAACGGTGGGACGATCCGGAATTCAAGGAAAGCGTCCTTAAAATGCTCCCCTCTGAAGTCGAACGGATCAAACTGATCCTGGAAGGGCTCTCCGATTATTCCAAGATGAACAATTTAAACGCGGAACCGGTCCTGCTCGCGCCGGTCATCGAAAAGGTTCTCGCGATCCTCGGTTATGAGATCAAGCGGAACAACGTCAAGGTCGTCAAGGAATACGCCATCGACAGCCCGATCATGGCAATGGTCGACAAGAACCGGATCGTTCAGGTCTTTATGAACATTTTGACCAACGCCATTCAAGCGATCGGCAGCAAAGGGGGGACTGTCACCCTCGCCATCCAACCGGATTCCGGCTCCAGCCACGTCATTTTCAAAGATACCGGACCCGGGATCCCGGCTAAAGTGCTCAAAAGGATCTTCGATCCTTTCTTTACCACCAAAGAGGCCGGGACCGGGCTTGGCCTTTCAATTACCAAAAAGATTCTGGAAGACCAGAGCGGCTCGATCAAATTCGACAGCGTTGAAGGCCAGGGAACAACCGTCAAGATCACTCTCCCCTCCGCTTAAGCCTCAAAAAAGACCTGAAATTATTTTCCACTCCTGCAGATAACTACTTGTCTTTATTATTACGGAGGTTTTATTATGAATTTTCGAGTTACCCGCATCGATGTCAGAGGCGGCCAACCGCTGCACGGTCTGCGCCCAGGCAATAATGAAAGAACCGCTCTCTCCAAGCTTCAAGCCAAGGCCCCAAAAGTCGTTTATTCCATCGAGATCGACGGGGTTAGGGGACTTGCCGTCGGCCGGCTTGACGATCTGCCGTCAGAATTGATCGGCCACACCTTAATTCCCAACGCTTTTGAAGCTGGTCACGTTCGCCGAAGCGATTTGGCGGTCGCCGAACAAATCATTGCCGCTCATCCCGAGATATTGGCCCGCTTCCAGCCGACCGCGGCTAGTCCGATCGATTGGGCGCATCTTCCTTTTTCTCTCAACGCCAGCAAAGCGATGTTCTTCGCCACCATCAATAAGGGGGCCGATTGGTCGACTGCGGTTTCTAACCCCGCGGAACATCTCTTTCCTTTTGGCCCATTCCCAACCGAGCCGGCGGCAGTCGCCCTTCATTACGGCCCGTCCGCTTTCGAAGGACTGAAAGCTTACCGCGACCAAAACGGCAACCTCGTCGGTTTCCGCTGGGAAGAGAACGCCAAGCGACTGGGACGAAGCGCCCAACGGCTGGCAATGACCCCAGCTTCAGTTGAATTCTATCTAAAAGCCATCTCTGAAACCGTTCGGGCCAATGAGGAACTGGTCCCGCCTCCCGGTCTCAAAGCCGCCCTTTATATCCGGCCGCTCCATTTTGGCAGCGGAGCCGGACTAGGGGTCCAACCGGCGCCGCAAGAATCGTTAATGGTTTTTGTCAGTCCGGTCGGCCCGTATTTCAAAGCCGGGTTTAAACCCATTGATCTGCTGGTCGAAGAAAAGCTCCACCGCGCCGGCGATGGCGGGACCGGGAACGTTAAAGCCAGCGGCAATTACGTCACCGGGATGATCGCTTCGGTCATGGCCAAGGACGCGGGGTTCGCCGAAATCCTTTGGCTGGACGCCAAACAAAACCTTTTTGTCGAAGAAGTCGGCGCGGCCAATGCCTTCTTTGTCATCGGCGACACCCTTTACACTCCGGAATTAAGCGGGACCATCTTACCGGGAATTACCCGCGATAGTACGATCCAATTGGCCAGGGCAATGGGGATAAAAGTCGAAGAAACGAAAGTTCCGATCGCCATGGCGCTTAATGCCAAGGAAGCTTTCTGCACCGGAACAGCGGCCGTCCTTTCACCGGTCGGCTCGATTACTTACCAGGGTAAAAAAGCAACCTTTAATAATGGCGAACCGGGTCCGATCACTCAAAAGCTCTACGCGGCCCTAACCGCGATCCAGGAAGACCGGTTTAATGACCAAGCTTTGCTGGGAATCGACCCGATCCAGCTGGCCAGGTTCCGGCAAGAGTGGATCTATCGAATATAAATGATATATCTCAATTTGTCTTCTCCGACTGAAAATGATAAAATTTACACATGGAGTACAAAAAGACCTTAAACCTGCCGCAAACTGAATTTCCGATCCGGGCTAATCTTGCGAAAGTCGAGGAAGAACTGCTGACTTACTGGAATGGGCAAAACATTTACGCTCAAATCCAGGACAAAAACGCCAAAAACAAGCCATTCATTTTACATGATGGCCCCCCTTATCCCAACGGTGACATCCACCTTGGTCACGCGCTAAACAAGATCCTCAAGGATATTGTGGTGAAATTCAAATCGATGCAGGGTTTTCACTCTCCCTATATCCCCGGCTGGGATTGCCATGGCTTACCGATCGAAACCCAATTGATCAAAGAGATCGGGGAAAAACGGAAAGAGATGTCGATCACCGAGTTTCGCGAGAAATGCCGCGACTACGCCTTGAAATACGTTAATCTCCAGCGGGAAGAATTCAAAAAACTCGGTGTTTTTGGCGATTGGAATAATCCTTACCTGACCATCAACCACTCTTACGAGGAAAAAATCGCCGAACTATTCGGCGTTCTGGCGGAAAAAGGGTACGTTTACCGCGGCCTAAAGCCGATCCACTGGTGTCCAAAAGATACAACCGCCCTTGCCGAAGCCGAACTTGAGTATGAGGACGACCGTTCGCCTTCAATTTTCGTTAAATTCGCGGTCGTTGATAACAAATCGATCGTGCTAAACGGCAAATCGCCGCTCGCGAAATTGACCGGCGCGGTCAATTTCGTCATCTGGACCACCACCCCCTGGACCCTGCCGGCTAACGTCGCCATCTGCGCCCACCCGGAATTGGAATATGTTTTCGTTAATGTCGGTGGCGCAGAGGAGAAGGTTTATGTCGTAGCAGAAGGGTTACTGGCCTCATTCCTGGAGAAGCTGGAAATCAAAGAACACAAAATCATTGAACGGACGCACGGCCGGAACCTGGAAGGGATCCTCTGCCGGCATCCCTTCCTCGACCGCCAGGTCCCGGTGGTTCTGGGCGAACTAGTCACCCTGGAGCAAGGGACCGGGTTGGTCCACATCGCCCCCGGCCACGGCGCCGAAGATTATCAAGTCGGTTTGAAATACAAACTCCCGGTCGTCATGCCGGTCGACCCGCACGGCAAGTTCGATAATTCCGTCCCAGACTGGCTGGCCGGCAAATCTTATGATGAAGCCAACAAGATCATCGGCGAGAAAATGAAGGCCGACGGCACCCTCTTGAAACTGGAATTTATCAAGCACTCCTATCCGCACTGCTGGCGCTGTAAGAGCCCGGTTATTTTTAGGGCGACCGAACAATGGTTTATCTCGATCGATCATCGCGAATTAAGGCAAGAGGCGTTAAAGGCGATAGGTCAAACCAAGTGGTTCCCCGACTGGGGAGAGAATCGGATCCGGGGAATGGTCGAAGGACGCCCCGACTGGTGTATTTCCCGCCAGAGAGCCTGGGGGGTCCCAATCCCCGCTTTCTATTGCCAAAAATGCGGGCGGCCGCAAATGACCGGTCTCTTTAACAAGGCGATCCGCGAACTCTTCCGCAACGAAGGGACCAATGGCTGGTTCTCCAAAGAAGCCAAAGATATTCTCCCGGCCGGGACCAAATGCCCGGCTTGTGAGGGCGCCGAATTCACCAAAGAAACCGATATCCTTGACGTCTGGTTCGAGTCCGGCTCGTCGCACGCGGCAGTCCTGGAAACGGTTCCCGGCCTTAGCTGGCCGGCCGATCTTTACCTGGAAGGATCGGACCAGCATCGCGGCTGGTTCCAATCTTCCCTCCTGCTTGGCGTCGGCTATAAAGGACGGGCCCCCTTCAACGCCGTCCTGACCCACGGTTTTACGATCGACGACAAAGGGAAGAAAATGAGCAAGTCGCAAGGAAACGTTATTGACCCGCAAGATGTCAGCAAACGCTACGGCGTCGACGTCCTGCGGCTCTGGGTCGCCTCAACCGACTTTCGTAACGACATGGCCGCCTCCGAGAAGATCCTAAAACAAGTTCAGGATGCCTATCTTAAGATCCGCAACACTTGCCGCTTCCTGATAAGCAATTTAGCCGATTTTGATCCGACTGCTCCGGTCGAATTGCTGGAGATCGATCGCTGGGCTTTATTGAAACTTAACCGGCTGGCAGAAAAAGCAACCAAAGCTTACGAAGAATACGAATTCCATCTGGTCTACCACTCGCTCTACGACTTTTGCGTCAACGACCTTTCCGCCTTTTACCTGGATCTTTCCAAAGACCGGCTCTATTGCGAAGAAAAAAATTCGCGCGAGCGGCGCTCGGCCCAGTTCGCCATGAACCAGATCCTGGCCACGCTGGTTAAACTGATGGCGCCGATTCTCTCTTTTACTGCGGAAAATATCAACCAGTTTATTAATATCAAAGGACACAGCATCTTTCTGTCGGCTATGCCAGAGGTCGATAAGCAATATCTGGACGAAAAGCTGGAAAACAAATGGGCCATTATCCTAGCCGCCAGGGAAAAGGCCTACCGCCAGATCGAAGCGGTCAGGAACGCCAAAGAGATCGGCGCCTCGGTCGACGCCCAAGTCGAATATTTCGCCAAGGGGAATGAGCTGGCCGCTCTGCAGTCGGTCGCCGACTTGTTGCCAATGGTCTTTATCGCTTCAAAGGTCAGCCTGACCGAAGGGGAAGGGGAACCGAAGGTCAGCCACGCGCCGGGAGAAAAATGCGCACGCTGCTGGAACTGGCGCGAAAGCGTGGGAAAGAACGACGCTCATCCGACTATCTGCGACCGCTGCGCCGGAGTCGTCAGCGCACTTTAGCCTCTTTTCATGTTATAATATTGTCGTTTTCAATCATAAAGGGAGGACTTTTGATGACAAAAAAGAAATGCGACGTTAAAGATCTGAACCTGGCGAAAAAAGGGAAGCTCCGGATCGAGTGGGCGGAGCGGGATATGCCGGTCCTCTCCCAGGTCAAAGAGAAATTCCAAAAGAGCCGGATCCTTAAAGGGAAAAAGATGAGCGCCTGCCTCCATGTCACCGCCGAAACCGCCAATCTGGTCCGGGCCTTAAAAGCCGGCGGCGCCGATATCGTCCTTTGCGCCAGCAATCCCCTCTCCACCCAGGACGACGTCGCCGCCTCGCTGGTCGTCGATTACGGCATCCCCGTTTACGCCATCAAGGGAGAAGACAACGCCACTTACTTCAAGCATTTAACCGCCGCGATCGAACATAAACCGGTCATCACCATGGATGACGGTTGCGATCTGGTCACCGCTATTTCCACCAAATACCCGGCGATCGCGGACGGGATCATCGGCAGCATGGAAGAGACCACGACCGGCGTGATCCGCCTCAAAGCGATGGAGCGGGACGGAGCGCTTAAGTTCCCGGTCATCGCCGTGAACGACGCCCAGACAAAAAACCTCTTTGACAACCGCTACGGGACCGGGCAAAGCACCGTCGACGGGATCATTCGGGCGACCGACTTCCTCCTGGCCGGTAAAACGGTCGTCACCGTCGGCTACGGCTGGTGCGGCAAAGGGTTTGCGATGCGCTGTAAAGGGATGGGGGCCAATGTTATCGTCACCGAAGTCAACCCGATCAAAGCGATCGAAGCGGCAATGGACGGCTTCCAGGTCATGCCCATGGCGGAAGCGGCCGCAATCGGCGACCTCTTCTGCACTCTGACCGGCAATATGCACGTTATTCGCCCGGAACATTTCAAGAAGATGAAGAACGGGGCGATCGTCTGTAATTCCGGCCACTTCGACATTGAGCTGGACCTGATAGGCCTAAAGAAACTGGCCAAGAAGGAAAAAAAGAACGTCCGCAATTTCGTCGATGAATATATCCTGCCGAACGGCCACAGCGTTTTCGTCCTGGCCGAGGGGCGGCTGGTCAATCTCGGCGCCGCCGAAGGGCATCCCGCCTCCGTCATGGACATGAGCTTCTCAACCCAGGCCTTAGCGACCGAGTTCGCCATCAAAAACGCCGGCGAGCTGGAAAATAAGGTTTATAACGTTCCCCAGGAGATCGAAAACTGGGTCGCGACCTTAAAGTTAAAGTCGATGGGAATCGGGATCGACAAACTGACCCCGGATCAGGTAAAATATCTTGCCAGTTGGCAAGAGGGGACCTAGTGCAAGACGAAAAGCTCTTTGAAGCGATCGAAAATATCAGGCGCGACAAGCACGATCCCTGGCGGTACATCCTGTTCACTTTTATGAACGGGATCGCCCAAGGGGTCGGCTTCGCCCTTGGTACCACGATCGTTTTAGGCCTCGCAATCTATATGTTAACGATCGTTGTGGCCCAGCTGGTTAACTTCCCGGTCATCGGCCACTATTTTCAGGAAATTGGCGCTTTGATCGACGCTTACACTAAACAACCCCCGGCCCGCGTACGCTAAATATGTCTTTCTACTTATTGACCCTGACGATTATTATCGCCGACCAGGCGCTAAAACAGCTGGTCAACTCGACCATGTCGGTCGGCCAGGTCCTCCCCCTCCTCGGCCGCTTTCTAAGCCTGACCTATGTCCGAAACACCGGCGCCGCCTTCTCTATCCTGACCGGCAGTTCGCCGCTGTTAATCATCATCAGCCTGTTCGCCGCCGGTCTGATGGTCTATTTCCAGCAGCGCCTGACCGCTCGCGACTGGACGCTCAAACTCGGGCTCGCCCTGCTGCTCGGGGGAACGCTCGGCAATCTGTTTGATCGACTGGTTCGCCATTACGTCATCGATTATATTGATTTTAAAGTCTGGCCGGTCTTTAACCTGGCCGACATCATGATCGACCTGGGGGTCGGACTGATCATCCTGGTCTTGTTCAAAAAAAAGGGGGATTAGAAATGCATCCAATATTATTAATGCTTGGCCCGATCTCGCTTTTTTCTTACGGCTTGATGGTCGCCCTCGGCTTCCTGACCGGGATCGGTTTCGCCCTTTATTTCGCCCGCCAGGAAGGGATCAAGACCGAATCGATCATCGATCTCGCGCTGTACGTTATTGTTTCGTCGGTCGTCGGCGCCCGCTTCTTTTACGTTGCCGGCCAATGGAATTTTTACCGGGGGAACCTGCTGGAGATCTTCATGATCTGGCGCGGCGGGCTGGTCTTCCTCGGCGGCTTGATCTTCGGCCTGGGCGCGCTCGTCTATTTTGCCGGCGAAAAAAAGATCGCTCTGCGCCGTTTGCTTGACGTAGTGACCCCGGGCGCCATGCTTGGTTACGCCATCGGCCGGCTCGGCTGTTTTCTCAACGGCTGCTGTTTTGGCTTGCCGACAAAATTGCCGTGGGGCCTGGTTTTCCCAAGCGATTGCCTGGCCGGGTCATATTTTCCCGACCAGCACCTTCATCCCACTCAACTGTATTCCGTCTTGCTGGTCTTGCTCGCCTTTGGTTTTCTGCTCTGGCTCTACCCCAGGAAAAAATTCGACGGCCAGATTTTCTTTTGGGGACTGATCCTTTATTCTCTTTACCGCTTCGCCATAGAATTTCTGCGCTATAGCCCGATCCACTGGCTAAGCCTGACCCCTTCGCAATGGATCGTAATCGCGATCTTCATGATCGGCGTCGGCGGCTTGTTAAAAAAATGGCCGGCGAAATAATCGTCCCGGCCAGCGCTGAAAAAGAGCGGCTCGACCAATTCCTGGCGGGGCATGGAGAGCTGGAACTCTCCCGTTCCCAGCTTAAAGATTTGATCGACCAGGGTTTGGTCAGCCTAAACGGCGCGCCGACCAAAGCCAGCTATAAGCTTAGACCCGGCGACCGGATCACGGTCGAAGTCCCGCCGCCTAAAGAACTGACGACCGGCCCCGAAGCGATACCGCTCGACATTATTTTTGAAGACCAGGACCTGGTCGTGGTCAATAAACCGAAAAACCTGGTTGTCCATCCCGCCCCCGGCAACTACAGCGGAACTTTGGTCAATGCGCTACTTCATCACTGCGGTCAGCTTGCCTCCTTAGGCGCCCCTTTGCGGCCGGGGATCGTCCACCGGCTCGACAAAGACACCTCCGGCGTGATCGTCGTCGCCAAAACCGACCTTGCCTATCGCTCGCTGATCAAGCAAATTAAAGACCGGACGGTCGAAAAGAGTTATCTCGCCCTGGTCCACGGTGTTCCGGCGGCCAAAAAAGGGGTCATCGAGGCCAATATCGGCCGCCATCCGGTCAACCGGCAAAAAATGACCGTTCTCGACCCGACCGGCAGCGCCCGCTCGCGGGAAGCGATCAGCCATTACCGGGTAATCAAAGAGTTGGGGGAGTACGCGTTGCTCGAAGTGAAGATCAAGACCGGACGGACCCACCAGATCAGGGTCCACTTAAGCCACCTTGGGCACCCCATTGTCGGCGATCAGGTTTACGGGCGAAAAAGAGAAGAGCTCGGGGCCAAAGGCCAATTACTACACGCTTATAAATTGAAGTTTGACCATCCGCGAACCGGGGCCAGAGTGGAGTTTGAAGCGCCAATGCCGGCCGAGATGGCCGCGATTATAGAATCGAACCAGCTCCCCTAGAACCCGTTCCCGTTGGCTTGAACAGCCGGAATATAAAGATGGATGGCAGTTCCGGCCCCTTCTTCGCTTTCGACTGTAACCCCGCCTTTATGAGCGGTCACGCCGGCATAAACCAGCGAGAGCCCTAAACCAGTATGGGCTTCTTGCGGTTTCTGGGTAAAAAACAGCTTAAAGATATCGTGGCGGGCGTTTTTATCGATCCCGCACCCGCTGTCTCTGACCGTAAAACGCAAATATTCGCCGGGCTTAAGAACATTGCGCAGATCATCGATCGTTTCCTGGGTTATGTTTTGGCGGTCGATCTCCAGGGTCACGTCCCCTCCCGCCTCAACGCCGTTCTTGTACAGTTCCGCTAAAACCTGGCTGACAACCTTAACGTCCACTTCCATCATTACCGTTGAGGACAACAACCTTTCCGTCTGTTCCGTCATCATAACTTTTTCCTTATCTTCATAGGTCAGCCCCATCATATCTTCAAACACGTCAAAGCTGGCTCCGAGGATCTGACGGAGATCATACTTATAAATCTCAATGTCCCCGGCACGCCATCGAGCCAAAACAATAAACCGATCAAGGAATTCTTTCGCTCTCTTTGTTGCTGTGCCAATTTTTTGAGCCAGCTCCTTGGTCGCCGGCTCATTGGCCAGCCTGCCGATATAAGCCGCCTGACCACCGATTGGTTGCAGCATATTCCGCAAATTTTCGCCGAACCCTCTGGCGATCACCCCCATAATCGCGTTGACCGCCGTTTGGGCCGCCATTCTTCTCACTTGAGTTATATCTTGAAGGACCGTAATGATCAGCGCGACTTCCCCGCTTTGATCGCGCAGCAACTGGTCGCTGGTATTTACATATACTTTTTCCCCTTTTTCGGCGAGGTACATCCGATCGATGACCTTTTCGACTGTCCCGCCGGCCAGCTTGATCTTGAACCTGGCCATCGCCGTTTCACGTTGAGCTTCCGGCAAATGGTCGAAGATCGAGGAGCCGACCGTTTTATTTTCAGTCTTTCCCAATCTGGAGAGCCAAACGTTGTTCGCGTAAACGATCCGACCGTTCCGGTCGATGATGTGGACCATTTCCGGCAGTTTATCGAGGAGTTCGATCATGTGAGCCGGCATTAATCCGGCCAGACGGATCGTTTCGTTATTCCCTCGTTCGGTTTTCCGCGCCTGATCATGCAGAGCCCGGCTCCGCGCGAAACTGGTCGGCTTTAGCGCTTCGGGATTCCGGGGAAATGTCCGTTTGGATAGTCTGCTGATCATATCTACCTGGTTATCGGCGTTAAAAAGAAGGAATTTCAGTCGGCGGACAAAAACTAAGCGGTTAAACCCATTAATTTATAGATTAATTTTGCGGTTGTAAAATCGGAGGCCAGGTCCCCTTTTTGCGGAGAAAGCTCCACGACATCAAAGCCGACGATCTTAGCCTTTGCGCAGATCTTCGCGAGTAAATTTAGCATTTCAGCCCACAACAAGCCTCCCGGTTCCGGAGTTCCGGTCGCGCGAATGACCGCCGGGTCCAAGACATCGACATCGATCGTCAAATAGACATTATCGCTTAGTTGCTCGATGATCTTTTCCGGTTTGATCTTCCCGGCCCAATGGATCTTGTTAAGTTGGCCGGTCGACTTGGCAAAATCCCATTCTTCTTTGGAGAGGCTCCGAACCCCGGCCTGGACCAGCGGAGCGATCTCCAAGAGCCGCCTGGCGGCGCAAGCGTGGCTGTGCTTGCTTCCCCGGTAACTGTCGCGCAGGTCGGCGTGAGCATCCAGCTGTAAAACCGAAAGATCACGATATTTATCGGCACACGCTTTGACCGCGAAGGGGGTCAATGAATGCTCCCCACCCAACACCACCGGCACCTTATCGTCAGCGACCACTTTCTTGACCGCCGCCGTCAACCGGGACAAAGGGACCGCCCGTTCGGTATAGATCAGGCTCTGCTGGTAAGTTTCATAGCCCAAACTTTCGTCGAAAGTCTCAACCTGCTGGGACGCTTGCAGGATCGCGGCCGGGCCATTCTTTGTTCCCCGGCCATAAGAAGTCGTTGCTTCATGCGGACAGGGGATAACCACGAATTTGGAACGGCGGTAATCGTAATATTGCGGTTCGATTTCGAGAAAGGTCGGCGTCACGAAGTCAGTGGATCGCCAGCGCCCGCTCGCGCCGGGGCTGAAGCTCTTCGATCCCCAGAGAGCCCATCATTTCAACGCCATGACTGGTCCGGGCGACTTCGTAGCGGCTCGCTTGAAAAGCTTCGGAAAGATGCTGCGTGGCGTATTCAACGCTGAAATCCTTGCAAGAAAAAATATCGATGAAAGCGTGTCCGCTTTCGGGAAAGGTATGGATCGAAATATGCGATTCGGCGATCAGGACCACGCCGGAAACGCCGGCCGGCTCCCGCTCTCCGCCGGTTGAACGGAAAACGTGCGGCTCCGAAACTTTAATCATGCCGATCTTCTCTGGAAAAGAGTCCAGCATATCGTGAACGAAGGCAACATCCGCCAATTTCTCGTTCGGACAACCAAAACAATCTATGATCAAGTGCGAACCAAACCCGAAGGTCGGTTCAGTAATATTTCTCATTAATGATTAATATTGTAGAGTTTATTAATAATTTGTCAAGAAATAATGGATAAATACCAGCTAAATCAAGCCATTCCAGTTGACCCTCTATTCTATTTATGATATTCTAACTACATTATGGAAAATGATTTTAAAGGAACACAAATCAGCACCGGCAAGGCCGATGCCTCCCTCTCCGAAGTCGAAGAATTGATCCGCCAAACGCTCGAAGAAAGCAAACTCTCCGCTACGGAAAAAAAGGAAAATATCCCGGCCAAGGAAGAATTCAAAGCCACAACTTTTACCGCTCCGGCCAAACCGACAGCGCCAAAGCCGGTTGAGCAGGTATTTGCCGCTCCAGTACTAAAAACAGCCCCTCCGGCCCCGGTCATTAAAGCCCCGGAACCAAAACCGACCACACCGGCCAGCGGCTATGATTCGACCTTTAATGAATATAAAGTCGGCGACATCGTCAAAGGGAAGGTCGTTAAAGTCGACCACTCCGGGGTCCTGGTCGACATCAAGTACAAATCCGATGGCTTAATCCTCCCGAACGAACTCTCCGAACATCCCTTTACCTCGGCCGAAGAGATCGTCAAGGTCGGGGATATTATCGACGTTTTCATTGAAAAACTGGAAGACAAAGAAGGCTATGTCGTTCTTTCCAAGGCCCACGCCGACCACGAACGTAACTGGTATAACGCCATGAACGCCTTCCGCAACAAAACATTGTTGGAAGGGAAGGTCGTTCAAGCGCTCAAAGGCGGGCTGGTCGTCGATTGCGACGGTCTGCGCGGCTTTGTCCCCGCCTCCCAGGTCAGCAAACGGGCGGAAGAAACCTTTGAATCCTTTATCGGCCAGAAGATCCCGCTCAAAGTTATTGAAGTCAATCGCCGGCAGGGAAAGATCGTCCTCTCCCATCGGCTAGCGGCCGGTGACAAGGAAAAAGCCGACCATGACAAGCTGATCAACGAGCTTGAAGTCGGCCAGGTCCGCAAAGGGAAAGTCGTCAGCATCAAGAACTTCGGCGCCTTCGTCGACCTCGGCGGCATCGAAGGGCTGATCCATCTCTCGGAACTCTCCTGGAAAAGGGTGAAGAGCCCGACTGAAGTCGTAAAACTCGGCGACGAGATCGAAGTTTTCGTCCTCGGCGTAGACAAAGCCAGCAAAAAAGTCGCGCTGGGCCTCCGCCAGTTGCAGCCGGATCCGTGGGCCAGCGCCGCCGAACACTTCAAGGCCGGCCAGGTCGTCAAAGTTAAGCTCCTTCGCTTCGCCAAGTTCGGCGTTTTCGTCGAACTCGGCCATGGGCTTGAAGGCTTGATCCACATTTCCGAACTTTCCAAGGAACAAGTCGTCAACCCGGAAGACGCTAAATATCCGGACGGGACCCCGATCAAGCTCGGCGACACCGCCGACGCCAAGATCCTGCGGGTCATTCCCGACGAACAAAAGATCGGCCTTTCGATCAAACAGGTCCACGTCGAACGGGACCGCCAGGCACTCAAGGAAGTCCAACAAACGGCCGCCGTTGAAGAAAAAAAAGTCACCATCGGCGATATGATCGCCGAAAAAGAACGGGCCAGGGCCGAGCGTGAAGGGACTCTTGAAGTGGCCGAGGAAGCGAGCTCTGAAGAAATCCCGACATGAGGTTCGTCGATCATTTAGACCAGACCGCGAAAAAGAACAACAGCCTCCTCTGCGTCGGTCTTGATGTCGACCTGAAAAAGATCCCGGCCAACCTGATCAACTCCGACGATCCTTTCTTCCTCTTCAATAAAAGCATCATTGACGCGACCAAAGACGTAGTTTGCGCCTACAAACCGAACTCCGCTTTTTACGAGATGTACGGCCTGGCGGGGATCAGTTCTCTTTTGAAAACGATCGATTACATCCACGAACTCGGTCTGCCGGTCATCCTGGACGCCAAACGGGGCGACGTCGGCCATTCTTCCGAAGCTTACGCCAAAGCGGCGTATGAGGTTTTCAACGCTGACGCCGTGACCGTCAGTCCTTATATGGGCTATGATTCGGTAAAGCCTTTTCTTGATTACCAGGATAAAGGGGTTTTTGTTCTTTGCTTGACCAGCAATGCCGGCAGCCGGGATTTTGAAACGCAGGGCGAAAAAGAACGGCTCTATATTACCGTCGCTAAACGGGCCAGTGCCTGGGACAAAAATGGGAATTGCGGCTTAGTCGTGGGGGCAACCAAACCCGAAGAGATCAAAGAGATCAGGCAAATCGCCGGTAATATGCCCCTGTTGATCCCCGGAGTCGGCGCCCAAGGAGGCGACTTAGCCGCCGCGGTCAAATTCGGCGTTAACAAACAGGGATTGCGCGCCGTGATCAACTCTTCCCGCGGCATCCTTTACGCCGCCGATCCGCGGACCGAAGCGAAAAAGCTCCGCGACGAGATTAATAAACACCGATGAAAAACAGCTACCAGGGCCTGCAAAAAAACGTTCGCAAACTTAAACTTCCGAAGATCGACACTTGGGAAAACCAATATCCGGAGCGGGAATACGCCATTCAGATCGAGACCGATGAATTTACCTGCGTCTGCCCGAAGACCGGCCTCCCCGACTTCGCTACCATTTTCATCGATTACGCGCCGAACGATGAGTGCCTGGAGCTGAAATCTCTTAAAGAATATTTTTTAGCTTACCGGGAGCTGGGTATTTTTCATGAACATCTCACTAATAAGATCTTAGACGATGTAGTTGCCGCTTGCGCTCCTCGCTGGGCCAAAGTTACGGCGGAGATGAAGGTCCGGGGCGGGATTTTGACAACCGTTACAGCGTGCTATCCGACTTCTGCAGGAGAGCTAACTCCAAAGGATCGCCTTTAGCCGGCGGTTCAACTTTCGAGTCGTGTTTTCTAACGGCTGTCAGGATATCTTGGGCCACCCCTAGTTTTCCCAACATCTCCGCCCCTAATTGGCCGTGATACTTATAGAGATAGATCCGGCGGAAACGCGGGTTGGTCCGACCCCTTTCAGCCAGCGTTTCGTACAAACAGGGGAAAAAGAAACGGAGAATAACCAGCAGGGCCTTGGTCGTAATACTGTTGTGCTCCAAAACCTTCCCGATGTCATGAAGCAGACCGATCCGGGCGAGTTTATTAGGATCGAGTTCAGGATGGAGCCGGGACATTGCCAGCATTTTGCGGGCGACGACGACCGAATGCTTCTTCTCAAAGCCGGGAAGCTGATTAAAGAGGGCTAATTCCTGGGGCTTTAGATAAAGGCCGGCAAACTTTTCGTCATTCTTCGAGTAAACGGAAAAAAGAGCGTAGTAAAACTGCTTACAGCGGTAAACAATCCTAGAGAGCATTGAGCGCCTTGCGCATCTCGGCGATCAGCTTGAGGGCGGCCGCGGTTTTCTTTTGGCCGATCAAATCGACGATCGCCGAACCGACGATCACCCCGTCGGCGACCCGGGCCGCTTCGGCCGCCTGCTTCGGCGTTGAGATCCCAAAACCGATCGCGACCGGAAGTTCGGTTTGGCTTTTGATCCTGGCGACCAATTCCCCAAGGTCGCCGGATAATTCCCGGCGTTGGCCGGTCACTCCGGCAACCGAAACGAGATATACAAATCCGGAGGCTTTTTCCGTAGCCAGCTTGATCCGTTCATCGGTACTGGTCGGCGCGATCAGAAAAATGGAACCGACCTGGTCGTCGGAAATTTTCATTTCTTCGGGTGGTAGATCAGGGATGATTACCCCGTTCACTCCGGAACGGCGGCATTCGGCGTAAAAACGCTCTAAGCCGTACTGCAGGACCAGGTTATAAGCGAGCATGAAGCAGATGGGGATCGCAGTTTTGCGCCGCACCTTCGCGACCAGGGCAAAAACATCGGCCAAAGCGACCTTATTTTTGATCGCCCGCTGGTGGGAAGCTTGGATGACCGGTCCGTCGGCCAGCGGGTCAGAGAACGGTATCCCTAATTCAATAATATCGGCCCCCGCTTTTTCAAACTCATAAATCAACTTCTCGGTCGCCGCCAGGCTTGGGTCCCCGGCAGTGACATAAGTGATCAGCGCTTTTCTGTTAAAGGCTTGCTTAAGCATTTTTCCGCCTCATTTTGCGGATCTCCTCCGCGTCTTTGTCCCCGCGGCCGGAAAGGGAGACAACCACCGTCTGGCTCCGGTTGAGGGTCGGCGCCAGTTTCGTTAAATAAGCGATCGCGTGCGAAGATTCCAAAGCCGGAATGATCCCTTCCGTTCTGGAAAGGAGTTTAAACCCGGCCAAGGCTTCTTTGTCTTTGATCGTAACGTATTGGACCCGACCACAGTCTTTCAAATAGCTATGTTCCGGCCCGACGCCGGAATAATCGAGCCCGGCCGAAATAGAGTGGGTCGTTTCGATCTGTCCGACCTTGGTTTGCAGGACATAAGTCATCGTTCCTTGGAGAACGCCGATCTTTCCATGAACTAAGGGAGCCGCACCGTCCGCCTCGACCCCAATGATCTTGGTCGCTTCATCGAGAAAGGGGTAGAACAAGCCGATCGAATTGGAGCCCCCGCCGGTACAGGCGACCAAGTAATCAGGCTCCTTCTTTTCCAGAGCAAAATGCTGGGCTTTGGCCTCTTTGCCAATTACCGACTGAAAATCTCTAACCATCATCGGGTAAGGATGCGGGCCGATGCAAGAGCCAATGCAATAGTAAGTATCGGGATGGGCCATCCAATCGCGGAAAGCTTCATTGACCGCGTCTTTCAGGGTCTTGCTTCCGCTGCTGACCGGCATCACTTTCGCGCCCAGGAGCTCCATCCGGAAAACATTGAGCGCTTGGCGGCGGATATCTTCTTCTCCCATGTAAACTACGCACTCCAGATCAAAGAGAGCAGCCGCAGTCGCAGTCGCGACCCCGTGCTGGCCGGCGCCGGTCTCGGCAATAATCCGCTTCTTCCCCATCCGTTTAGCCAGAATTAGCTGGCCGATGGTGTTGTTGATCTTATGGGCGCCGGTGTGGCAAAGGTCTTCCCGCTTCAAGTAGATCTTAGGTCCGCCAAGTTCATCGGAGAGCCGTTCGGCAAAATAAAGCGGGGTCGGCCGGCCGACATAATTCTCAAGGTAATAATCGACTTCTTTTTGAAATTCCGGGTCTTGTTTAGCCGCCTGGTAAGCGCGAGCCACTTCTTCCAGCGGCGCCATCAGGGTTTCCGGGGCGAAAATCCCCCCATATGGGCCAAAGTGGCCGCGGTGATCAGGCAGGTTGTGAAAATTAGTCGACTCCATAGACAAATTATAGGCTAGTCGCCGGTCGGTTGCAAGAATAGCGCGACAACTCGAAACAACTTGAAATTTTCACCAAGAAATAATGAAGTATTATCAGCAAACAAAGGAGAATCATTAATGCAGATTAAAAAATTGCCGATCAGACTAGCCCCATTAACTTTAGCCGCGGCGTTAGGCGCCACTCGCCTGGTCGCTTGCCAAGCGGAAATCCAAAAACCAGCCAAGCCGATCATCGACGCGTTAACTCCCCGTCTATTTACTTGTAATTTCCAAGCGCCTTTAAATGTTGGGGGCTTCACCTTCCCCGCCGGCTCTAAGATAAAAACTGAATTGCCGCCCAAGAGCATTGCCTCGAATGAGCAGCTTAGCGCCACAGTTCCGGTCACCCAATATCAATTATCCGACGAAATAGGACTCCCCTGGCATAAAGGGAAACAAGGGAACTATCAACTGAACGTACCGGCCAAGGATATTCGCTCGGTTTGTCCGGAACCGGCTTGGTCTTTTGAGTATCTGCCAGATCCGCTGGTTTTTTAAATGCCATTTTCGCCTTGCCGTTCAATGCCGCGAAGTTCGGGAATTAACCTTCTTTGCCGATCTCTTTAATGAGATCGGTCACTTTCTCTTCTTGCTTTTTCAGGGTCTCTTTACATACCTGGATATGGGCCAGGGCCTCTTTCAGGCTATCTTCCAGGTCGTCGATCCCGATCTTCCCCTCGCGCAGATCGGCATAGATCTTTTCGAGGCTTTCGAACGATTTTTGGTATTTCGCTTTTTTAGTTGCCATTTTGTTTCTCCTTTAACCTGACATTGCTGACTATTTTGCCGTCTACCAGCTGGGTCGTTAGTTCTTCGCCGACGCTCACTTGATCGAGCCGCCGTAAAACCCGGCCGTCTCCCCCCCGGGTAATGCTATAACCTAATTTAAGCGTGTTTCTCGGCTCAAAAAGGGCAATCTTCTCCGCCAAATGATTCAGGCTGGCCTCTTGCTGCCTGATCGCTTCGATCGCGGCCGCGGAAATATTTTGGAAAAGATTTTCGAGCGCCGCCCTTTGCATCAGATGATAATGCTTGGCTTCGCTATTGATCTCCCGGGTCAAAGTTTGCAGCGCCACCCGGTTATCCCGCAAGATTTGGGTCGCCGCTTGATTAATCCCCGCCACCAGCTCGTCGACCGCTACTTCGAACCCCCTAACTTTTTCTACCAGAAAGCCAGCCGCCGCAGTCGGGGTCTTGAAGTTCGTATGGGCGATCATATCGGCCAGGGACAGATTGATCTCGTGGCCAATCCCGGTCAAAACCGGCAAGGGAGAACTGGCAATCGCCAAACCGATCGCTTTATTATCGAACCACTTCAGGTCGGTCACCGCGCCGCCGCCACGCACGATTACGATCACGTCGTAATCGCCGCTCCGGCGGGCGATCGTTTTCAGGGCGGCGGTCACTTCTTTCTCGACCCCCTCACCCTGGACAGCCGAATCGTAGAGGTCGATCTTAAAAGGATAACGGGCGCTCCAAAGCTCGTGGATAAAGTCATTATAGCCGGCACACCCTTTGGCGGTGATCAAGGCAGCCCGAAGGGGACAAAGCGGGATTGGCAGTTGTTTGTTTTGGTCCTGGACGCCGAGAGCGACCAGCTCTTGATAAATTTTTAGGCGGAGAAGATGAAGTTCCCCGACCGTCACGCTCGGTTCGATATCTTTAACGATCAGCTGAAAGCGTCCGGCCTGCGGCCAAAGGTCGGCAACGCATTTTAGCTGGACAATGATCCCGTCTTTTAAGCCAAGTGTCCGATCGATCGTTCTAAGCTTACCGTTGAGCATCGACAAATCGGCCCCCCAGCACATCGCCGGCGCTTGGGCGATCACTTTGTTGGAGCGCTCTTCTTTTTCACAAATAATAAAGGACGCGTAGCGGCCGCCATCGCCAAGCTTGTAACCCAAGATCTCCCCTTTGACCCAAAGCCCTTCGGGGGCAAGATCCTTGAGGTACATCTTGATGACCTGGTTCAATTGGCCAATAGTTAAAACTTTTTCGCTCATGTTAAAAACCGGTCGATCTTCTCCAGCAATTCCGGATAGCTTTTCGCCGCCGTGACGCTGCTACGGGCGGCCGCCGCGTTGGGAAATGATTTCAGGTACCAGATCGCGACCTTGCGCATCAGCCCGATCAGGTTGTTCTTGTATTTTCCCCGATATTCGAGAATGTAGGCCAAATGCTGTTTCAGGACCGTTCTTCTCTCCTCTAACGAAGGGAGCGGAACCGCCTGACCGGCCAAATACGGCTCGATCTGCTGGAAGAGCCAGGGGTTACCGAAAGCTCCTCGGGCGACCATCACCCCATCGCACCCGGTCGTGACCAACATTTTCTCCGCCAATTCAGGGGTAAAGACATTCCCCGAGCCAAAAACCGGGATCGCGACCGCTTCTTTGATCGCCTTGATCGCCTCATAATCGACATCGCCGGAATAGAGCTGGTTTTTTGTCCGCCCATGCACAAAGATCGCCGCCGCCCCGTTCTTCTCGCAATTTTTGGCAATTGTCGCGATCCGTTTATGATCTTTTTTATCATAACCGGTCCGCAGTTTGACCGTAACCGGAATATCAACAGCGGCCGCGACTTTCCGGATCATACTGTAGAGGGTCAGCGGCTCCCGAAGCAGATTAGCCCCCGACCCTTTTTTCATCATCTTTTTGACCGGGCAGGCGGCGTTAATATCAAGAAAGGGAGGTTTGATCATGCCCAACAGGATCTTGGCCGCCTCGGCCATATCGTCAGCGTCGCCGCCGATCAGCTGGGCGGCTATTGGCTGATCCTGCTCGTTAGTTTGCAGCAACTCTCCGGTTTTGCGGGAATGATGGAGAAGTGAATTGCAATCGACCATCTCATAAAAAGCGAGCTTCGCCCCGTGTTCCCGGCAGACCAGCCGGAACGGCAGGTCGGAACAGCCCGCCAGGGGCGCCAGGATGGTTTTCCCGATATTTAGCGAACCTATTTTTACCATTAGTTAATTATACCTTAGTCGTCTGGTTTATTCTAACCGCGGAATTAATTCCGCGGTTACACCCAACACCTTGACAACGTTTGTGTCAAGGTTTATGCTACTATTAATGTTAGTGTTAGCGTAAGGAGGTGAACTTTTGTACCGCTTCTTGCACGATAGTGAAAAACCGGTCTATACGATCCATATCGCCGCTGAACTGATCGGGTGTCACCCCCGAACTCTTCGAATCTATGAAGAAGAAGGGTTGATCCAGCCGCAGCGGACCCCCAAGAACTACCGGCTCTATTCACAAAACGATTTGGCAATGGTCCGAAAGATCGTCGATTTGATGGAAGAGATGAATTTGACCCTCTCCGGGGTCAAGGCCTTGTTCACGATGGCCGACCGGTTCCATATTGAGATCGAAAAGATGTTTGATGAGTTTCTGTAGGTTGCGACTCACGTCAGCATCATCTATAATCTGGCTTACTAATTAAATTAGGAAAAAGGAAAAAATATATGCAATGTCAAAAATGTAAAATCAGACCCGCGACGGTCCATATCACTAAAATAGTCAACAATAAAAAAAACACCTACCATCTCTGCAGCGAGTGCGCCGCCCAGGAAGGGCTCCTGCCGACCATGGGGGGCGGGAATATCGGCAACATGGGAGACTTTGGCTTCCCGGAGATCCCCGGCTTCTTCGAATTCCCGGATATCTTTGCCTCCCTGCTAAAGCGCCGCCCGTCGGAACGCTTCTACGAATATTTCGCCGACTCCGCCAACCGGGCCCTCCAGCTGGCAACCGAAGAAGCCCAACGGCTCGGCCATGACCACGTCCGGACCGAACACCTCCTGCTCGCCCTGATCAAAGCGGAGGGGCTCGCCTCCAAGGTCCTGCAAAAATTAGGGGTCGACATGGTCAACCTCTTCTCCGACCTCGAATCACTGATCGGCCGCGGCGAAGGCTCCCCGAAGAAACTGGTCCTCTCACCGCGCGCTAAGAAAACGCTCGACCTCGCCTACCAGGCGGCTCGCGAGCTGGGCTTTAATTACGTCGGTGAAGAACATTTTCTGCTCGGTATCATCCGGGAAGGTGAGAGCATTGCCGCCCAGTCGCTCCACAAGAGAAAAGTTACCTTTGATAAGGTCGCCAAAGAGATCATCGCCGAAGCGGAAAAGGCCCAGGGGGATCAGGGCCCATTTAATGAAGAAGAGGAGAACGATGAGGAAGGTTTCAGCGAAGGAGGCGGCATGGAAGGCCCCGGCGAAGCGTTTGGCGGCGGCGGACCGGAAGGGATGTTTAACTTCCCAGGCCTGGGGATCGGCGCTCCGCCAAGACCGTCAAAACCGGCCCTGACTACCTTCGGCCGCGATCTGACCGCGATGGCTAAAAAGGGCGAACTTGACCCGGTAGTTGGCCGTGAGAAAGAGATCGAAAGAATTATCCGGATCCTCTCCCGGCGAACCAAGAACAATCCAGCCCTGCTGGGGGATCCTGGTGTCGGAAAAACAGCCATCGTTGAAGGGTTGGCCGAACGGATCATCAAAGGCGAAGTCCCTGATATTCTCCGGGACAAAACCGTTATCTCACTTGATCTCGGCGGAATGGTCGCCGGGACCAAATACCGCGGCGAATTCGAATCCCGCGTTAAAAAGGTCCTCGATGAGATCCTGGCCAAGAAACGGCAGGTCATTCTTTTCATCGATGAACTTCATACTCTGGTCGGCGCCGGCGGTGCCGAAGGGGCGATCGATGCCGGCAATATGCTCAAGCCCGCCCTCGCCCGGGGCGAACTCCAGGTCATCGGCGCGACCACCGTCACCGAATACCGAAAAAACATTGAAAAAGACCCGGCGTTGGAGCGCCGCTTCCAACCGGTCCTGGTCAGCGAGCCCTCTGTCGACCTGACGATCAAGATCCTGCAGGGACTGCGGGAACGCTACGAACAGCATCACCAGGTCAAGATTCCCGACGCGGCGCTTGTTGCCGCCGCCACTTTGGCCGACCGCTATATTTCCGACCGCTTCCTGCCGGATAAAGCGATCGATGTCATGGACGAAGCGGCCGCCAAAGTCCGCCTCCAGATCTTCACCAGCTCACCGGAACTAAAGAAGGTCCAGAAACAACTGGAAGAGCTCAAGCGGGAGAAAGAATCGGCCCTGACCGCCCAGCAATACGAAAAAGCGGCCGCCACACGCGACAAGATCAGCGCCCTGGAAAAACAGGCCAAAGAACTGACCGCCAAATGGAAACAGGAACACGGTTCAGAAGCAACTGTGACTGAAGACGACATCGCCACCATTGTCTCCGATTGGACCGGGATCCCGGTGATCAAACTGACCGCCGCGGAGACCGAAAAGCTGATCCAGATGGAAGCGGAACTCCACAAACGGATCATCGGCCAGGACGAAGCGGTCGTCGCTATTTCCCAGGCGATCCGCCGCGGCCGGGCCGGGCTCAAACCGCCGCAACGGCCGGTCGGTTCCTTTATTTTTGCCGGTCCGACCGGGGTTGGAAAAACCGAAGTCGCCCGGCGTCTGGCCGAATTTCTCTTCGGGACGCAGGACGCCCTGACCCGGGTCGACATGTCTGAATATATGGAAAAACACACCGTCTCCCGGCTGATCGGGGCCCCTCCCGGCTATGTCGGTTACGACGAGGGCGGAACTCTCACCGAAGCGGTCCGCCGCAAACCTTATTCCGTGATCCTCTTCGATGAGATCGAAAAAGCGCATCCCGACGTTTTCAATGTCCTGCTCCAGATCTTAGACGACGGCCGACTCACCGATTCCAAAGGGCACGTTGTTGATTTTAAGAACACGGTCATTATCATGACCTCGAACATCGGCCAGAAAGAGATCGTTTCCCAGGGAGCGATCGGCTTCCTGCCGCGGGAAGACCGGGAAGCTTCTTACGAGAAGATGCGCGACACCGTCCTGGGGGACATGAAAAAAGAGTTCCGCCCCGAGTTCCTCAACCGGGTCGATGAAATTATCGTTTTCCACCCGCTGACCGAGAACGAACTGAAGCAGATCGCCGGGATCCTGATCGCCGACATGCAGAAACAGGTCGTCGACCGGGGGTTAAAACTGGAGATCACCGAAGCGGTCAAAGAACGGGTCATCAAAGACGGCTTTGATCCAAAGTATGGGGCACGGCCTTTGCGCCGCGCGGTCCAGCACTTGCTGGAAAACCCGCTCTCCAACGAGTTGATCGCCGGCAAGTTTAAGGAAGGGGACATCGTTAAGGCTGACGTCAAGGACGACAAGATCTTTTTCGAAAAAGGGGAAGGACACGTCGAAGCGCCCAAACCGGAAACGCCTAAAGCCGAAGAGAAACCGAAACGGGGCCGACCAAAAAAGGACGAGGCCAAGTGAAAAAAACAGCGGGTTTGATCATTTGCCTCTTCCTGGCGGCGGCGGCCGGCGCCGAGGTTTTTAAAATAACGGACCCGATCCTGGAACCCAAAAAAAACCTCGCCTACGATAAAGCCAGCGGCAAAACTCTTTGGCGGTCGACCATCAAAGTCACCAAGTTTTCCGATAAAGGGAAAGACTTTCTATATATAACGGAGAACGGCTCCGGTACTTACGGCCAGGACCGGAAGGAAAAAAACTGGGATTCACAGGCCTACTATTTTTATGACGGATCGACCGCCGTCCCCTATCAAGGTAAGCTGATCTTTAAATCTCCGGCCGGGAAAATTCTGCAAACGGTCGAAAGATCGTTCGACCGGGAGGGGAAAATTCTTTTCCGCAGCAACGGCAAAGATACCTTGTTCGACCGGCAAGGCGACCTGATCGACAAAGACCTGCTCGGCCTGGCCCTCTCCCACTATCCCTTCGCGGAAAAAAGGGATTTTACTTTTCACTTGCTGACGAACGAACCGAAGATCTATCCAATGACCATTAAATATCTGGGGGAAGAAACCCTGCTGATCGGCGGCAAAGAGATCGTCGCTTACAAGCTCCAGATGATCCCGGACCTGGGGGCGCTGAATATCTTCGGCGCTTTCGTCCCCAAGACCTATTTCTGGTTCACCAAGAACGAACCGCACGATTTTCTCCGCTATGAAGGGCTGGAAAGCGGGTTGGGGACCCCTTATATCGTAATCGAAGCCGAACGAAAAAGTTAACCGGCTGACGCGATCGCTTGGTCGATCGCGTCGATCGCTTCGGCACAATTTTTATAGCGGTTCTCGATGTGAAAAGCGGTCATCCTTAACAAGGCGGTTTCCGCTGGAGAGGGGAGCCGCGCCCGCCTGATCGTATCGTTCAAACCACGGCAATCAAGCAAATATGTTTTCGGGTCCAACGGATTGCCGTTAAAGATCAAATTATAAATCGTCATTCCAAGGCTGAAAATGTCCGACCGAAGGTCGGTCCGATCGTCATATCCCGTCGCTTTTTCCGGAGCGGCAAAGCCGAACGTGCCGCGGAACAGGCCGTCATCCGGTTTCAAATATCCCAACCGTTCAACCAGGGAAAAATCGATCAACATTACTTTTCTGGCGTAATTCGCGCCGGCGGTTAAAACAAGGTTGGCCGGTTTGACATCGTTATAGGCATAGCCGGCCAGGTGAACCGCCTGCAAAGCTTGGGCGACCTGCCGGGCGACCATAAAAGCTTCCAGCGGGGTAAAAGGCTTCTTGGTCATTCTTAAATAATCGTCCAAAGAGTACCCTTTCAGCAAATCCATGACCATGAAATCAGCCGCGTCTTCCGTCGGCCTCTCCACATTCGGACAGGAACCATAAGCGTGCACCCTGACAATATTCGGGTGGTCCAATTGGGCCAGGACATTCGCTTCTCGTCGCAGAAACGCTTTCCCCTGCTCGCCGAAATTAGCCGAAGAAATCTTGACCGCCAGCTTCTGGCGGCCTGGCAACTGAAGCTCATGAACGCTGGATAAACCGCCGACTCCGATCCTTTCACCAACATACTGGCAAAAGTCAGGCTGATATCCCATTAAGTGAAAACATTTTGCGATCTTGACTATCATGACTTATTTTTATCGACCGGAATAACAAATAATTTCAGATATATGCTAAAATAGATGAGTCATGAGCGAATACTTACCGTCACAACTTGAACCAAAATGGCAGGCAGAGTGGGCTAAAAACAAGCTTTACCTGACCCCGGAAGGGACCGATCAGCCAAAGTTTTACGACCTGGTCATGTTCCCCTACCCATCCGGCAACCTCCACATGGGGCATGTCCGCAACTACGCCATCGGCGACATTATCGCTCGCTTCAAGCGGATGAACGGCTTTGCCGTCCTCCACCCGATCGGTTGGGACGCCTTCGGCATGCCGGCCGAGAACGCCGCCATCAAGAACCAGACCCACCCCAAGCCTTGGACCGAGAAGTGCATCGAGCGGATGACCGTCCAGCTCAAGAAACTCGGCATCAGCTATGACTGGGAACGCGAAGTTAACACCAGCCAGGAAGAATATTACAAATGGACCCAGTGGATCTTTCTCTTGATGTACAAAAAGGGACTCGCCTACCGGAAAAAAGCGGTCGTCAACTGGTGTCCGAAGTGCAACACCGTTCTCGCCAACGAACAGGTCGTCAAAGAAGACCAATGCTGGCGCTGTGATTCGACCGTCGAACAGCGCGACCTGGAACAATGGTTTTTTAAAATCACCGCTTACGCCGACCGCCTCCTCGCCGACCTGGAAAAACTGACCGGCTGGCCGGAACCGGTAAAGATCATGCAGCGGAATTGGATCGGAAAAAGTGAAGGGGTCGAGATTGAGTTTCCTATCAATACCCCCTCTCAATCTCCCCCTTACCAAGGGGGAGATGTCCCGAAGGGACAGAGGGGGTTAAAAATCTACACTACTCGCCCCGACACTTTGTTTGGTGTCACTTACATGGTACTAGCCCCGGAACATCCGCTGGCGCTGGAATTATCTAAAGGGACGGCGCAGGAAAAAGCGGTCCGCGACTACATCGAAAAGGTTAAACACGAAAGCACTCATGAAAGGGCGGTCTCGACCGGCAAGGACGGGGTTTTTACCGGCGGGTACGCCATCAACCCGGCGACCGGCGACCAGGTTCCGGTCTGGCTCGCCGATTACGTCCTGATGGGATACGGCACCGGAGCGGTCATGGCAGTCCCGACCCACGACCAAAGGGATTTTGAATTTGCGAAACAGCATAATTTACCACTTAAAGTCGTTATTAGAGACGGAAACCGCGACGTTTCCGCCGGCGGCGGACAGGTTTCCGACGATCACGCCTTTGTAGAAGAAGGAATCATGGTCAATTCCGGCGAGTTTAACGGACTGCCGAGCGCCGAAGCGCTGGATAAGATCGGCGACAAGTTCGGCGTCTGGCAGGAAAAATACAAGCTCCGCGATTGGCTCGTTTCACGCCAACGCTATTGGGGAGCCCCGATTCCGATTATCTATTGCGAAAAGTGCGGGACGGTCCCCGTTCCGGAAAGCGAGCTCCCGGTCAAACTCCCAATGGACGTGAAGTTCACCGGCGAAGGGGCTTCGCCGCTCACCCAATCCAACTCTTTTCTGGAAGCAAAGTGTCCTAAATGCGGCGGACCAGCCCGCCGGGAAACCGATACGCTCGATACTTTCAACTGCTCCTCCTGGTACTATCTCCGCTACAGCGATCCGCGCAATGACCAGGAACCGTTCAGCAAGGAAAAAGCCAAACGGTGGCTCCCCGTCGACCAATATATCGGCGGCATTGAACATGCCATCCTCCACCTGCTCTATTCCCGCTTTTTTACCAAAGTCCTGTTCGACGCCGGCTGGGCACCAACCGATGAGCCGTTCACCAATCTTCTGACCCAGGGGATGGTCGTGAAAGACGGCGCCAAGATGAGCAAATCCAAAGGGAACGTCGTCGACCCCGATTACATCGTGGAAAAATACGGCGCCGATACCGCCCGGCTTTTCATTCTCTTCGCTTCGCCCCCCGAAAAAGAGCTCGAATGGTCGGATGCCGGGGTTGAGGGGAGCTACCGCTTCCTAGGCCGGGTCTGGCGGCTGGTCACCGAAAAAGAAATAGGGGCAACTAATCCGCAGGTCAGCAAAAAAACTCATCAGACTATTAAAGGGGTGACGGAAGACATCGACCGTTTCTCTTTTAATACCGCCATCGCCAAACTTATGGAACTAACCAATACAATGTATGAGCTGGGAACAAACAAAGAAGCCCTCAATGCCCTCCTCCTTCTTGTCACCCCCTTCGCCCCTCATTTAGCCGAGGAGCTTTGGCAACAACTTGGCAACAAGGAATCGATTCATAAACAGCCCTGGCCCAAATACGATCCGGAACTGGTCAAAGAGAGCGAAAAGACGATCCCGATCCAGGTCAACGGCAAACTCCGCGACGCGGTTGTCGTTCCGGCCGACGCAACCGAAGCAATGGTCAAGGCGGCCGCCGACAAGAGCGAGAAGGTCGCGTCCTTTACTAGCGGCAAACAGATCGTCAAAGTCATCTACGTCCCCGGCAAAATGCTGAATTTAGTGGTGCGGTAATGCCCTCACCCCGGCTTTTCTATGTGTTTGATTTTTCTTTCCGCCCCTCTCCCAGAGGGAGAGGGGTTGGGGTGAGGGTTTTATGAAAGAACTAATCCAATCGCTCCTGCCAACTGTCCTGAAGCCATCCCGCTATATCGGCAACGAGATCAACGCCGTTCACAAAGAATGGGGTGACCAGCTGAAGGTCGCGATCGCCTACCCCGATCTTTATGAAATAGGAATGTCTAACCTGGCGGTCCAGATCCTTTACCATATTTTAAACACCAGGACCGACCTCCTTGCCGAGCGGGTCTTTACCCCTTGGAGCGATATGGAAGAGGTTTTGAAAGCCAACAACCTCCCCCTCTTCACCCTGGAATCATGGCGGCCGCTTAGGGACTTCAATCTAGTCGGTTTCAGCCTTGGTTACGAACTGAATTACACCAACGTCGTTAATATGCTCCAGCTCGGCCGGATCCCGCTCCACAGGACAGAACGGGAAGAGACCGATCCACTGATCTTTGCCGGCGGGCCCAGCCTCTTTAATCCCGAACCGGTCATCGACCTTTTCGACTTCATCGTGGTCGGCGAAGCGGAAGAGGCGATCGTCGAAATAATTGAAGCGGTCAAAAAGCACGCCGCGCGCAAAGAGAAGCTCGTGGCGCTCGCCAAGATTGAAGGCGTTTACGTCCCCGGCCTAAGCTTGAAAGTTGCCAAGCGGATCGTTAAAGATTTCTCCTCGGTCCCCTACCCAACCAAGCCGATCATCCCCTTCCTGGAGCCGGTCCACGACCGGGGAGTGATCGAGATCATGCGGGGATGCAAGTGGGGCTGCAAATTCTGCCAAGCCGGGTGGACAACCCGCCCGGTCCGGGAAAAGAAACTGGAAACACTTATTACGCAGGGGGAAGAGATCATCAAGAACACCGGCTACGAAGAGCTTTCCCTGATCTCCCTCTCCAGCAGCGATCACAGCAAGATCGAAGAGCTGGCCAAAGAGCTCGCCTCCCGCAACGAAAAACGACGGGTCAATATCGCCCTCCCCTCAATGCGGACCAATTCTTTTTCCGTTAAATTGGCCCACGAGGTCGCCCGGGTCCGCTCCAGCAGTATTACCATCGCCCCGGAAGCCGGGACCCAGCGGCTGCGCGACTACATCGGCAAGAAGATGACCGAAGAACACATCATCGAAAGCGTGAAGGCGGTCTTCGCGAGCGGGATCGAAGCGGTGAAGCTCTACTTTATGATCGGCTTGCCGACCGAAACAGAAGAAGACCTGCTCGGAATCGGCCATCTCGCCCGCCGGATCTTTGAACTGGCCCGGGCCTCGACCCGCCGGGCGCGCGTTACCGTCAACTTATCGACCTTTGTCCCCAAGCCACACACCCCTTTCCAGTGGGAACGGCAAATCACGATCGCCGAAACACTCGACAAACAGCGGTTCCTTAAGGAAAATATCAGGCATAAGTTCATCGACGTCCGCTGGCACCAGGCGGAAGCCTCGTTCCTGGAAGGAGTTTTCTCCCGCGGTGACGCCAAGCTTCTACCGGTCATTGAAAAGGCCTGGGAGCTGGGGGCCCGGCTCGACGCCTGGTCGGAAAAGTTTGATTTTATCCGCTGGCAGGCCGCCTTCGCCGCCTGCGACGTCGACCCGAACGACTATTTAAGGGAGCGAAGCAAAGAAGAGCCGCTCCCCTGGGATTATATCGAGTCCGGCGTGACTAAGGAGCAGTTAATTGCGTGTACAAATTAAATACCTCAAAGCCGAAGAAGTAAAGTTCATTTCGCACCGCGACCTGATCCGGGCTTTCGGCCGGGCGATCCGCCGGGCGGAAATTCCGATCGCCTATTCGCAGGGTTTCAATCCCCGGATGAAGATCTCCTGGGGGCAAGCCCTTAAAGTCGGCGCGACCTCGGCCGGCGAAACGGCCGAGCTTTTGCTGGCCCAACCCCTCCCGCCAAGCGAGGTTATGACTCGCCTGAATAGCCAGCTGCCAAAGGGACTTGCAGTAATAGGGGCGAGTCTGCTATAATATATAGGTTATGTACGCGATTATTCAAACCGGTGGCAAACAATACAAGGTAACCAAAGGCGATATCATGGAGATCGAGCTGATCGATAACCAGAGCCAAGTCACCTTCAAAGAAGTCCTGCTCGTCGTTGATGGCGACAAGGTCACGATCGGCACCCCGCACGTCAAAGGGGCATCGGTCCTGGCCAAGGTCATCGGCAACTTCAAGGATAACAAGGTTACCACCTTCAAATACAAGAGAAAGACCAACTACCACCGAACTATCGGGCACCGGCAGAATTACACCAGAATTCAAGTCGAGGAGATCAAACATGGCGCATAAGAAGGCCGGCAGTGCATCAAGGAACGGACGGGATTCAAAAGGCCAAAGACTTGGGATCAAGGCCTTCGGCAGCCAGATTATTCCGGCCGGCAGCATCATTGTCCGCCAGCGCGGCAGCAAATTCTATCCGGGTACTAACGTCGGCATCGGCTCTGACTTCACCCTGTTCGCCAAGGTCGCCGGTAAGGTCGTTTTCGAAGCCGGCAAGAAGGTCAGCGTCGTTCCCCAGGCCTAATGGCTAACCTCGTTGTTATTAAGATCGGTTCCAGCACTTTGACCACTCCCGAAGGTAAATTAGACCTGCCTAATCTCAAACGAATCGTCGCCGAAACCGCCGCGCTCCTCAAACAAGGGAAAAAAGCGGTGATCGTCACCTCCGGCGCGATCATAACCGGCCTGGAAAAGTTAAAACTCGGCCAACCAAGATCGATCCCGGAAAAACAGGCGGCCGCGGCCGTCGGCCAATCGCGCCTGATGCGCCAGTACGAAAAGGCCTTTGAAAAGCACGGCATTACCGTAGCCCAGGTCCTTCTGACCCGGGACGCCATCATCGACCGGAAAAGATACCTCAACTCACGCCATTGCCTGCAAACCCTCCTGGCGGAAAAAGTCGTCCCGATCGTCAACGAAAACGACACCGTCTCGATCGACGAGATCAAATTCGGCGATAACGACAATTTGGCCGCCCTAACCGCAAGAATGATCGGGGCCGACCTGCTTTGCCTGTTGACTGATGTGTCCGGCTTTTACATGAAGGACAAACAAGGGGAAACAGCAGTCGTCCCGGAGATCAACAAACTGACCGCCGCAGTCAAAAAAGCGGCCGGCAATCCGGCAACGAAAGTTGGGACCGGCGGGATGATCACCAAACTGCAAGCGGCGGCTATCTGTCTAAAGTCGGGGATTAATATGGCGATCATCAGCGGGCGAAAAAAGAACGCCCTTCAGCAAGTGGTTAATGGGGAGAAGGTCGGGACGCTGTTCCGCAAAGCTTAGCCGACAACTGCCCGCAGGCCCCTTGAACATCACTCCCCAAACTTTGCCTCACGGTCACTTTCAAATGAACATTACGGAGCTCGGCAAACATTTTTTCAATATTTCCGGTTTCAAAGCGGCCGGTCGGAGCGGTTTCGTTGTAAGGAATAAGGTTAACGTGGCAATCCAGGTTCTGGCTGATGGCGATGATCTCTTTAATGTCCTTCATCCGGTCGTTGACCCCTCTTAAGACCACATATTCGATCGTTATCCGGCGATTGGTCCGCGACTGGTAGTCGCCGATCGCTTCGACAACATTAGTGATCGAGGGAAGGTTCCGGTATGGGACCAATTGGCGGCGATCATGGTCAAAAGGAGAGACCAGCGACCAGGCGAGCCTAAATTGGCCCGGCTCTTTGGCCAGTTTATTAATGCCGGCCGGGATCCCGATCGTAGAAAGAACAATCTTACGGGCGGCAATATTCAAACCGAGATCGCTATTGAGATTTTTAGCGGCCGTCATGACGTTGTTGTAGTTCAAGAACGGCTCCCCCATTCCCATGAAGACTAAGTTTGTTATTTGGTGTTTTTTAGCAAAAAAGTAAACTTGAGAAACGATCTCCCCCGGGGTCAAATTGCGGCGAAAACCGCTCCGGCCGGTGGCGCAGAACAAACAGCCAATCGGACAGCCGGACTGTGAAGAGACACAGACCGTTTTCCGCCCTTCTTCATACTCCATCATGACCGATTCGATCACTTTGCCGTCAGCCAGCTCAAAGGCGACTTTGACCGTCCGGTTCCCCTTAAGGACCGTGATCGGCTTGGGAAGCCCGATCTCATACTTTTTCTCCAGCCGGGATCGTTCCGCCAACTGCAGGGTGGTTATTTCCCCGATCTTCTCTTTGACTTTGCCGTGGACCGCCCGATAGAGCTCCCTGGCCTTGAACGGGACCAGTCCCGCCTCTTGGCCGATCGCGATTATCTCTTCAAAGTTTTTGCTTCTGATATCTTCCATTTTATTCATTGTAGCACGCGGGCAATAAAAAAGGGCCAACAGGCTGGCCCTCTTTTATCTCGACAGAAGTGAACGGTATGTCTCTTCCATATATATATCGGCAAGTTCTTTGGGAAATTTCACTCTTTCGGCTGAAATTTATAAGTTAACCTGGCGAAAGATACCTGTGGCGCCCAGCGTTGAATAAATCAGCGCAATCAGGTAGAATGCCTACCAAGTCACCTATTTTAGAAAGGGGAAAATCAATGAAGTCTCGTATCGCTATTCTCTTATTGAGCCTTGTCGTTCTTGCCTCGTTTGTCGCCAGCTGCGCCCCGAAAAAAACCGGTTCCAACGAAAGAGTCGTCGAATTCTGGGTCATGCCGAATTCTTTGAGCCCGGTTACCGACATCGAAAACCTGTTGAAGCCGTTCGAAGAAAAGACCGGCATCAAGGTCAAGGTCACCTCGGTCGACTGGGGAGCCGCCTGGAGTAAGATCACAACCGCCGCCACCTCGGGTGACGTGCCGGACATGGTCCAGCTCGGTTCAACCTGGACCTCCGCGATCGCCCAAATGGGGGCGCTGGAAAACTTTTCCAAAGAAGCGGTCGCCTCTCTCGGCGGACCGAAAACCTTCGTCCCGGTCGCCTGGCAAACCGTCGGGATCGAAAAATCAAGCCAGATCAGCGCCATTCCCTGGTTTGTTGACGCCAGGGCCCTCTTCATCCGGACCGACGCCTTCAAAAAAGCCGGCTTAAGACCGGAAGAGATCCAAACCTGGGACGGGTTCAATAAAGGGTTGAAAAAACTTTATGACGCCGACCTGGTCTTCGACGACCAGCCGATGGCCCCGCTCGGCATCTCCGGCAAGAACGACTGGAACGTCATTCACACTCTCGCGCCCTGGATCTGGATGGCGGGCGGCGACTTTCTTTCCGCCGACCGAAAAACCTGCGTCCTCGACAGCGACGCGGCTCTCGCCGGGATCATGTACTATCTAAACATCGTCAAAAACGGTTACGTCCCCATTTCTTATCTCGAGCTGAACACCGCCCAGGTCAGCGCCAATTTCAACAGCGGCGCCTGCGCCATGTATTTTGACGGGCCGTATGAGGTCAAGACCCTGACCCGGCCGGTTTCCGAAGGGGGCTCCGGCGGATCGCCCGCCTCCAAGAACTTCGCGGTCATCGGCTACCCGAAGGGTCCTAAAGGGCGCTTTACTTTTGTCGGCGGCTCCTCCCTGGCGATCTTCAAACAGGGGAAAAACAAGGCCGACGCCCTCAAGGTCATCCAGTACCTGACCTCCCTTAAACCGCAAATCGAATACACCAAGGTTTCCGGTTTCCTGCCGGCCCGCGTCGAAGCCTTCAAAGACCCGTATTTCGCCAACGACCCGAAACGCAAGGTCTTCAAAGACGCGGTTTTCTACGGCAAAACCTATCCGGCGATCCCGTCTTGGGGCCTGCTGGAACCGATCCTGACCCGCCGTTTCGGCATTATGTGGGACCGGGCGACAGCCGATAACAATTACGATCCCAAACTGATCCGGGAACAGCTGCGGCTGGCCAAACGCGAAGTCGAGGCGATCTTAAACCAGCAGCCATAATCGGCGATCGACCCTGGAGAAGGGAGTAATTATGTGCGGAATTTTTGGTTACATCGGGCGTAAAGAAGCCCTCCCCTTCCTGATCGAAGGGTTAAAAAAGCTGGAATACCGCGGCTATGATTCAGCCGGCGTCGCCACCATCCACCGGGGAAAGCTCGAGCTTAGCAAGTGCGTCGGCAAGATCTCTTTTCTGGAAGACAAGCTGGCGCAAAAACCGCTGGTCGGCAAGATCGGGATCGGCCATACCCGCTGGGCGACCCACGGCCAACCGTCCGACGAGAATTCCCACCCCCACCAGGACTGCAAAAAAGAGCTGGCGGTCGTCCATAACGGGATCATTGAAAACTATCTTGAGCTTAAACACGAATTGACCGAACGCGGCCACAAATTTCTTTCCTCAACCGACACCGAAGTCCTGGCCCATCTGATCGAAGAGCATTATTCCGGCGATCTGATCGCCGCCGTCCGCAAGGTTTTAGGCCGGGTCCGCGGCACTTACGCCATGGCGGTCATCGCTAAAACCGAACCAAAAAAGATCGTCGTCGCCCGCTCGGGCAGCCCGCTTATCATCGGCCTGGGGGAAAAAGAACTCTTCCTTTCTTCTGATATCCCGGCGATGCTCAAATACACCAGCCAGGTCATCTATCTAGAGAACGGCGAACTGGCCGAAATGACCCAAGACGGGGTTACGGTCTCCGACTTGACCGGCAAAGAGGTTAAAAAAGAGATTAACCTGATCTCCTGGGACCCGGAATCGGCAGAAAAGGGGGGCTACGCCCACTTCATGCTCAAGGAGATCCACGAACAGCCGAATGCCATCCGTAAAACGATCGCCGGCCGGATCCAACCGGACAGCCACAAAATCCATTTTGACGAGCTGATCGTGACCCGGGAAGAGATGAAGAACATCAATCGGGTCGTCTTCACCGCCTGCGGCACCAGCTGGCACGCCGGGCTGATCGGCGAATATCTGTTTGAACAATACGCCCGGCTGGCGACGGAAGTCGAGTATGCCGCCGAGTTCCGTTACCGGCACCCAATTATCGACAAAAACACTCTGGTGATCGCCATCACCCAATCCGGCGAGACCGCCGACACGCTCGGCGCCGTTTGGGAAGCGCGCGCCCAGGGGGCCAAAACGATCGCCATCTGTAACGTGGTCGGCTCAACTATCGCCCGCGAAGCCGACGGCGTGATCTACACCAACGCCGGGCCGGAGATCGGGGTCGCTTCGACCAAGGCTTTTACCACCCAACTAACCGTCATTTATCTCCTGGCCGTTTTGTTTGGTAAGATCCGGGGGACCATCACGGAAGCGGAATCGACCAAACTGATCCAGGACCTGATCGAGATCCCGGACCAGCTGGAAAAATTACTCCTTAGCGAAAAAACGATCGAAAAGATCGCCGAGAAATATTTTAAGGCGACCAATTCACTCTACCTTGGTCGCGGCAAAGGGTTCCCCATCGCCCTGGAGGGGGCGCTCAAGCTTAAAGAAGTCTCCTACATCCACGCCGAAGGGTACCCGGCAGCCGAAATGAAACACGGCCCGATCGCCCTGATCGACAAGAACATGCCGGTCGTCATCCTGGCTTTTGCCGGACGGCGCTACGAAAAGGTCCTGGGAAACATTGAAGAGGTAAAGGCCCGCGGCGGACAGGTCATCGCCATCGCCACCGAAGGGGACGACGCTATCGCCCAACAGGCGGACGAGGTCCTTTATATCCCCAACACGACCGAAGCCCTCTCGCCCCTCCTGGCGGTCGTGCCGCTCCAGATCTTCGCCTACTACATCGCCCTGAAACGGGGCTGCCACGTCGACCAGCCGCGCAACCTCGCCAAAAGCGTCACCGTCGAATAGCGCGTATTTGACTTTTCTCCACGACAAGAGTATAGTATTTTTAAGTGAAAAGTCCTGCCTTTGGTAAAGAAGTCGGCTTGGCACTTAGCGTGGGTGTTGAGCTCGCGGTTGGGGTTCTCCTTGGAGCCCTAGTCGGATATAAGCTTGACGAAATGTGGCATACTCTCCCCTGGCTGATGATCCTTGGAATTGCCCTCGGAGCGCTTGCCGGCTTTTGGAACGCTTATAAAATCGCCGCCCGCCCGCTTCGGTAAACTTGTAATATTATGGTCGACATTCTCGAACACTTTAGGGCGCCCGTTTATTACCACCTTCAGCTTTTTGGTTTTGATCTTTCCATAACTAAGGCGGTCGTCAGCATGTGGGTCGCCGTCCTTTTGATCTTCGTCTTTTTCCGGGTCGCCATCGGCCGCTTGGCCACGATCCCCGGCAAAATGCAAAGCCTGGCCGAAGTCAGCGTCGAAGTCATGCGGGAACAGCTGGCCGACGTGCTGGGCCACGACACCAAGAAATGGTTCCCTTTTCTTTTCACCCTTTTTCTCTTTATCCTGGCTTGTAATTTTTCCGGCCTGGTCCCGGAATGGTTCTCGGCCACCGCCAATATCAACGTGACCGGCGCCCTGGCTCTTATGGTCATCACCATCGCCACGATCGCCGGCATCCTTAAGCACGGCTTCTTTGGCTATTTCCGCTCTTTTATCCCCGGCGGGATTCCCCCGGCGGTTTTGCCCCTTTTAATCCCGATCGAGATCTTGAGCCAGCTGGCCCGCCCCTTTTCCCTGGCGGTTCGTTTATTCGCCAACGTTTTCGCCGGGCACACCGTCTTGCTTGCTTTCATCTCGATAATTTTGGTTTTCAAGAACATCTACATTGCCCCTCTCCCCTTGATCGGCCATATTCTGGTCTCGGTGCTGGAGGTCTTGTTCGCGTTCATTCAAGCTTATATTTTTATGTTCCTGTCGGCAGTTTACGTGGCTGAAGCAACGAGCGAAGGCCACTAAATAATTTTGAAGGAGGAAAAAACATGGGACCAATTGATTTCGCGACTTTAGGGGCTGGATTATCGATCGGATTAGCGGGGATCGGGGCCGGGATCGGCGTCGGCTTGATCGGCCAAAAAGCGATCGAATCGATGAGCCGCCAGCCGGAAATGGCCGGCCAGATCAGAACGACCGCCATCTTGTTCATCGCGTTCGTCGAAGCGATCGCCCTTTACGCTCTGGTCATTTCCCTGCTTCTGGTACTGTTAAAGTAACATGTTCGAACTGGAAACCGGCTTGATCTTTTGGACGCTGATCAGCTTTGGAACATTGCTGTTCCTGATGTGGCGCTTTGTCTTCCCGCCCCTGATGAAGTTCCTGGAAGAACGGGAAGCGTTCTTCGCCAAACGCCTGGCCGATTCGGAAAAGATCAAGAAGGACACCGAAGTAATGCTCCGCCTCTACGAAGAGCGGATGAAAGAAGCGAGCCGGGAAGTTTCCGAATTAAAGGAGCAAGCTCGGACCGAAGCCCAGATCCTCCGCAATAAACTGGTGACCGAGGCGCGCCTCGAGGCCAAGTCACTCCGCGACGTCGCTTTGCAGGAGATCTCCAAGGAACACCGCAAGGCGCTGGAAGAGATCCGCAATCAGTCGGCCGCGCTGGTCGCCGACGCGACCGCCAAGGTCATCAACAAAACGCTGACCGGCGAAGACCAACAGCGATTGGTCCAAGAAAGCCTGCGCGAACTGGAAAAGGAGCTCTCCCCTGGAACTTGAAATAGACTATAAAAAACTGTACGAGTGGGCCAAAGAGGACAACCTCCAGTGGCAGCTGGAAAAAGAACTATATTTCCTGAACAAACTGATCTACTCGAATTACGAACTGCGGCTCTTCTTCGAGGACTCGGCGGTCTCGGCCGAGCACAAGAAGACGATTTTGCGCGAGTTGATGCCGAACGCGTCGCAGTTGTTCAGCAAATTGGCCGAACTGCTGGTCGGCGAAGGACACAGCAACCAGCTCGGCAAAGTATCCGAACAATACACGAAACTATTTACTGAAATGGAAAAGATCTCCCTGGGCCAGATCGTTTCGGCGGTCCCGCTCGACGGTAAAACGATCGAGAACGCCGAAACCATCCTGCAAAAGGTCTTTGGCCGGCCGATCCGGCTGAAGAACGACGTTAACCCGTCGATCCTGGGTGGAATAATAATTAAGATCATCGGCGGTTCGATGATCGATATGAGCCTGAAGAAAACCCTGGCCGAACTTAGGCATTCATTGGCCAGCATCCCAGTCTAGAATTTAAAGGAGTTAATATGACGGACACAAAAAATTATCATAATATTTCGGAAGCGATCAAAAAACGGATCGAAGAGTTCGAAGCGCAAGCGACGGTCGACGAGGTCGGGATCGTCCTGGAATCCGGCGACGGGATCGCCCGCATCCGGGGTCTCTCTTCGGCGCAGGTCGGCGGGATGATCGAATTCCCCAACAACGTTTACGGCCTGGTCAGCAATCTGGAACGGGACGAGATCACCGCCATGATCCTGGCCGGCCACGTCAGTGTCCGCGAAGGCGACTGGGCCAAGAATCTCCACCGCCTGATGGAAGTCCCCGTCGGCGATGCTTTGCTAGGCCGGGTCGTTAACGGCCTCGGCCAGCCGCTCGACGGCAAAGGCCCGATCAACACCAGCCGGACCCGGCCGGTTGAAGCCCCCGCCCCATCGGTCGTCGACCGCCAACCAGTCATTGAACCGCTCCAGACCGGCTACAAGATCATTGACGCCCTGATCCCGATCGGCCGCGGCCAGCGCGAGTTGATCATCGGCGACCGCTCGACCGGCAAGAGCACCATCGCCATCGACACGATCATCAACCAGAAGGACCAGAACGTCATCTGTATTTACGTGGCGATCGGCCAGAAGACTTCGACCGTCGTGGAAACGGTCGGCACCCTGAACAAGCACGGCGCGATGGCCTACACGATCATCGTCGACGCTCCCGCCTCCGACCCGGCCGCCCTGCAATACCTCGCCCCCTTCTCCGGGACCGCCATGGGAGAAGAATTCATGCACCAGGGGAAGGACGTCCTGATCGTTTACGACGATCTCTCCAAGCACGCCACCGCCTACCGAATGATCTCTCTCTTGCTCCGCCGCCCGCCGGGTCGCGAAGCGTATCCGGGGGATGTTTTCTATCTCCACTCCCGCCTGCTGGAGCGCTCGGCCAAACTAAGCCAAGCCAAAGGGGGCGGCTCGCTGACAGCGCTCCCCATGATCGAGACCCAGCTCGGCGACGTCTCGGCCTATATCCCGACCAACGTGATCTCCATTACCGACGGTCAGATCTTCCTCTCCAATGATTATTTCAACCAGGGGATCAGGCCGGCGATCGACGTCGGCATCTCCGTTTCCCGCGTCGGCGGCAAGGCACAGATCAAAGCGATGCGTAAAGTCTCCGGTAGTCTCAAGCTGGAGCTCGCCCGCTACCGGGAAAAACAATCGTTTGAAATGTTCTCGTCCGAGCTGGAAAAAGAGACTCAAGACCTTTTGGCCAAAGGGGCCCTGCTGGTCGAAGCGCTCAAGCAGAACAAACATGACCCGCTCCCGGTCGAGGAACAGATCGCGTTCCTTTACGGCCTCTCCAATAACCATTTCAACAATTGGCCAAAAGATAAGGTCAAGGAAAATAAGGTCCGCTTTTTCGACTTTATCCGGACCCGCGGGGCGCAGGTGCTGGAAAGCATCCGGACGACCAAAGACATCACGCCGGAGACCGAAACGGCCCTGAAAGAACTGGTCCAAAGTTTCCTTAAAACAATAAAATGAGAGCAGTCGTCCAATTAAAAAACAGGTTCGAGGCGATCTCCAAGGTCAACAAGATCGCTAACGCCATGCAAATCGTCGCCATCGCCCGGATCGGCAAGATCCGGAAAATGGAGAAGATGGCGAAGGGCTACGAAGCAGCCCTGGAAGAGATCCACGACAAGGTCGCCGAAAAAATGGCGGAGCGCGACGTGGCCAGTCCTTCCGTAAAAAAGACCAAGGGAAGCCTGGTCGTCGTCATTTCGTCGGAAAAAGGGTTTTGCGGCAATTTCAACACCCTGCTCTTCGACCGACTGACCCGGCGTTATAAGCCGGAAGAGGCCGATCTGATCATCCTGGGCCGGAAGGCAATCGAATTCTTCCGCAACCGGAATTATAAGATCGTCAAGGAATTTGCCAAAGTAACCGACCAACCGACCTGGGCCAAGGTCTCGGAGCTCTACCGGGAAATGGAACAGCTCTTTGCCGAACAGTATTCCGAAGTGATCATCGCCTACAACAGTTTCAAGTCGGTGATCAGCCAGGAGCCGACCTTTTACCGCTATCTGCCGTTCGAGCGGAAAAAGGCCAAGCCGGAAGCGAGCCGGTTCATTTTCGAACCGATCTCGCCCGACCTGCTCGCCGCGGCCGAAAGAGGTTTTCGGGCCGCCCGGCTGTTCCGGATCCTGGTGGAGAACCTGCTGGGCGAAATGGGGGCCAGAATGATCGCCATGCGGGCCTCGACCGACAATTCCAGGGAATTAATGGACGAATTGAATATTAAGCTGAATAAAGCGCGCCAGGCCTCGATAACCGCCGAGTTATCGGAGATCGCCGGCACGATCGAAGCAATGCGAGGAGGAGTAGAGTAATGAAAGGTAAAATAATCCAGATCATCGGTCCCATTATCGACGTCCAGTTCCCGCCGGACAAGATCCCGGCCATTCGCAACGCGCTCCAGATCAACTTTCACGAAAAAGAACTCAACCTGGAGATCACCGCTGAAGTCGCCATGCATCTTGAAGGCGGCGTCGTCCGGGCCGTCTCGCTGGAGCCGACCGATGGCCTGCGCCGCGGCATCGACGTCGTCGATACCGGCAAGCCGATCTCCATCCCGGTCGGCCGGGAAACCCTCGGCCGGATGTTCAACGTCCTTGGGGAAACGATCGACAATCTCGGCGCGATCAATACCGGCAAAACTTACCCGGTCCGGCGCGATCCGCCGAATTTTGAAGAGGTCATCGCCCGCAACGAAATCTTCGAGACCGGCATTAAAGTTATCGACCTGATCTGCCCTTACGTTAAGGGGGGCAAGACCGGACTCTTCGGCGGCGCGGGGGTCGGCAAGACCGTCATCATCGAAGAATTGATCCACAACATGGCGACCAAACACGGCGGGATCTCCGTTTTCTCCGGGGTCGGCGAGCGGACCCGTGAAGGGAACGATCTTTGGCTGGAAATGAAAGAGTCGGGGGTACTCGACAAGACCGTTCTCGTCTTCGGCCAGATGTCCGAACTTCCCGGCGCGCGGCAGATCACGGCGATGACCGGGCTAACCCACGCCGAATATTTCCGCGACGAAGAAGGCCAAGACGTCCTTTTCTTCATCGACAATATTTTCCGCTTCGTCCAGGCGGGGGCGGAAGTCTCCACCCTCCTTGGCCGCATGCCTTCGGCGGTCGGTTACCAGCCGACCCTGCAGGCAGAGATGGGGCGCTTCCAGGAAAGGATCGCCTCAACTTCCAAAGGGTTCATCACTTCGATCCAAGCGGTCTACGTCCCGGCCGACGATATTACCGACCCGGCCTCGGCGGTCACCTTCTCCCACCTTGATTCGACGACCGTCCTTTCCCGGCAAATCTCGGCGATCGGTATTTACCCCGCCGTCGATCCGCTCGCTTCCACTTCCCGGATCCTCGATCCTTCGGTCGTCGGCGAAGACCATTACCGGGCCGCCCGTCGCGTCCAGGAGATCCTCCAGCGCTATAAAGAACTGCAGGACATCATCGCCATTCTCGGCGTTTCCGAACTCCCGGAAGAAGACAAGCTGATCGTCAACCGGGCGCGCAAGATCCAGAACTTCCTCTCCCAGCCGTTCTCCGTGGCGCAGGACTTCACCGGAATGCCGGGCAAATTCGTGCCGTTGACCGAGACGATCCGGGGCTTCCAGGAAATTATCGACGGCAAACATGACGACTTGCCGGAAACCGCTTTCTACATGATCGGCACGATCGAAGAAGCGCGCGAAAAGGCGAAAAAGGGATGAGCAATTTCAAATGCAAGATAACGACCCCGGAAAAAGTGGTCTTTGAGGGAGAGATCAGTTACCTTAACGCCGAGACGCTGATGGGCCCGACCGGGATCCTAGCCCATCACGCCCCGTTAATCTCTCCCCTGCGAGCTGGCAAGGTCCAGCTTCGCTTGCCGAATAAAACCTGCCTCGATTTCAAGGTCAGCGACGGTTTTCTGAAGGTCGACAACAATCTGGCCGAGATCTTTTCCCCCGAAGTTAAAACCGCTTAAACTTGAACTGCGGCTGAAATTCCCTCCAGTACCGCCCGATAGATAACCATGAGAATTGAACGCAAAGCTCCTCCTTTAACCCAATCAACGTCTGGTTCGCGCCAGCAAGTTGTTGATAGGTTCATCGATAAATATCGTCCCCTTTTGCTTCCAAACGCTCTCTCTGCCGTTTCCCGAACTAGCTTAACCGGCGCAATAAATTTGGGCAAACTGGACAATTTGCTGGCCAAAGTCGTGCCTGATCCTTTCGACGCTTCGGACCGAAAACTTACCCCCGGGCTCGCCAACCGGAAAATTAAAGCGCTCGTCACACTGGCCCACAACCTGGACATCGGAGCGCAAATTTCGCTCGAACCGGTCATGATCGACGGCCTTTTAAAACTAGCCGCCCGTCAGGACCTGGTTGTGCTTGAGGAAAACGTGAGAAAAGAGTCAACGCACTCGACTTTCCATCCGTTGGGGCTACTTTCCTTTTCTTCATCAACTCAACCGATCAGCCCTTTTCGCGTTTCGGCGGCACGGGCAGACGATTTTCCACTTACCATTCGGCAACTATCCATTAACCGGGCTCTTGATAGAATAAAGGTAAATGGTCCATATATCTTTGAAGACTCATCAATGAAATATGTTAGGCCATCTTTATGTGAACTTCGAACAACAACATCAGCACAATCCGCTTTAGTAAAATACAAATTAATATATGAAGCTTGCGAAGAGAACATCGAAGACCTAAAAAGCCCTGGTGGCTATACTATAGCGGCGTTTGGATCGGCGATGGGGCTTATGACTTCATTCATCTTGGCCCCCCATCTCTTCGCCTATATAATTTGCCTTCCCATAGGGATCGCCTATTTCCCTCTATTCGTAGCTTGGTCAATCTTTTCGGTCCGGCAATTACGAGCGGCACAAGGTCAGGCCAATAGTTATCTAGCTGATCATTTCAACCAACTGTCGGATGACGACTTGGCTAACCCAAATAATGACGCCCCAACGATTGAAATAGATTTAGAGGCTGGGGGAACAGAAAGCGGCAAACCTGAAAATCGAGCCTGAAAACAAGGGATTAAACTCATCAGCATCGGCCCCAATGTAAAGCCGGAAGAAATAACGGCTTTATTTAAACTATTGGAAACGCCTGATCTTGATTGGCAAAGATTTAACCAACCAGGTATTCAGTTTAATAAAATATTAAAGTCCTTTGCGCTCAACATTTTCTCCTGAAATTTCGCCACAGACAGACAGATAACTATCTGTCATGAGAATATCGGGGAGATGCCTATGAGTTTAGGGATGAAAATAAAGCGCCTGATGGAACAAGACGCGGCCGCCGCCAGAAGAACGGCAAGAGCAACGGCAGACAGGGAGACGAAGAATTTCCAGGTCTCCCGAGCCAGAGAAATCGCGCGGAGCAACGCCTCCCTCCCAATCTACCATGCGGAGATTACTTCGATCGTTGAATTAACCGGAGCAGTCTTTGCCAAATTCACCGAACCGGTCCCAGGTTATTTAGAAAAAGACCGAATCCCTCTATCCCGGCCTCTCCCCGTCGATCTGAAGGTCGGCGATAAGGTCAACGTTATAATCAGAGGTGATGCCAATATAGGCAGAGAATACTTTATCAACCAAAAACCAATTGAACCGACCAAGCCACCGGTCCCGCCGAAACAGGAAGCTCCCACCGCGACCTCTAAATTAACAACGCCAACCGACCTGCTTACGGCCGGGAACAGATTAAAGAAGCAAGCAAACCAAAATCCCAACAACCTCCCGAAAGCCGAGATCGAAGCCTGGATCGCGTCCGCTAAAGAGCGGATCGCCGCTTATCAAACGGAGCTTGGCCCGGGACCAAAGCACAATTGGACTGAAACGTTGATCGCCCAGCGGGTTACTTTTTCCGACCTGGTTGAGCTATTTAATAAACTGCAAAGCAAAATTGGGGATGCGCCAACCAAGATCAATTTGCCTATATATGTCAATCCAACTGTTCAAGGTGCCTGGGATCGTCAGCAACGGGTTAAAGATCAACAACCGCCACCACAACCACGACCAGTCAGAATAGCCGCTCGACCGGCTGCTGACCTAGCGAAACCAGTCGGTTCTTCTAATTGGCATCAAGGAACCGAACCAGAACGCCCGGAGAATTCTCGCGGAGCGGAAAGCCCCGCAACCCGGCCCGGACAAACATCGGCCAGTCATGGAGCCCAGCAGCAAACCCTGATCTTAGAGCTCTTTACCGAACAAAAGAGTCTCCCGGCTCCTCATGTCGGCCCCATTTCAGGCAAGATCGTTGCCATCCCCGGCTTTGATTTCAGGCGCGTCAGTGATGAAGGGCTTGCCGGCGTTAAGATCGCTCTAAGTGGATTGGAAGACGGTTTTCTCCCATTTATCTTAGACTTGGGTGTTGTACCTGGTGTATATACGAGCTTTATAGATATTGGCTTGATAGTTAAGATCAAGGAAATCAACTTTAAAGTCTACTGTTCCGAAGCTTTTTTGAAATGTTCTCCCACAACTCTCCATGCCGTGATCCTTGGTCGCCTAAAAGCACCGACCCAGCCAGCAAAGCAAACCGACAAGCCAGAGTGCCCGACAACCTTCCCGCCGGCCATTCTCCGCGCGATCCCGGCAGAACAAATAACCGCAGCCCAAGCTCAAGCCGACAAACCGGTCCAGCCCGATAATTGCCGGACAGACGCGCAACTCACGTCAATCATTGGCAAGATCCGCCTGATAAATTACGACTTTACCACTAAAGAGATTTCTCGGGCCCAAGCCCTCGAAGGCTTAGCCCCTTTCAACAACTCCAACTTACGCGCCTGGCTTGAATATCTTGCCCAGGCGGGAAAGCTGCAAGCTGAACATCGTTCTTTATACAACTGGTGTGCCAACTTAGTAGAAGCAGTCGACATCTTAAAGAGCTGGTTTCCTGCCTAGGAAAGCATCGGTTTTTTTCTCCGTCGATTGACAACTACCACTCCTTTTATTATCATGACCTTACGATCCATAAAGGAGACTGTCATGAACAAGCGTTTATCTATCGGTCTACTCATTGTTTTAGCCTTGACCAGCGGGGTTTTCGCCGACCCAAGACTGGTCGGTAATTGGGGCGACAAAAACTCCAGCGAATTAATTTTTCGCCCAAACGGACTGATGGTCATGAATGGAAAGATCTACAAATACACAGCGGCAAAAGGCGTTTGGCGCTACTGGCTGTCAACCAAGCCTTTCGAGATGATCAGGGCGGAATACAGACTGTCTAATGACGGTAAAAGCGTAAAGCTCAACCTGACAAAAGGAAGCCCTTTCAAGATCCTTAAGAGGGTCCCAACAGCTAAAGGCCCAGGTCGGTCGGCGCCCGGCCGAGCGACTGCAGGAGGTTGAGGGTCTCTTTGATCTGCGCGCCAATCTCTTCTTCAACGTGCGCCCGATCGGGATAAATCCTATAAAGTTTCCGGTACTTCATCGGCGTGACGTTCAGCATGACCGAGTTCGCTCCCGCCAATAACCCAAGCCGCCGCGCCGCTGGGTCCAGGGTCTCAAAACCGGTCGTCACCAGGATCTTGGCGTTGACCGGGTCGACGATGCGGGCGACCGCCAGGGTTTTTAAGACCAGGCTGGTCCTCGGCCCATCGGGCAAGACCGGGCCAAAAGAGAACATTTCGGCCTGGAGTTCCTTGGCCAATAGAATATCGTTGAGCAAATCCTCTTCGGTCTGGGTTGGCAGACCGATCAAGCCGCCGGTCAGAATCAGGTAGCCGATCTCATAAGCATGTTTCAGTTCATCAATCCGCTCCTGGAGCTTATCCCCCGGGTGGATATTAGCGTAAAGCTCCGGGTTGCTCGTCTCAAAACGGGCCAATAGTCCCCGCGCCCCCGCTTCATACAATTTAGCCAGTCCTTCTTTACCAATCTCACCGACCGAGATAAAGATCAAGACCGCGTGGCGGCGTTTGATCTCTTTGATCAAGGCGG